>SVRL01000009.1 GCA_015064845.1 Oscillospiraceae bacterium | reverse complement strand
AAAATATTTTGCACTTTTGCGAAGCAAAACAACTACTCATCCACCATAAATGTGTCCCTACTGATTCAAGAATCAGTGACCTCGCAAGGGAAGGCTAACTAACCCCCATCTTTCGGCAACAGACAAACCCGTAAACAATCATTTATCTTTCCATCGAACTCACGTTAAAATAAAAATCCACAGATTCCCGAGCAAAGCTTTGAAATCTATGGATTTTTTCATTTTATGATAATTAAATTACTGATTGCCGATTCCTTCAGACTTATCTACGCCTTCATGAACCTGCGGATAATAACTTCCGTAACAATAATCAAACGGCTCATCAAATTCCATTTTAATCACAGGAATTCCGATCGTTTGATCGGGATTGGTTTTCGGCAGATTTTTCAAAATCAATCTGTGACCATCCTTTTCGAATGCAACATTTTCCCCTGTTGAAAGAAGTGAAATCTTTTTCGGCGCATTGCGGTAACCGCCATATATCATCGTACCCGAAGCAGGCCAGATATAATTCCAGACGTATACCGTTTTTCCGTCTGCGGAAGCCGTGCAATGGCTGACGTTATTGGCGCCGCAGGTCCATCCCGGAACTTTCATTTTTTTACCGTAAGCCGCTTCCCCATTGAGAGCAAGCCACTTACCGACCTTTTTCAAAGGCTCAACCGCTTCCGCAGGAACGCTGCCGTCTGCTTTCGGCCCGATATTGAGAAGCAAATTTCCGCCCAACGCCGAACATTTACGAAGCATACGAACAATTTCGTTTGCGGTATAAGAATACGGCTTGACTTGTTCTTCGTCAATATACCCCCACGAAATGCCGTTGAAGGTCATGCAAGCTTCCCAATCGGCATTTTCTTCAGCATTAAGCGCATCCTCGGGTGTGAAAAAATCTTCTGCCATACGGCTTCTGTTATTGATCAGAAGATCGGGCTGGAGCTGACGGAGTCTGTAATTTCTGCCGACGGAGTCCCAATTCTTCGAACTCATTCTCGGCCACGGCATATCGTACCACAAAATGTCAATCTTTCCGTAATTACTCAAAAGCTCGGTATTCAAATCTTCAATGTATTTTGTGAAACGCAAGCGCGCATCTTCGTCTGTCATGCACTTCCATCCGTCGGGATGATGCCAATCCATCAAAGAAGAATACAAGCCGATTTTCAAGCCGTATTTTCGGCAGGAATCCGTAAATTCACGGACAATATCTCTGTGCGGTCCGTAATTCACGGAGTTAAACGGATTGACTTTGGAATCCCAAAGAGAAAATCCTTCATGATGGCGTGTCGTCAGAACCGCATATTTCGCTCCCATCTCTTTTGCAAGACGACACCATTCATCGGTGCAACCCTCACGAGGACAAAAATCGGCTGCGAATTTTTCATAATCTGAAATTTTGATGTTTTCCCACACCTGTGCCCATTCGCCCATGCCGTAAGAAGAAAAAAGTCCGTAATGAATAAACAATCCAAAACGCGCATCACGAAACCATTCAATTCGTTTTTCTTTCGTAGCGGCTGTAAACGCCTTATATTCTTCCGGTGTTATTTTCGTTTCCATTTTTAATACCTCTTTCTTTCCAAACAAAAACAAAATCGAAATTCACAAAGCGGAAAACCGCAATATGAATTTCGATTTTTCGTCAACCCTTATTCTTTTGCCTCAAGAATAAACTCTTTTGCATACGGAAGCGATTCGATCCAATCGCAAACAACATGCCATTCATCAAGTTTATGAAATCTTCTTGCATAATAGATATTCATCAGATTTTCATAATTCATCGTAACCGTGCGCAGTTGATTATAACTGGAAGGCAACAACTGAATCATATCATACCAATACGACTTATCCTTTGTTTCCAAAAATTTCTGTCTGCGTTCTTCGAGGCAAGAAATCGTTGAATCCAGACAAGCAAGCGCAACTTCACTCATGTGATCGTGTGAAAAATCATCACGAGAGAAGGCTTTCGCTTGAATTTTATGCATAGTGCTTGTGGAATTGGCAACCGTACCAACCTTATAGGTATCAAATTCCTTCCACCAATACAGCGGAGCTAAAATATCTACGCTGACAAAGATCTGCCGAATGAATTTTCTGTGATCGGATCCCGCACGGCAAAGTTTTGCGCCAAAGACGATATCCGCTTCGCCAAGATGAAATTCTCCGTTTTCGTCATAATAACTATCGCTTCTTGCCCAACTGTTCATCGGGTTTCTCGCTCCGCGAATTGCGTTATCAATATTCATAACGCTTGTTTTTGAAATTTCCAACATAATATAAATAACTACCTTATATTAAAATACGATTGCAGCTTCTTTTTCACCGCCAAGTTCAAATGTTACAAACTGACCGTCATAAGTAAATTCAACTTCGTTTTCGCCAACAGTAACAGATTGCGGTTTATTCGCCGCAAATACGCGGGCGGTATAAACACGCTCACCCATTCCCTTGAATTCGCCTTCACGGTCGCCGATGCCGATATTACAGATACCGTCAGCTTCCACCATGGAGATTCTTGTAACGGCACGTTTGCCTGCTTTGAATTCAAGTGATTCGCCGTCATCTTCATAGAAGTCGTAGTAGGAAGCTCCGTTCGGATACATTTCAAGAATGATATGCTTGGTATCACCGGGAACGGTATGCTGTCTGGGTTCGTCAGTCGGAATGATCGCTCCGCCACGAACGAAGAGATATCCGCCGCGGTTTTCGGGAATCAAGCCTTTGAGCGTCTGACCGCCTTCATAAACCTTACCGGTCCAATAATCAATCCACGTATATCCCGCAGGAAGTGTGATTTCATCGGAGAAAGCACCAACGAGGAAGTTTTCACCGAACATATACTGCGTGATAGAATCCTGCAAACCTTCCTCTTCATAAACGAGGGGCATGGAACGGCAAACGGGCATACCCGTCATATTTGCAGTGATTGCAGTGGAATAAATGTAAGGAAGCAAACGGTAACGAAGTTTATCGTAATATTCAAAAATGGGTTCCATTTCTTCGCCCGCCCACCAAGGATGAGAGAAACCGTACCAGCTGTTGAGCTGACACCAAGCGGTAAAGAAGCAATAATGTAAACCATCCTTCTTGAAAATATCCATATCACAAGTCAGGTTAGAAATACCGGACATACCACAGCTAAGCGTCCATGCCAAAGTAGAAAGACCGCCGCCGTTATCGCCCGTATTGGAAGCACCGTAAGCACCCGTTCCCGTATAACCGCCACAGTAATGATGCATGGGACGTTTTCCCGTATATTCAGAAGAGCCGCGATACATATCACGCATGAAAATCGTCTGAATCAGGTTGTGCATTTCGGGGTCGCCCTTACCATTTGCATAAATTCTGCCTTCATCCGCATTGTCAACGGTATGGCAAGGGTCAAGCTTAAAGGAAGAAGCGCCGTCATTCATAAACTGTTTGAGATGATCGAACCAGTCGGGAATTTCGGGAGCAACTTCATTTCCGATTCTGCGTTCTTCTTCCGCAGTGAAGTCATGCTGACAGCAGAGCCAGAGATGAAGCTTGAAACCGTAGCGAGCAAGCGCCGCCGTAAAGAAGTTCGGATCGATTTTTCCGTATTCCTTGCTTCTTGCCCATTCTTCAATCAGGAATTTACCGCGCGGACCGTTACTCCATTTTTTGTTGACGGAGAAATCGTAACGTTTTTCCATCCAGCCGGGCTCCAGACTGATAGAGTCGCAAGGCAATTTCGCTGCGCGGAACTGCGCCGCATTTCTCATAACTTCGTACTGATCGGCAGTATACTGATCAAGGAAAGCCAGACCATGTGCCCATTTCGGAAGAAGTGCGGGACGGCCCGTGAAATAAGTAAAGCGTTCCAAAAGTTCAGCAAGCGTATCTCCCGCAAAAATCGTAACGTCGATATCGCCGTCGGGCAGATACCAAAGAATCTCATTCGCGTTCTTTTTGCAAACGTCAATACCGTGCCACCAAGTCGTATTGCAAAGGATGCCGTATCCCGCCTTTGTCATGACAAAGGGAACGGGCATTTCATTGCTCTGGTATACGACACGCTGCAAATAAGCTCTGCCATTCAGAACAAGTCTGTCTGTATTCGCCGCGCCGCCACCGTAGAAAAGCTCATCCTCAATTCCCTTTACGGTAAAATACTTAGGATTCTGCTGAAAATCCACGGTTCCGTAACTGCGTTTGGCGTCTTCTCCAATAATCTGCTTCGGTTCGGGGCGCATGCCTCCGAGTTCACTGTTAAAATACGCCTTAACTTCATCCACTTCGGAATTATTGAAATCAATCACGCGTTCTGCGCGGTTTGTCTTAAACGTAATCTTACCGTTTTCATATGTAACGCTGAGTTCACCCGCGCTGACTCCGTTTTCAATATCCGCGCCGCAATCATCTTCGGGTTTTGCAAGCAGATTATAACGGTCAAACAACGATTCGCTATCTTTTTTACCGCAAAATACGCGGATGATACGATCGGAATACGCGGTGATTCCAACGATTTTTTCTCCAAAAGCAAATTCCTTTTTCATCATTTTGAAAAGCCTTCCTTTCCGTTATTTTTATATCAGTTTTGCCTCAAACAAGTTTTTCCGGCAAAATTCAGATCATTCTTATTTTTCTCCCGCGCACCTTGAACAGCCGGAATAATCGTGCTCTTTCAGATAATTCGTATCGGGAACCGTAATTTCCAAACGGTTTTCCAAGGACATACGGGACACATATATGCAATCGGGATCCAAATGATATTTAAAAGAATTTTTATTAATTATAACAAAAATCCCCGATTCAGTTTCATATTCAGATTCCGTTTTTGATATCTCTGCAGGAATCACAAAATCTGTTTCAGGAGTACAGGAAAAAAGAAACAAACAAAGTAAAAGGTAAGCAAACAATTTACATAGCGGTTTCATTTTTTCAGATCTCCGGAAATTTTCACAAAGGCGCTATAATCCGAAGCATCGGGCAAACGAATCCACAAAAAAGATTGCTGTTTCAGCGCAAAGGTTGTTTGTACTTCCTCCGTGAAAACATTTTTACCTTCGCAAGCGGTTTTTACCTCATACTCATCGTCACTGCGATTGACAATGATAACCACTTTTTCATTTTTCAATCGTCGTTCGTAACACAAAATATCCGCATCCGCATAAACGAACATAAAAGAACCTTCTTTGAAAAGTTCCTCTTTTTTTCTGGTTTTAATGGTCTTCCGATAGAATTCCGTCAAAGAACGATCTTCCGACCCCCACGGGAATGGCAATCGGCAGAAAGGATCTTTATAGCCCTCCATGCCCGCTTCATCTCCGTAATAAACCATCGGAACACCCGGAACGGTCATTTGAATACAAACCGCCAGACGTAAAAGAGCGAGTGCGCGCTTACGAGACACCGCCGACATTTTGTAACCGGCTCGTTTTTCATAAGGGAGTTTTTCCACTTCTCTATTACCGAGCATAGTCAAAATTCTTTCGGTATCGTGAGAACCGAGAAGATTCATTAAGGTATTTGCCGCTTCGGGCGGATAATGATTGTAAATAGATTCCAGCGTACGGCGCATAAGAGCAAAATCTCCTTGCGCAAGATACGCAATGATTGCTTTTTGCACGGGATAATTCATCACGGAATCCAATTCCCTGCCGTGAAAATAATGCTTTCTTGTTCCGTACGAAATTTTATTGGTTGCATCCTCCCAAACTTCTCCGATGACGATGGCATCGCTCTTTTCTTCACGCACAGTCGACGAAAACTCTGCCAGAAAATCATCGGAAAGCTCGTCCGCAACATCCAATCTCCACCCTGCAATGCCAAGGCGGGTATAATGCCGTACGATACCGTTTTTTCCGAACAAAAAATGTCTGTACGTAGGTTCATCGGATCTCACGCGCGGAAGCGTTTCGATCCCCCACCAGGATTCGTAAGAATCCGGATATTTCTTGAACGTATACCAAGAAGCATATTGAGATTCTTCAGACTGCATGGCACCGATACAAGGATAATTCGCATTTTTATTAAAATAAACGCTGTCACTTCCCGTATGGTTGAAAACACCGTCGAGAACGATGCCGATTCCACGTTTTTTTGCTTGGTCTATCAACATTTTCAAATCTTCTTCCGTACCGAGCATGGAATCCACCCGCCTATAATCCGCCGTGTTATAGCGGTGATTGGAAGAAGATTCAAAAATCGGGTTCAAATAGAGGCAAGTCACGCCAAGCGATTCCAAATAATCAAGCTTGGCAATGATACCTTGCAGATCTCCGCCGAAAAAAAGATTATTTTTATCGTTATTCTTTTTTACGCGCAGATGATCGGGAAATTTTTTAACATCCCGACACATAACGGCGTTTTCTTTTTCAGGATTCTCCCCCGCAGAAAAGAAGCGATCGGGAAAAATCTGATAGAAAACACCTCCGTGAAGCCACGTAGGAGGATTTTTTCGTTTTTCATAAACCAAAAGCTGAAAATCACCTTTTTCTTCGTCGGAAGCGTTATAGGTTTCGATAAGATCGTGTTCTCTGCGCTTCATGTCAAACGATCCCATCTCCGTCAGCACACGGTATTTATAATAGAAGAGCCCCGTCTTCTTCGTACCACACAATTTTGCCATATTCAGCGAAACCGAATATTTTCCGCCAATCTTTTCCATGGGAAAACGTTTCCGTTTTCCCGTTTCATCAAAAAAGATTTCCATGGTTGCGCCAAGCGTGGATTCGGGGACCCTGATTCGAAATTCCACGGTATCCGAGCGTTCAAAAGCGCCATGCTCCGTTACGGAATTTCCTTCAATAAATTTTTCTTCAAGCCGTTTGGAAACGGCGCCGAATCTTGAAAAACCCGCCATAATAATGCCCATTCCTTCTTGTTTTTGAGAGCTTTGCCAAGCTATCGCGGTAAAGCGGTGCGTTTTTCCAATCTCGGTATGCCGCTTATTCCGTTACGTTTTTCATTTTCCAAATGTTTTCCGCATATTCGCGAATACTACGGTCAGAAGCAAAATAACCTGCTCCCGCAATATTAACGATTGCTTTGGAAGTCCATGCCGAGCGATTCTTATAGTCCTCCAATGCAGTCTGATACGTTCTGTAATAAGATTCAAAATCAGCAAGACACATATAGGGGTCCGCAACATTGTAATGTCCCGTGATAAAATAATTTGCAATATTTGTAAAGCTTTCGCCGCCAAATCCTTTTGCAATACGGTCAATGACTGAGCGGAGCTTCTGGTCTGCGGAATAATAAGAGATTGCGGAATAACCGTTTCTCCAGAGTTCTTCCACTTCTTTCGCAGTCAAACCGAAAATATAGATGTTGTCTTTACCGACAGCAGCCGCCATTTCAACGTTCGCCCCGTCAAGCGTACCTACCGTCATCGCGCCGTTGATCATAAACTTCATACAGCCCGTTCCGCTGGCTTCTTTACCTGCAAGAGAGATCTGTTCGGAAATATCGGTTGCGGGCATCAGAATTTCCGCCGTGCTTACATTATAATCTTCAAGGAAGATAACACGGATTTTTTCTCTTGCAATGGGATCTGCTTCGATTTCTTTGCCAAGTTTCCAGATCAAGCGGATAATATCTTTCGCCATATAATAGCCCGCCGCAGCTTTACCGCCAAAGATGAAAGTCTGAGGTGTGATATCCGCATTCGGATTTGCTTTGATATTTTCATAAAGAGCAACGATCTTCAAAACGTTGAGAAGCTGGCGTTTATATTCGTGAATTCTCTTTACCTGAACGTCAAACACGGAATGGGTATCGATTTTTTCGCCTGTGCGAGCGCAGAACCAATCCGCAAACGCTTCTTTATTCTGATGCTTGATTGCGCGAACCGCATCGTTGACAGCGGCATCGTTTGCATAATTTTTGAATTCCGCAAGAGTTTCGGGATTTTTGCGGTAATCTGTTCCGATGGTTTCATCCAAAAGATTCGCAAGACCTTTATTGGAATAGCAAAGCCAACGTCTGTGTGCAATACCGTTGGTTACGTTCGTGAATTTTTCGGGGGTTGTTTTATAAAAATCGTGGAATACGGTTGCCTTCAAAATATCAGAATGCAAGCGAGAAACGCCGTTGACGGTATGGGAACCGACAACGCTGAGATTTGCCATGCGAACCTGACCGTTTCCGATAATGGACATACGTGAAATTCTTTCCCAGTCGCCGGGATACAGATTCCAAAGGTCTGCGCAGAAACGGCGGTTGATCTCGCAAACAATATTATGAATACGGGGCAAACGCAAACGGAAAATATCTTCGTTCCAGCATTCCAGCGCTTCGGGCATAACGGTATGGTTTGTGTAAGAAACCACTTTCGTGATCATTTCCCATGCAGTTTCCCAAGAGAAAGAATAGGTATCCATGAAAATTCTCATCAGTTCGGGAATGCAGAGTGCCGGATGCGTATCATTGATATGGATGCAGTTCTTTTCACTGAAATTCGCAAGGGTGCCGTATTGGCCAAGATGGTCTGCAATAATATTCTGCAAGGAAGCGGATACAAGGAAATACTGCTGGCTGAGTCGGAGAATTTTTCCTTCCATGTGGTCATCGGAGGGATAAAGAATCTTCGTCAGCGCTTCCGCGTTGGTGTTGTGCTCAACAGCCTGCATATACTGACCTTGCGTAAAGAGCTTCATATTGAAGTTTTGAATATCCTGCGCCTTCCAAAGGCGAAGGTTGTTGACAGCGGTATTGTCGTAACCGGAAATCATAATATCATAGGGAACTGCCTGCACTTCATCATAATCTACGTGGTTGATGTTCAGTCTTCCGTTTTCCCATTCCTCGCAAACTCTTCCGCCGAAACGAACGGAAAACGTTTTGTCTGTTCTGGGAACAAGCCAACCTTCCGAACCGGGCATCCAGATGTCGGGCAACTCAACCTGGTTTCCTTCTATAATCTTCTGTTTGAAAAGACCGTATTCATAGCACAGGGAAAATCCCGTCGCAGGATAATCAAGGGTTGTAAGAGAGTCCATAAAGCAAGCCGCAAGTCTGCCGAGACCGCCGTTTCCGAGACCGGGATTGGGTTCCGCTTCGTAAAGCTCGTCGATATCACAGCCGAGCGCTTTCACTGCTTTTGCGTAAGCTTCCTCAATGCCGAGATTGCGCAGATTGTTTTTGAGGGAGGGACCGATCAAAAATTCCATGCACATATAATAAACACGTTTTGCTTTGTCTCTTTTAACGAGACGGCGGTATGCGGAACGTTTTTCCGTCAGCATATCCTTAACCGTAAGAATGACTGCTTTATAAACCTGTGTTTTGGTTGCTTCTTCGGGACGAACACCGAAGTATCTGGAAATTTTACTTTCCAGAATTTCCTTGATATCCTGCTCTGTATAATTTCCGTTTACATTAAACTGATCCATTGTTTTGATCTCCTTCTGAGTAAAAGTGTATGCGCCGCTACACTGCCTGTTTTTCATGGAAAATTGCTTCCCGCCAATCTTTCTTTCGTATCATGAAACAAAAAATTGACAGGTAAGCAACCTTCTGCGGGCATTGCCCGCTTTTTTCAGCCATCGAAGATTGCTCTGCCTTCAACCTTGCCGTTTCGCTGCGTTTCGATACGAAAAAAGATCGGATAGGCAAGCAATCTCCTGCGGGCATTGCCCGCTTTTTTCAGCCATTGAAGATTGCTCTGTCTTCAACCTTGCCGTTTCGCTGCGTTTCGATACGAAAAAAGATCGGATAGGCAAGCAATCTCCTGCGGGCGTTGCCCGTTTTTTTCAGCCATCGAAGATTGCTCTGCCTTCGACCTTGCCGTTTCGCTGCGTTTCGATACGAAAAAAGATCGGATAGGCAAGCAATCTCCTGCGGGCGTTGCCCGCTTATCTTCTGCCTTTGAAATTCAACAGGTTTTCGTAGCAAGAAATATATTCTGCGGCGGAAGCATTCCAAGAGAAGTCCACCTTCATAACTTTTTGAACAAGCTCCGTCCACTTATCCGTATCTTCATAAAGCAATTCTGCCTCGCGGATAACATGGAGCATGTCATGAGCATTATATGCGGTAAACGTAAATCCGTTACCGCTTCCATCAAAACCGTAAGGTTTAATGGTATCGTAAAGACCGCCCGTTTCACGCACGATCGGCACGGTGCCGTATCGGGAAGCGATCATTTGAGAAAGTCCGCAAGCCTCGCTCTTGGAAGGCATGAGGAAGATATCCGCACCTGCATAAATCAATTTGGAAAGAGCGCGGTCATATGTAAGGTTAATGGAAGCTCTGCCGGGATAACGCTTTGCAATGTTTTTAAAGAAATCTTCGTAAGCCTTATCTCCCGTTCCGAGCAAGATGAACTGAACTTCGCTCTTCATCAGTTCGTTGAATACGGAAAGAACAAGATCGAAGCCTTTGTGTGAAGCCATTCTGGAAATCATTGCGATGACGGGAATATCGGGATCCACGTCCAGACCGAATTTTTTCTGCATAGCTTCTTTGTTTTTCTGTTTACCCGTCAGATCCTCTGCGTCATATGCAAAAGGAAGATCCGGATCGTTTTCGGGATTGTAGTAAGTCAAATCTATACCGTTGACAATGCCGCCGATTTTGGCTTTATTCTGGCGAAGAATATTCTGTAAACCGCAACCGTATGCCTCCGTCTGAATTTCTTTCGAGTAATTCGGGCTTACCGTGGTTACGTAATCCGCACAAACAACCGCGCCTTTTGTCAGATTCAAGGCACCGTCATATTCCACGATCATATTATCGGAACCGGCAAGATCGAAAACGTCTTCGAGAAGTCCCATTTCGTATACACCCTGATATTCGATGTTATGAATGGTATATACGGCGCGAATGCGGAAATATTCGGGAATCAGCGTATAGCTTCTTTTGAGTTTGATTACCGCGAGAGCTGTCTGCCAATCGTTTGCATGGAAAACATCGGGATAGAAATCAACCGCGCTCATCAGTTCCAAAACCGCAACGGAGAAGAAAGCGAATCTTTCCGCATCATCAAAGCAACCGTAAAGACTGCTTCTTCTGAAATAATATTCGTTATCAAGAAAATAGAAGGTTACACCGTCTTTTTCCAAAGAATAAATACCGCAATAAAGCTTACGCCAAGCAAGCGGAACCATCATGTGCTTCACATAAGTCATCTTTTTTCGCCATTCCGGCTTGATCTGACCGTAATACGGCATAACCACACGAACGTCACATTCGGGATTTTTTTGTTTTACAGCCGCGGGAAGAGAACCAAGAACGTCTCCCAATCCGCCTGTTGCCGCAAAGGGCATAACCTCACTGCCCGCATACAATATTTTTTTCATATTCATATATAATGACCTATCCTTTCTGATTTGATTCAAAAAAATGATAAAACGCCGATTTTGTATATTCTTTTTATTCTGGAAGCAAGAAGTAAAAGTCAATGAATTTTACATTCCCCCTTACCTCTTACTTCCATATCGTATGTGAGTGAAAAACACTCACATACGATATATGCCGAAACGGCTTACAGATCAAACCATTCTTCCCCTATCAATATAAAGCGGCAAGGTTGTATGACCGGAAATATTGACGTTATTCCGAATCACAACGTTCTTATCGCAGACTGTATAGGCAACGGAAGAAGCCTCGGAAATAATGGTATCCTGGAAGAGAATGCTGTTTTTGACTACAGCGCCTTTTCCGACCTTGACGCCGCGGAACAGAATACTGTTTTCCACCGTTCCTTCAATGACACATCCGTCGGCAATCAGAGAATTTTCCACTTTGGAATCTTCACTGTAATATGTCGGTGCGGAATTGCGAACCTTTGTGAAGATCGGTCTTTCCTCTACGCCGAAGAAGGAGTTAAACAACTCTTCGTTCTTAATCAATTGCATATTGCAAGTAAAGTAATCGTCAAAGGAAGAAATACAAGCGAAATAACCTTCGTATCTGTAAATACGGAAGTTTCTCGCATACAAACTCTTAAGGAATACGTCGCGCGTAATGCTGCTATAACCATGCGCAATAGAATCAAGAACGAATTCCTGCAAATACTTACGATTCAAAACAATGATATTCAGGCTGACGTCAGCATAACCTTCGTAGTTGGTAGGATTCGGGAGAAGGTCTGTGATTCTTCCCTCTTTGCTGGAGAAAACAAGCGTATTTGCCTTCGCCATTGCGCGATCAAGATTCATACGCTTAACCGCAATGGTAACGTCGGCACCGTTTGCAATGTGGTCATTGAGCACATCATTGAAATCAATATTGCAGATCACGTTGCAATCCGCCATAACCACATAATCGGAAGTCATCTGCGCAATGGAATAACCTACGCTCTTGAGCGCTTCCAATCTGGTGTTTGAAAGATTGGTTCTCATGCTGGCATCGGAATTGATGTAGGGAGGGAGAATCTTAATACCGCCCGAACGGCGCGCGAGATCCCAGTCCTTACCGCTTCCGATGTGATCCATCAAAGAATGGTAATTATACTGCGTGATAACGTTGATATTGCTGATATTGGAGTTTACCATGTTGGAAAGCGGGAAGTCGATCAGACGGTAGCGACATCCGAAAGGAACGGATGCAAGGGTACGGACTCTGGTAAGTTCCGAAATTTCATTATCGTGCAGATTCGAAAAAATAATACCTGTTACTGACATTTCCATTACCTCCTCAAGCAATATAGTCTTTGATGTTTGCGGAATCAATCATAAGACCGCCATCGATCTTGCTGTCTGCGGGGAACGTAAGTTCCGCTCCGACAAGAAGCAATTTCTGCTTATCCTTGCTTTCGCCGATCACACTGTTTGTACCGATCACGGTATTGCTGTCAATAATCGCATATTCCAGCTTTGCGCCCGCGCAAATACGAACATCGCTCATAATCACGCAATCCTTGACAACCGCGCCTTTTTCCACAATAACACCGTTTGCCAAAACGGAGTTTTCAACCGTTCCATCGATCACACAACCTTCGGTAATCATGGAATTTTTAATCGAGGCACCTTTGCCGATTCTGTGCGGCGGATATGCTTCATGACGGTAGAAAATACGGAAATTACGGTCATAAAGGTCAAAAGCGGGAGGATTTCCGAGAAGATCCATATTCGCTTCCCAAAGGCTTGTCAGCGTACCAACATCTTTCCAGTAACCCTGGAATGCATAAGTATACATCGGGCAGCCATCCGCAAACATGGTCGGAATGATATTCTTTCCGAAGTCATTGGATGATTCCGGATTTGCCTCGTCTTCAATCAGATATTTTTTCAGAACTTTTGTTGTGAATATGTAAATACCCATAGAAGCTTTATTGCTCTTCGGGTACTTCGGTTTTTCTTCGAATTCAACGATCTTATTATTTTCATCCGTATTGAGAATACCGAAACGGCTCGCTTCCTCCATCGGAACTTCAAGAACGGCAATGGTACAATCCGCGCCGTTTTTCTTGTGTTCATCAAGCATTTTGCTGTAGTCCATTTTATAGATATGGTCACCGGACAAAATCAACGTATATTCGGGATCGTAGCGTTCAATGAAAGTAAGATTCTGGTAGATTGCATTGGCCGTACCGCGATACCAGTCCTTACCGCCCTTTGCCTCGTAAGGAGAAAGAACCGTTACGCCTCCGCGCGTACGGTCAAGATCCCAAGGCTCGCCGTTACCGATATATTCGTTCAGAACAAGAGGCTGATACTGTGTCAGAACACCGACCGTATCAATGCCGGAATTCACGCAGTTCGACATCGGGAAGTCGATAATACGGTATTTTCCTCCGAAAGGAACAGCCGGCTTCGCTGTTTTTTCCGTCAGCGTATAAAGTCGGCTTCCCTGACCGCCCGCAAGAAGCATTGCGATACATTCTTTTTTTTGGAACATAAGAATTACCTGCCTTTCGTTTTATTGTAACATATTCATCCTTTCGCTTTTCCATTCACGGGAATGCCGTGAAAAAGAAGTCGGACAATGCCGACGGCATCATTTTCCGTACGGCATAGATAGACTAAAATAATTATATATGAATCTTATAAAAAAAGCAAGGTTTATTCAATATTTTCAGCACACAACGCGATTTTTTTGTTGAAAATCACAACACATACGTTTCTTTTAAAACGAAAAAACGGAATACCCAAAGCATTCCGTCCAATTTTCCGTTTTTTTCATTTCACGGGAAATGATTCAAAAAAGCCATCCGATTTTCTTTGAACGTTTCCGTCCGTCATCCAATAAACCGAAGCATTCATCAATTTCGCTTCCGATTGATCATGGCTGATCATAAGAACCGTTTTATCTGTAAAAAATTCGCGAAGAAAACCCGCAACCGACTGCTTGATTTCGCCATCCAGACTTTTGAAAGGTTCGTCCATCAGATAAACGTCCGCATCGTACGCAACGGCGCGCGCCAAAGAAACTCTTGCCGCCATTCCCGTGGAAAGTTCACTCGGATAAAGCGCCGCCGCATTCTCCAAACCGAAAGCGCGCAAAATTTCAATCGCTTTTTTCTTCGCCGTTTTTTTGTCCTCGCGCATAACCATGGTTATGTTTTCCAATGCCGTCGCAGTCGGAAAAAGTCTGGCTTCCGCAAAAACAAACGCAGTCTTCCCCTCTTTTTCAACCATGCCTCCATCCTGTTTTTCCAAGCCGGCGGCAATACGTAAAAGCGTGGTCTTCCCGCAACCCGACATACCGAAAATCATGGCGCAATCTCCCTTCTGCACTGAAAGAGAAACTTCGGAAAGCACCTGCTTCTCCCCGAATTTTTTCTTAATCTTCGAGAGTTTTAACATTTGCCAATCCTCCTTTTCTGACCAAACGGTCCAGAATAAAGATTACGCCTTTTTCAATCAAAACACTCATAATTACCACAACGATCGTCCATGCGTAAAGCGCTTCGGATTCCAGGTAGATCTTTGCATCGTTCAGATTGAGACCGATAGAATATTTCGGCGTACAAATAACCTCCGCCGCAATTCCTGCCTTCCACGCAAGACCGAGAGAAGAACGGCAAGCCGCCGAAAAATACGGCAATACGGATGGTATTATACAATATTTTAACCGTTTTCCAAAACCGAAATTATATACGTCCGCAACTTCTTTTTGCTCCGCGGGAACGGAAGAAATGCCTTTTCTGACGTTTGAAAAAACAATCGGAACAGACATCAGCATAGCGGCAACCATCGGAACGTAACTTTTTTCCAGAATAAAAAGCATCAAAATGATGATAGAAGCAATCGGCGTAGCTTTGATAACGGAAACCGCGGGGGAAAAAATACCGTCAAAAAGTCCGAACGCCGCGCAAAGAGAAGCGATGAGAACTCCCGACAAAATACCGAGCATCAATCCCGCGAAAATACGCAGCAAAGAATACAAACAATCCATATAAAACGCTTTTGTGCCCATCAGTTCCCCAAGCTTTTGCAAAACGGCAAACGGTGTTGGCAACACCGTGGGACGCGCCAACACCATTGAAAAAATCTGCCACACCAAAAGCCAGAACGCAAAGCAAAGAACCGCGCGAGCAAGCTTTTTCCAGGTGTTATTTACCATAAAATTCATCCGTGGGAAGCTTTCCGCCGACAGAAGAAGGATTTGCCGCATAAAGAACTTCCAAAATGTTCTTCATATACGAAATGCCCGTTTCTCCGTCAATGCAGCAAATATTGCAGTTCGGAATTGCTTTTTCCGCCAAAGGAGCCTGGGGAATGATGCCGTGCTCAGCAATCAGAACGGAAGCATCCTTGGGATTTTCCACAACGTAAACGGTAGAAGCCTTATATTCTTCCATAAACTTTGCAAGCTGTTCGGGATGTTCTTCCTTGAATTTGTCGGAAACGATGATGCAACCCTGAACGAGTTCGCCTTTACCGAGCTTCGCCCATTCTTCCGTGATGTTCAGCGCAATGCGCAAATCGTTATTGTCGTTCTTTTTCGCAGTTGTCAGAGCAACGGTTACCTGCGGTTCAGGAAGAAGACCGATTGCGGCATCGTTGGTTGCAAGCTTGGTTGCAAGCTCTGCGTGTTCAGCAATATATTCGATTTCAACATCCGTTTCGGGATCGATATTGTTTCTCTTCAAAAGTGCTTCGAGAATATACTGGGGAGTTGCACCCTGTCCCGTTGCGTAAATCTTCTTACCCTTGATGTCGTCAAGACTGCTGATCGTATTTCCGTTTTCCATCAGATAGAGAACGCCAAGTGTATTGACAGCCGCAAAGCTGATATCTACGTCGGGTTTATTGAAAAGTACTGCCGCAAGATTGACGGGCACTGCCGCAATGTCCACGGTGCCTGCGATAACTGCCGCAGTAACTTCTGCGGGCGCAGCCGCCAATTTGATATCGTAATCATTTTTTGCGGTTCCGTTTTTATCGTTTTCCATCAACTGAACCATGCCCATTCCGGTAGGGCCTTTCAGTGCCATCACACGGACGGTAACGTCTTCATTTTCGGTGTCATCGTTGTTATTGTTGCAAGCAACGAGCGCAAACACCATAACTGCCGCAAGCAACAAAGCCAAAATTTTTTTCATTTTTTCATTTCCTTTCTTTTCAAAAAATTCATTGCCGTACTATCCTTTGCTTCTCTTTTCCAGAAGTTCCCGATCGAGAATCCGGATTTTCTTTCCGTCATAAGCAAGCACTCCTTCATCACGCAAAATTTCCAGAACGCGGTAAAGCGTCGTTCTGCCGATATTCAGCGAGGAAGCAATTCTCGACATATTGACCGTGAGTAAACCGTTCTCATCCGCAGCGCGCAACACGTAATCCGCGAGTGCGCAGTCTGCGCTTTTCGCCGTAAATCCGATAATCTTACGGTTCAGAAAATAAACTCTCTCGGAAAGAAATGCGATATAGGCCGAAGCAACAGCAAAGTCATTTTCCATTATTTTTTCCAAAAGGCTTCGTTCTATGAAAAGGATACGGCATTTTGTTTTAGCCGATACGGTGCTGACTGCTTCCTTTTCTCTGAAAAAAACCGTTGCCGCTCCAAAAACGTCAGCTTCAGCCAACCGATTCAAAAGAACTTCCTTTTCCCTGTTTTTTCCAAAAACATAAGCTTTTCCGGAAAGCAGAACGCCAAGTCCCCGAAACGATTCAAAATCCTGCGCATCGACGATTTTTTCTCCCGCCGAAAACACATTTTCTTTCAGATTTTCGAGAATAGTCTCCGTTTCCGGCGACATATTCCTGAAAATTGCCGTTTTCCGAAGAATTTCCGCATTAGAAAGCATTTCACTCCCGCCTTTCAAAAAACTGTTCCGTTTGGAACACTTTTATTTTACCATTTCATTTTGATTTTGTCAAGAAAAAGTTTAAAAAATCTTTAAAAAACTATATCTTTTTTCAAAAAAATTTGATATAATGATAAAGTATAGTATATAAAAGTACCCGTTTTTCAAAACGCTTTTCATCCGAACAAAATCCGAATTTGCAGGACAGCCGTTTCATCAAACGAAATCAATTACGGAGGTTGCCATGACAACACTTTTTTCAAATTTCCGTTCCATCGTCAAAGAAAACGTACCGCTTTCCTCATATAGCACTATGAGAGTCGGCGGACTCGCTTCGTATGCCGCTTTTCCAAAAAACGGGAACGAGCTTTCCGCTTTGATTTTGGAAGCCCGCGAAAATAAAATACGATACATCATCGTCGGAAATGCTTCAAATATTGTATTTTCGGACCGAGGCTTTGACGGTCTTGTGATCTTTACGACCGCCATGCGCTCCATCCATTGGGACGGAACTTGCGTTACCGCCGAATGCGGTGCTTCTTTAACGGGGCTTTCCGCTGCCGCAACGAAAAAAGGACTTTCCGGTTTGGAATTTGCTTTCGGCATCCCCGGCACGGTCGGCGGTGCGGTTTATATGAATGCAGGCGCTTATGGTTCTCAGATTTCCGCCGTTCTGACGGAAAGCACGTATCTTCGCGGAACCGAAATTTTGGAAAGAACCACCGAGGAACACCTTTTCGGTTACAGAACGAGTATCTACCGCTCTACCAATGATATTATTCTTTCCGCCAAATTCATGCTCACGCCGAAAAAATCCGAAGAGATCGCCATGCAAGCCGAAAAAAATATGGCTTCGCGGAAATCCAAGCAACCCTTGGAATATCCCAATGCGGGAAGCGTTTTCAAGCGTCCGGAAGGCGCATTTCCCGGCGCGCTCATTGAGCAGGCCGGGCTGAAAGGATTTCGCATTGGCGGCGCGGAAATTTCGGAGAAACACGCCAATTTCATTGTCAATACGGGAAACGCCACCGCGGACGATATTCTCCGTCTGACCGAGTTTGTGCAAAAAGAGGTCTTCCGCCGTTTCGGCATTCTTTTGGAAACGGAAATTATTTATATATCTTAAAAAGCGGCAAATAGCCGCTCCCGACTGCTCGCCCATCTCAGTTTTTTATATTTAAACAATACAATCGGCGAGACCGATTTTGAACAATTTCTTATAAAATAAAAAATCAGGAGTTACGCAAAATGTCTTTTTCAGGCGATACAAAATCCACTCTCGCACAGGAAACCATAGACAAAAATTGCTGTCTGACCGCTTGCCTTGCGGGAATGCTCCATTTCTCTCCCGTCACCGATGAAAACGTTTTGACCTTCAAAACGGAATCCAAAGAAGTTTCCTCCTTTTTCTCCTCTCTGCTCATCTCAACGGCAGAGATTGCTGCGGAAACAAAAAGAGTCGGTTCGGCATATAAAACCGAGCTTTCGGGAGAAAACTTTGAAAAAATCCGACATTTAACTGCAAAAGCGGATGGCGGCGAAAATATTACCCGCTTTTTCCATTGCAGAAAATGTGATAATATGTTCTTCCGAGGCGCTTTTCTGGCTTCGGGATTCGTTAATCCGCCCGACAAACCCGGAAGAATCGAGCTTTCCACCGCCGATGCCGACGTTGCCTGCGACAGCGCCACATCGCTTACCCGTCATTTTCGTTTGCCCAAGCTTTCCGTTCGCAGAGGGAATCAGATCATTTATTACAGAGATACGGAAAGCATTGAATATTTTCTTTCTTATATCGGCGCAAACAAAGCCGCGTTTGCCATCATCAACGCACAAATGCTCAAAGAAAAGACCAACGAAGTCAACAGAAAGAAAAATTGCGACATCGCTAACATCACGAAAAGCGTTACCGCTTCAGGTATTTATATTGAGGCCATCCAGAAACTGATGGAAACGGGAGATTTCGATAAGCTTCCGCCCGAACTCAAACAAACCGCCAAATTGCGTGTGGAATACGACACCCTCACACTTTCCGAGCTTTCTTCTCTCGAAAATCCTCCCATTTCCAAATCTCAGGTCAGCAAGCGGTTACAAAAAATCTATTCTCTCTATAAATCTCTCTATCCCGAAGATTAATTCAAAGAAAGGAAAAAACTATGCCGTTCGTTCATCTTCATTTACACAGCGAATACAGTCTTCTGGATGGCGCATGCCGCGTGCGCGATATTCCGAGAAGAGCTTCCGAGCTGGGGCAAACTGCCGTTGCCATTACCGATCACGGTGTCATGTACGGCGTTGTCGATTTTTACAAAGCATGCAAAAATTACGGTGTAAAGCCCATTATCGGCTGTGAGGTTTACGTTGCCGCCGGTTCCCGCTTTGAAAAACGCCATGAAACGGACGGCACTCGCTACCATCTCGTGCTTCTCGTAAAAAACGAGATCGGTTACAAAAATCTGATTTACATGGTTTCCAAGGCGTACACGGAAGGTTTTTATACCAAGCCCCGTATTGACCTTGAATTGCTTGCCGAACACAGCGAAGGCTTGATCTGCCTTTCCGCCTGTCTTGCAGGCTATATTCCCCGCTTACTTTCAAACGGAGAATTTGAAAAAGCCAAAGAACACGCGCTCTCCATGCGCAAGCTTTTCGGCGCAGACAGTTATTATCTGGAATTGCAGGATCACGGCATTGAAGAGCAAAAGGCCGTAAACAAAGAGCTTCTCCGTCTTTCCGAAGAAACGGGAATTCCGCTCGTCGCCACAAACGACGTTCATTATCTCCGCAGAAACGATGCGGACACCCAAGCCGTTCTCATGTGCATTCAAACGGGTAATAAAATTGCGGACGGCAGACCTTTCGGCTTTGAAACCGATGAATTTTACATGAAAAGCGAAGAAGAGATGAGAGCGCTCTTCCGCACATATCCAAACGCTGTGGAAAACACGCAGAAAATTGCCGATCTTTGTCAATTTGATTTTGATTTTTCCAAGCTTTATTTGCCTCGCTTCCGTCCCTCTACGGGAGAAACCCCCGAAGAATATCTGCGCCGTCTTGCCTTTGAAGGTTTTGATAAAAAAGTGGCGGAGCAAGAAATCGTTTTCACGGAAGAACACACCGAACAGATTTACCGCGAACGCATTGCTTACGAGCTTTCCGTGATTACCGGAATGGGTTACGCAGAATATTACCTGATCGTGGCAGATTTTATCCGTTACGCAAAAAGTGTTTCCATCCCTACCGGACCCGGACGAGGTTCGGGCGCAGGAAGCCTTGTGGCGTATCTCGTCGGTATTACGGACGTAGACTCCATTCGTTACAATTTGATGTTTGAACGTTTTCTGAATCCCGAACGCGTCAGTATGCCCGACTTTGATACGGACTTCTGTTATGACAGGCGCGGAGAAGTCATCGAATACGTCTCCGAAAAATACGGCAAAGATCACGTTTGCGGTATCTCCACGTTCGGAACACTGGCTGCTAAAGCCGTCATCCGCGACGTTGGCAGAGTACTTGGTATGAGCTATGCCGAAGTAGACGTGGTTGCCAAAGCCATTCCCAACGATCTTCACGTTACCATTGAGGATGCCATGTCGGGAGATCTTGGCGATATGTACCGGAACAGCGAAGCCGTCCGACGTCTCGTTGATATTTCAAAAGCACTCGAAGGTATGCCCCGCCATCCTTCCGCGCACGCCGCGGGAATTGTCATCACGGACAAACCCGTCAGTGAATACGTCCCCGTTGCCGTAAACGATGAAATGATCTTAACTCAATTTCCAATGGACACCGTTGCCCAACTCGGACTTCTGAAATTCGACTTTCTCGGTCTCCGCTATCTGACTATCATGTCCGATACCGAAAAACAGATTCGTCTTTCCGAGCCCGATTTTGATCTGCGCCGTGTTCCTTTTGATGATGTAAAAACATATGAATTAATCTCATCGGGAAGAACCGACGGTATTTTCCAACTGGAATCCGCAGGAATGAGAAAAATGCTCGTTTCCATGCGCCCTTACTGTCTGGAAGATATCATCCTTGCCATTTCCATTTACCGTCCCGGACCTATGGATTCCATTCCGAAATTTTTGGAATATCGCTCCCACCCTGAAAAAATAACCTATCTCGTTCCTCAACTGAAGAAAATTCTGGATGAAACATCAGGTTGCATCTTATATCAGGAACAGGTAATGAATATTTGCCGCGATATCGCGGGCTTCTCTTACGGAAGAGCCGATATTATCCGCCGCGCTATGTCCAAAAAGAAAGCAAAGGAAATGGAAAACGAACGTCATGCTTTCATTTACGGCGAAAAAGACGAAAACGGCAAAGAAATCTGCAAAGGCGCCGTTGCAAACGGTATTTCCGAAGAAGCCGCTAATGAAATCTTTGATACCATGTCTTCTTTTGCGGCTTATGCCTTCAATAAAAGCCATGCCACCGCTTACGCCTACACCTCTTATCGAACCGCGTATCTCAAAGCCCATTACCCCTGCGAATATCTTGCTTCTTTGTTGACTTCCGTTCTCGGAAATATGACGAAAACCGCCGTTTATATCGATCAGGCGCAAAAAATGAAAATCCGCGTACTCGGTCCGGATATCAACGAAAGCCGTGAGCTTTACAGCGTGGTCAATCAGAACGGAAAACGCGCCATCCGTTTCGGCTTGCTCGGCATTAAAAATGTCGGCAGAAACTTTCTTCTGGAGGTTATGCAAGAACGTCTCTCCGGAAAATTCACCTCTTTTGAAAACTTCATTTCCCGCATGAGCAACCGCGAACTGAATAAACGCCAAGTGGAAAGTTTGATCAAAAGCGGCGCTTTCGATTCCCTCGGCACAAAACGAGCCGCCCTGCTTTCCGAATACGAAAGAATCATTGATATTTACGTAAAAAAGAACCGCGGCAGAGTGGAAGGTCAATTTGATCTCTTTACCATTGGCAATTTTAACATGGACGACGATTATCCCGAAGCCGATTACGCTTATCCCGATTTGCCCGAACTTTCCACAAAAGAAAGACTTTATCAGGAAAAAGAAAGTATGGGAATGTATTTTTCGGGACATCCGTTTGACGATTTCAAAGCGCACGCAAAAGCGCTCGGCGCTTTGGATTCCATCGGCGATCTGCTTACCTCCTTTGAAGAAGAAAACGGAGTTTTCAAGGACCATGACACCGTAATTTTAGCGGGAATGATTACCGCAAGAACGAACAAACAAACACGAACGGGCGCTTCCATGGCTTTTCTTACCCTGGAAGATCGTTTCGGAGAAGCAGAACTTGTGGTTTTCCCCAAAATTTTGGAAAAGTATACGTATCTTCTTTCTCCCGATACCCCGATTGCTGCAGTCGGTGAACTTTCCGTCGCGGAAGACAGTGCGCCAAAGCTCCTGGTTTCTTCCATCGAAATTTTACAGGAAACCGTTCCCGAAGAGACAAAGCCGCTAAAAAAACCCGTTTATCAGAAACGGCAGATTCCCGACAGCATTACCGAAGCGCGCACAAGATCGGAAAACGCTTCTGTCGCTTCCGCTCAATCCTCCGTTTCCGCACAGCCTGTCCACGTACAGGCACCTGAAAAACCGAAAACACTTTATCTGAAGGTTTCCGATATGCAAAGTGAGGAATGCCGTCGCGCTTGCAGTCTGTTGGAAATTTTCGAGGGTTCAACACCCGTGGTATTCTTCGATGCTTCTACAAAAAAATATGTCCGGGCAGTCGGAAGATCAACAGAAATCTTGCCGAATATGTTCCGTCTTCTTCAAATGATTCTCGGAGAAGACGCCGTGGTTTATAAATAAGCGGCAAGTTACCGCCTGCGGACGTTTTCGCTTTCATTCAAGTAATGCAAAACAACGAAATTGATTTTATGCAATTTCTTAATTAGTAAAAATCATCCGTGGCTGAAAAATCCGGATTTTGAGAAAGGACAACCTTCATGTTTGATGCCGACCTTTTTTGCGCGAATCTTTCCACGCTTCGCCGCAATGCCGATATGACACAATCCGAGCTTGCCGACAAATTGAATCTCACAAGACAAGCCGTTTCCCGTTATGAAAAGGGAGATAGCTTTCCCGATATTTCCATTCTCGTGAAAATTGCCGAAATTTTTAACATTTCCATCGATGAACTGATCGGCGCAGGTGCGCCGACGGAAGGCGAACAGGAACTTTTGAAAAGCGCCGCGCTCGGCAAGGATGTAAAATCCTGCCGTTGCAACATTCATGAACTGGAAAATATCGCGCCGTTTCTGAAACCGAGCATTTTAGACCGCGCGATTCAGGGTTTTGCCGAACAAGGCATTGATATTTCCAATCTTGCTTCCCTGTTTTCATATATGAGCGACAGCGGATTTTGGGAATTGCTCGGCGCATCGGATTTCCGTCAGATCGATACGGTTTTGCTGGAAAAAATGATTCCTTTCATGAATTTTTCCGCAAAGCTTTCCATTTTTGACAAGATCATCCGCGGAGAGATCGATTGGCATTTTCTTTCCGTTTTGATGAAATACATACGAATCTCCGATTCCGTCATTGAAGCCGCCGTCATTGACGGTATGCTTGATGAAGGTGTGCTGACACTGGTACGCGAATTCCATGAAAACCGCTTCAAAAGCATGAAAAAATGCGCCTCCTGCGGAGAAATTTCTCCACCCGAAACAAGATTCTGCTTGTTCTGCGGCACAAGATTTCCAAATGAAAATACAGCAGGTTGATTTTCATATTGATTATAGAAAATCCCAAATTCCGAAAAGGAGTTTGGGATTTTTTCAGGATTATTATTTTTTCGTGTGTTTCTTCATATCCATCTACGTTTTCATGCAAAGACAGCGAACAAACGGTGGCGTATTTCCGATGATTTCCACGCCTTCGGGTAAAATCGCTTTCTGTAATTTCGGACAATGGTTGGCAAGAGGTGCTTCAATTCTTTTGACTGTACTCGGAATGATGATTTCCTCCAAAGAACGGCAAGACCAAAAGACGTTTTTACCAAGCGCGGTTACACCTTCAGGAATGATAACCTTTCGAATTTTACTTCTGCTTTTCTGATATTTGTTACGAAGATTTACCATACTTGCGTCAAAAGCGGCTTCGCCGATTGCGGTCACTTTTGATTTTCCGATCACAGAAGGAATTTCCACTTCCGTTTCTCCGCCTTTATACCCTGTAATAACCAAGGTTCCGTCTTCGTTTTTCGTGAAATTCCAAATCTTTTTCATTGCGGAAACAGAATTCGGATTCTCCATCAGTGCTTTCATCATTTTCGTTTCTTCTTTGACGGCTTCCGCTTCCAAATCGACCGTTCGGTTTTTGAAATCCATCAGCCATGCCAACGCTTCCGTGAAATTGTTCAAACGAGCAAATTCCATCAACGCCTCTCTTTTGGCGGAATTTTCAAGCCATCCGAATTTTGTCATGGTATCCAGTGATCCGACAAACCCCTTGGATACCGCATATTCCATGAGTTTTTTCTGATTGATTTTGGAAATATTCATTTTTTCTAAAGCAAAACGCAGGGAATCATCCTTCCATTTCAGTTCGTCTGCCAGTTTCTGGCTGAGCATAAGTTTTTCGCCCTCTTTTTCAACGAGATGTGAGAAACGTTCCAAAACTGGCAGGAGCTCATTTTCTTCCAAACCAATGAGTGATGTCATATACCCACTCCAATAAGCGGAATTTTGCCCCGTCGTGATGATCTTCAGATAATCTCCGCCCCAAGGACGTCCGTTATAATAATAAGGTTCCGCATCTTTGAGATTTGCGCCGAGTGCAATCAGGGCATCAGCAAAGCCGATTGCGTTTTCCGTCAACGCAAAAAACAGCATTTCTCCCAAAGACGACTGATTCAACACACCGCTTTCCAAACAGAGTTTTACAGATTCCATTCGCTCTGCAATACGCAGGACATTCTCTTCCTGTTCAGAGGTAATGCCCATTTCAGAGACACCGTAAAACGGCGAATACAGATAATTCATCCAAAGTTTTTCGGGCGCAATCGCAAGCGCATAAACCGTAAGATAATTTCCGCCTGCCGTCGAGTGTTGCATTTTATATTTTCCCAGCATGGAAGGTGTAATATTATAATCAAAAGAAGCACCCGCTTCCAGAAGCAATTTGGTAAAATCCGCGCCGCGATATCGGATGGCAAGCAACAATGCGCGTGCAGTCATTTCAAACGGTCGGTAGGTTTCCGTTACCGCGCGCAATTCTTCAATTGTACCTTTCAACACAGTTTCTTCCAAAAGTTTAACCTTGGCAAGCTCGCTCAGCTTTTTGGGGTTTGATGTTTTGGGTGTCGGCATTTTTATATTCTCCTTAGATGTATTTTTTATACGATCTCCCAAACGACCCGTTCGCTTTCAAAGCGTTCGGGAAGTTCAAGTTTTCCGAGCATTCTTTCGATGGCGGAAACGGGAACACGAGCTTCCCTTTCCGCATTTCTTCGCAATTGCTCCTCCCATTCCGTTTCCAAAAAAACGGTTTTGACGGAAGCGCCGTAATCTTCAAAAAGCGAGATCAATGCGCCTCGCATTTTCGAGGTGATATTGGTTGCATTCCAAATAAATGGTTGCTTTTTTCTCAAAAGCTCTTTTGCCGCTTCATATCCGGCGGCAATCACTCTGCCTTGATTTTCCTTAGGCAAAATACCGAGTTTTTTGCGGATATCATCAAGAGAAACTATGGATAATTCGGGAAAATTCTTTGAAATCCACGTATCTTTTCCCGTTCCGGGCAAGCCCGAAAGCAAGATTACCTCTCCCCACGCATCGCTGAAAAGCGACTGCTCTTTCCATTCGGTTTTGCCCTTAAAATACGCTCTTTCGGAAAATGTATCCGCAAAAGGAAACGTTTTTTCCGTACATCCGATTTCATCAGCCAACATACGACAGTACGCGAGTTTTTCCAGACTTTCCTCGGTATCCTCAGCGATCCTGCCCAAAATATCTGCTTTTTCCAAAAGCAGGAGCTGAGAAAAAGAAAAACTTCGGATCAGTTCACCGTTGGAGGAAATTTTCAAAATCTTCCGCTCGGCATCCGCATCACTCATCGCATACGGAGGAAAAGAATGATACCGGACAAGCTGACACACCGTTTCTCTCAGCTCTCTCACATCCTCATTTCCGCAAAAACCAAAATCACGCCAAAGGATCTCTCTCGTAATGACAGAGCCGATCCTCGCATGATTGGGCGAACGGTATATACCCTCGTCCAAAAACGTACATTTGATTTTACCGATATCGTGAAACAGCGCCGCCAAAAACAGCGCTGTTTTTTCTTTTTTATTTCCGTTTTGATATTCGGACTCACGAATCAATGCCTCGCAAACCATTTTCGTATGAGAAAGAACGTCGATTTCGCCGTGATATACGGGATTCTGCTCCGTACGGGCCATTTCCGAAAAAATCGGTCGCATAACCGTATTTTCAAATGCAGCCCATTCGATTTTTTCTCCCGAAGTCGGAATCAAACGGAGAATTTTTTCGGCTTCTTTGTTTTTCATTCCCTTTCATCTCCGTTCTTCTTTGCAAGCTGATTCGGAATGATCGGTCTTTGCTGCCAATGGCTTCCCGATTCATTCAAGCATTGATAAAACGAATTTCGGACATATTTCATACGGTCCTTAACGATACCGTCCTCTTCCACTTTGATATAAAGTCCTTCCATGGTCAAAGACGGATCGGTTTCCCTAACCTGTCTTTCCACATCCAATTTTTGTTTTTCCGCCAAAGCTTTCAGCGTTTCGATATGATTTTCCGTGATATACCGAGAATTCCCCATATAATTCAGAATACTTTCCTTCGTACGGAACACACCCGAAGCCAGAACGGGCACGGAAAAAATGATCTGCATGGGTTCTGTAATCTTCCGACGGGATTCGGTATCCAGAAAAACGCCTTTTTCCCGATCAAAAATATCAAATTCCATAAAATAATCGGGCAATGCATCGTAAAAAACGGTATGCTTGGCATACATCCATTCTCCGTACATAATATACCTGCTTTCAAGCGCCTCATAGAGAATTTCACTGTTTGCATTTGCCCATTGTTTCATCAAATTGTAGTGGCGTTCCTGATAACCGCCTCTCAGATAATGTCCTCTGCTTTGCAGAAGAAGGTTTCCGTCTTCATCAAAAGAAATCGCGGAATTGGCGCCGTCGATCTTTTCCTCAATAACGATATGTTTCCCGAGAATCTCCGAAAACGGAATCTGACTCAGATCCTCATCTCCCGCCTGTAATCTTGAACCTTGCAAATGTCTGGTTCTCGGGTATTTTAAAATTCTTTCACTCATTTTTATCACTTCCTGTTTTTACGATTATAAATAGAATTAGGGCTTTCTGCCCAAACTGAGTGATTACATTTTTTTCATTCCTCTCTGTTCATATTGTCTTTATTATATTACTTTTTGTTCGATATTGCAATAGATTCATACGAAATTTTCAAAACAACAGCGTTGCTTTTCTGTTTGGTTCAAAAGTTATCTTTCCATCGAACTCACGTTAATTTTTAAAGCCCTTTTATCCGGCAATTTAAAAAAGAAAAAGCTGTATCTCAGACTCTAAAATACAACTTTTTCAACATGTTTTTTGATAATTTGAATTTTATTTCTTTTTCTTGGAATAAATTTCTCTGAACTGCGCGATGGCATTTGCAAAATCATCGATGGCATCGGTTACGACTTCGGGTTTTGTCATATCAATGCCCGCAACAAGAAGACTTTCCAACGGAGAGCAAGAATCGCCGCATTTCAAGAAATCGATATATTTCTTCACGTAAGATGCGCCTTCCGTTTCAATGCGTTTCACGATAGCGGAAGCTGCGGAAATACAGGTTGCATATTTATATACGTAGAAATTCATATAGAAATGCGGAATACGCATCCATTCAAAAGCGATCTGAGGATCGCAAACGACGTCATTACCGAAATAGCGTTTTACCAGATCGTAATATTTGGCGCTCAGAAGGTCTGCCGTCAAAGGTTCTCCTTTTTCACAAAGCATATGGATATCCTTTTCGAATTCCGCAAACATGGTCTGGCGGTAAAGCGTACCTTTATACGTTTCCATGATCTGATCCAGAATATAAAGCTTTTCATCATCACTTTCACATTCGTTCAATTTGCGGTGGAGAAGCAAAAGTTCATTAACGGTGGAAGCCACTTCTGCAACGAAAATTGTATAAGCGGAATTGTGCGGTTTGTTGTAATGTGTAGAGAACCATGTGTGCATGGAATGTCCCGCTTCATGCGCAAGCGTAGATACATTATCAAACGTACCCGTAAAGTTCAAAAGAATATACGGTTCTGTTGAAGGACCTCCCGAGCTGAAGGCGCCCCCTCTTTTACCTCTGCATGGATAAACGTCAACCCATCCCTTCTCTGTCAGACCCGCACGCAAAGCTTCGGCATATTCTTTACCGTAAACACCAACCGTATTCAAAACTTCTTCCACTGCTTCTTCATAAGTATATTTGCGATCAAGCTCACCGACCAAAGAAGCATAGATATCATAGAGATGCAATTCTTTCAGCCCGAGAACTTCTTTTTTGAGCGCGTAATAATCATAAAGAACAGAAAGCGAGCAATTGACGGAATTGATAAGATTGTTATAAATTTCGGGAGTAACTTCATCCTTGTAGGTTGAAGCGGTCAAAGCATCTTCAAAATTCTGAACTTTTGCAAGCGTTGCGTTTTCTTTTACTTTGGCATTCATCATAGTTCCGAAAGTATTGCCAAACTGCTCGTAAGTTTTGTAAAGGGTTGTGAATGCCGCTTTACGCACTTTGCGGTCTCCGCTCATCAAATAGGTCGCATAACTTGCATCCGTCAGTTCCACACTGTTTCCGTTTTCATCCTTGATTTTTCCGAAACGCATATCAGAGTTCACAAAAATATTGCGAACCTCATTCGGAACACCGATACAATTTTCCATTTTTGCCATCAGCTTTTCGCATTCATCTGAAAGCGTATGATTCTTTCTGCGCATAATCTTTTCGATCATACGGCGGAAAGTACCAAGTCTTTTATATTCGGAAATCCATGTTTTCATCGTTTCCTCTTCAATGCGAAGCATATAGGGCTCCACAAACCACGTTGCCGTTCCTGCTTCAATAGCAAGATTACGCACCTTTGCATTCAATCCCTGATATGCGTTATTTGAGGTTTCAACAGAAAAATTCAACGAAGCATAGTGGAAAAGCTTATCAATCAAAGCTTCCAGATCTGTCAGACTTTTCAAAGTATTGTAAAGATCCTTTGCGCTGTTGCACATAATGGATTCATATTTGGAAAAAGCCTTGATGGATTTTTCCGCTTTTGCATAGTCCGCATAAAATTCCGTTTCGCTCGGATAAATCACGGAAAGATCCCATTTATAACGGGCTTCAATATCTTTTCTTTCGTTTGTCATGATAATATTACCTCCGAATTTTATCGTCAAATATATAATTTTAGAACTTTTTACATTCCATCCAAGGGGATGATCTTGTTGTGAATTACACGGATAATTTCCGTTTCGTCATTCGCGCTCGCCACAACCACGGGAGCATCCAAATAGTCAAAAGCAAGCTCTCCGAATTCCGCCGCAAGACTGCTCATAAAGGAACCTCGTTCAGAACCCTCGCCTACAATCAGAAGTTTGCCCGTTTTTTCAACAGACCTGAGAACAGGTTCGCAATCAAAAGGAATCAGTGTCCGTGCACTGATAATTTCCGCTTCAACGCCATATGGTTCTAATAAAAGCGCCGTGGCTTTCATTGCGGAGCAGAGCGCCGCGCCAACCGTCAGTATCGTGATATCTTTTCCTTCTTTTTTCAAAGAAGGTTTTCCGATGGGCAAAGTATATGCCGTCTGCGGAACACCGTTTTCCTCACAACTTTCTCCGATATTGCCAAGACCTTTCGATTCCAGGAAGATTACCGGAGTTGCTCCATTCAAAGCACTCTCCATCACTCCCTTTGCATCATAAGGCGTTGCCGGATGCACAACTTTCAGAGCAGGGACAGAAGCCACAGCAGACAAAAACGATTCCGCCGAAAAGCTATTTTCAAGCGGCACACGTACAACCAAAGGAATCGAAAGTCTTCCCTCGCTGCACAAACGCCATGCCGAAATCTGTCGAATCAGAATATTGACAGCCGATATCGCCGTTTGTGCGCCATCCAAAGAAACCAACGCGCTTCCGCCTTTCAACGTATAGCCGAGCGCACAGGAAATAAGCGTTGTTCCGGAAGTGGAAATACGAAAAAAACGATTAGCATCAACCGCCTCGGCAAGTCCTGCCAACGTTTCGTCTTTTGCCGTCATGCCAAACACCGCAAAATCGGGATCGCGATACATTCTATCTAAAACAGATTCAAAAACGGCATCTTCAATTTGATATGAATTTTCGTTTTCGGACGAAGCGTCTCGTTTTTTCCGGATTTCCTGTAAACGACTGCACGTATTTTTCGGGATTTTAACTTCGGGCATAATTTTGCGGACAGTACGCTTCTCTCCGTCCATATTCTCAAATATGGCGGAATCTTCACAAACAACACGCGCGGGCGGAGATTTTTCATCATCTGCGGCAAGTCTGCAAATTTTAGCCATACGCTCCGCAATATGCTCTTCCAGGGCTTTCAATTCAGATGTGCCGATGATGCCGCCTCGAATCAATTTTTCGCGGTAAATCTTTACGGGATCGGCGCCGTTCGGCGTTTCCTGCAAATCATCGAAAACCATTTCCAAAAGCGCCGCTCCTTCTCCGCGTTTCAGAATCTCTTTCTTTCGGGATACGGCATCGATAACAGCGAGGGGATCACTTCCGTTTACCGTTTCCGCATACATCATTTCCGTTCCGAGTCCCGCACAAATACGCGCCGCGCTTTTGCGGACGGACGATTCGGTTTCATCCACATCGCGTCTTCTGTTCAAAACGAACAACGCAGGAAGTCCTAAACTCTTTTGCGTACGAAATATACCCGAACTCGCAAGACAAAACGTTTCCCACACATATCCATCGCAAACAGCATCCGCGCTCATATTGGCAACCGCGCATCCGTTCGATCCGCAATTTTTATGATACAAAGCCGCGCCGAGTGCCAATCCAGCCGAATCCGATTCGGTCATGTTGCAGGGATAAAAGCCAAACGGGATAAAATATACGTTTCGGCTTCCGCACAAACCGCGACAAAATCCTGTAATTTTGTTAAAGATTTCAGATAAAAGACCGTAAAGCAGAAAATCCAACGCCACATCCTTCACACTTGCACGTTTATCCGTTACCTCTGCCAAGGGTAATAATACCGAGCCTTCTTGATGTCCGCGCATGATTTGAGCAAGTTCTTCATCTGTCATTTTTTCAATGGCAGAAAGTCCTTTTGCAATCAGATCGCCGATATTTTTATCGGAAGAAAACATATCGTCCGCAGGGCTTGCGCAGTAAGCTTCTCCGACAGAGATTGCTTCCCTTCCGATATCCGTCACAATCGATTTTTTCAGGGGATAAGAAACACCACGGTAGCTTCCTCTTGTTTTCAAGGATAGCAGCATGGTCTCAAATTCACGGACCACAATCATATCTCGATAGATCCTTAAAAAATCTCTGGTCGTGTAAATCCTTTTTTCTTCGGAAATCGAAAGATGGTAAGCACAAATGGGAATCTCGCGGAAACGAACCGCGATATTTGCCGTATTTCTTTTGATTTCCGTACCCAAATAACCGGACATATAACAATCAATCCTTTCCTGAGGTCTGCTTTGAAAATATCAAAAAAGACCTCATATTCTTCTATCATTCCTGTACTATTTCTTATTTAATCAAAAGCAATTCAAAATTTTCAAGAGATACGCAAAGTTCTCTCAAAAATCCTGCCGCACTCGTTGTATCCAATGCACGCGGATCAAAAGTCAGTGAAAGCGGAATGCAGGAATAAGAAATATCCTTTCCGTTCACTTCCTTGATTCTTCTTTGCAATGCGCAAACGCCGAGCACTCCGGTTTGCGGTTCTTTCAGCACAGGAGTAAACGATTCTACTCCCAACGTGCCAAGGTTGGATACCATAAAGGAAGCGCAAAGTTTATTTTTTTCGGGAGAAACACCGCCCGCTCTTACACTGCGGATCAATGCGCCCGTGATTTTGGCAAGAGAGGAAAGCGACAGACGGTCCGCATCAAAAACAGTTAAAGTTTCAATTCCGTGACCAGTATCCACAGAAAAGCCAAGGTGTGCGCCGTCAAAATAGCGGATCTTATCCCCGAGGAAATGTGCGTTGAGTGCTTTGTTCTTCTTCAAAAGTTTCGCTGTCGCAAACAAAATCATATCGTTGATGGTAATATGAGGCAACCCCATCGTTTCTCCGTGTTCTTTGATCAAAGTATTCAGTTTTACAATCGCGCCTGCATCAAAAGACATTGTCAAGGTAATGGGATTTCCGTTCGGCGCGCTTTCGGTTCTCGGAATGATAACGTCCGTATGACGGTATGCTTCCGTTCCGTACGAACGGGACTTTTCCTTTTCCTGTTCGGTTTCTTGGGAATCCGTTTCTTTTTGAGTGTTATCCTTTGCGATGGTTTTAATGGGTGCCGCAACGATAGCAGTTTGTTCTGCTTCCGTTTCAATCCATTCAATTTCGATTTCGGGCTCGTCTTCTGTTTCCGATATTTCTTCGATTACGGGTTCGGTAGGCTCTGCCACAGGTACGTCTTCCGTTTCTGTAACCGATTCTGCGGTTTCCTCAACCGATGTTTCTTCTACAGGAAGCTCTTCCGGTTCTTCAACCGTTTCTTCGGCTTCCGCAACTTCTTCCGATTCTGCGGTTTCCTCAACCGATGTTTCTTCTACGGGAAGCTCTTCCGGTTCTTCAATCGTTTCTTCAGGCTCCGCAACTTCTTCCGATTCTGCGGTTTCCTCAACCGATGTTTCTTCTACGGGAAGCGCTTCCGGTTCTTCAATCGTTTCTTCAGGCTCCGCAACTTCTTCCGATTCTGCGGTTTCCTCAACCGATGTTTCTTCTGCGGGAAGCTCTTCCGGTTCTTCAATCGTTTCTTCAGGCTCCGCAACTTCTTCCGATTCTGCGGTTTCCTCAACCGATGTTTCTTCTACGGGAAGCTCTTCCGGTTCTTCAACCGTTTCTTCGGCTTCCGCAACTTCTTCCGATTCTGCGGTTTCCTCAACCGATGTTTCTTCTGCGGGAAGCTCTTCCGGTTCTTCAACCGTTTCTTCGGGCTCCGCAACTTCTTCCGATTCTGCGGTTTCTTCAACCGATGTTTCTTCTGCGGGAAGCTCTTCCGGTTCTTCAACCGTTTCTTCGGCTTCCGCAACTTCTTCCGATTCTGCGGTTTCTTTCACTGCCAATTCGAGTTCCGGAATTTTTTCAGCGAAGGTTTCCACAATATTTTCCTGTACCGTAACATCGGCAAATTCCGTTGATTTTGCCAACGTTTCCGCGGGTTCCGCATCTATTTCATCAACAGTTTTTTCAGGCAGTTCAGCTAAATAATTTTTTTCCAGCTCGCGAAAAATATCTCGTTCAATAATTCTTCCATCCGGTCCCGTCGGAGTAATATTCGACACCTCAATATGATTCTGTTTCGCAAGTAACCATGCGCGTCTGGAAATTCTCGGTACTTTTCTGTTCATAATTCTTTCCTTTCTGTTCTAAAATTTTTTGAATCTCATTTTTATGTCAATACTTCAGTTTTTTCGTTTGTTGCACGATTTCCTTTTACTGTTTTTATATTATAGGGAATTGCGCAGTTTAAACCTCGCCGTTTGCATTATTTAGATACAAGAAAAATTTGGTTAGGCGAGCAACCATCAGCGGCGATTCGCCACTTTTTTATTCTCATTTTATATCCTATATAAGTATAACATTTTCCTTTTTGCTTGTCAACAAAACATCTAAAAAGACTTTTGTTTTTTGAAGAACTTAACAAAATATTTAAAAACAAATTATTGTTCGGCATGTTGTATTATCATAAATACTCAAATAAAATTTTCGAGTTCTTACAATATGAACTGAATCCTAACAAAATATTCACATGAAAATTTTTCTCTTTACTGCATAATATTTTTTCAAATATATATTGACAAAACACCGATTTTGTTGTATAATATCAACATTAATTTGTTTTTCGGATTGTTTATTTTTACAGAATATGCCTTTCACGGCTTCTGAAACCACAAACCGCAAAGACGAAGATTTTTATTTTACAGGAGGAATACTTTATTTATGAATACCAATGTTAGACCGGATTCCATGGCTCGTATTTCCACCCCTGAACTTGCAGAAGCTTTTATTGCAGAACAGATTGCTGCAGTTCGTGAACAAGTCGGTGATAAGAAGGTGTTGCTCGCCCTTTCCGGCGGTGTTGACTCTTCCGTTGTTGCTGCTCTTCTCATCAAAGCAATCGGCAAACAGCTCGTTTGCGTACATGTAAATCATGGTCTTATGCGTAAAGGCGAATCTGAGCAGGTTATCGAAGTATTCAGAAACCAGCTCGATGCGAATCTCATCTACGTCGATGCAACCGACAGATTTTTGAATCTTCTCAAAGGTGTTTCCGATCCCGAAAAGAAACGTAAAATTATCGGCGGCGAATTCATCAAAGTATTTGACGAAGAAGCTTCCAAACTTTCCGGTATTTCTTTCCTCGCACAAGGTACTATTTATCCTGATATTCTTGAAAGCAATGGCAAAAAAGCAGTAAAATCCCACCACAACGTTGGCGGTCTTCCCGAATATATGACATTCCAGCTTGTTGAACCTGTAAAACTTCTCTTCAAAGACGAAGTTCGAGAAGTCGGCAGAGCGCTTGGTCTTCCTTCTGCTATGGTTGACCGTCAGCCGTTCCCCGGTCCCGGTCTCGGTGTTCGTTGCCTTGGCGCAATTACACGTGACAGACTCCATGCTCTCCGTGAGGCTGATGCTATTCTCCGTGAAGAATTTGATAAATGCGGTCTTGCTAAAAAAGTATGGCAGTTCTTCATTTCCATGCCTGATATGAAGAGTGTCGGCGTTAGAAACGATGAACGTTATGAAGGTTGGGCTGCAATCATCCGCGCTGTAAACTCCAAGGATGCGATGACTGCCACCATTGAAGAAATTCCTTATTCCGTTCTTCATACTGTTACCAACAGAATCATTAACGAAGTAGAAGGCGTAAACCGCGTTCTCTACGATCTTACTCCCAAGCCCACAGGTACTATTGAGTGGGAGTAAGGGGAAGTATTCTCGCATTGCTAATTCATCCATTTTCGGGTAAAAATCTTTATTCTGAGATTGGATCTTTTGAATAAGAAAAACTGAAAAGACCTTGTTTCGTCGAAAGACGAAGTGAGGTCTTTTTTGCGTCCAAAATGACCTTGCCAGCGCGCATTTTTTCTCTTTCTTTTTCCATTTTCCTTTCGTTCTGGAGGGAGAAAAAAGGATCATTTCCCTCTTTTTTCCTCCTCTTTTCTTCTTGGGATAGGAGATAGAAAGAATAGATCACCTTTCCTTTTTCTCCTCTTTTTCCTTTTCTTTTGTTTCTTTTCTCCTTCTTTCCACTCTTTTTTCTTCTTTTGGAGTAGGAAATGAGAGAAAAAAGGAGAAGGATTTTTTCTTGTTTTCGCCTTTTTAAATTCCTTATTTGGGAAAAGAGGGAGAGGAGCAACTGGAAAAAATCGAAGGAAGTTCTGCCTCTTTTTCTTCTTAATTTTCTCTGTTTTTTCTTTCTTTTCAGCCTTCTGATTTTCAGTTTTGGGAGGGGGAATGAGGGGGAATGGAGAAAGATGGGAGGATAATCGATTTTGCCTTTTGGAGGATAATCGAAAAATGCAAGAACATAGTAGTTTCCGAAAAATGATTTTTCGGAAAGAAAATGCGCCATTTTTTCGCCAAAAACCCCGAAAAATTGCCCGAAATTTAACTTTTCGGAGAAATTTTCCCGAAAAAATAATTTTTCGGGAATTTCCGGAATTTTTTCGGAGAATTTTTCGGAAAATTCGCAGCAAAATGAAAGGAATTATTATGAGACCGTTAAAAATCAAAGATCGCTGCACAAAGAAAAAGCTGAAAAAATCTGACGAGGTCATTCGCACCTATGACAAAATTCAAACTGCTTATGCTGAAATTTTAGATAGGGATGAAAACATCAAATCCATTCAATGTAATGTTCCCCTTGAGGATTTGGATGAGGGAGAATTTACAACTGATTTTTTATGTACGAAAATTGATGGAGATATCTTGGTCAGAGAATGTGTCTTCCGAAAGAAGTTGTCTCTGCCGAGAACTTGCAAGCTCTTAGATATAAGCCGTGAATACTGGCTCAAGCGAGGCGTAACAGATTGGGGAATCGTGATTAAAAAGGAGGAAAAAGAAAATGAAGAAGAATGATATTGTCAAAACGGAGTCAGCGCTTTTTCGGATTCTTGCCATTGACGGAGAGCGCGTTCTTGCCATTGATTGCGAAAAGAAATCTATGCCGCAATTCTTCCCTCTTTCTGATTTCGAGAATGGAGAAATTCTTGAAGAAATTTCTTTCTCTTTTCTTTCGTGGGATGAGCTTTCTCCATCAGAAAAGAAAATCGCTCAAAAAAGATATACCATGATTGCCGCGGCAGTGGCTGTCGTTGGAGATAAACAGAAACGAAATGCAATGATCGATTATGCTTCGGCGCAGTTCGATGTGAGCAAGCAAACGCTTCGGTCTTTCCTGTGTTCTTATCTTATTTATCAGGATATTTCCGTCTTGGCGCCGCAGAGGAAGAAGGAAAAAGAATTAACGAGAGATCAGAAAAACATCCGCTGGGCGCTGAATAAGTTTTTCTACACCCGAAATCAGAATTCTCTTTCGACAGCGTATACGATGATGTTGAAGGAAAAGTATTGCGATGCGTATGGAAACTTGGTGTCCAAATATCCATCATTCAATCAGTTCCGATATTTTTACCGTAAAAATCGGAAAATGGAGAATTTCCATATCTCCAGAGACGGCTTGACTGCATACCAAAGGAACAATCGTCCTCTGGTTGGCGATGGCGTACAAGAATTTGCGCCGTGCATCGGAACTGCGATGTTAGACAGTACCATTTGCGATATTTATTTGGTTGATGAAAAGGGAGAGTTGGCAGGTAGACCTATACTTACCGCTGCTTGCGATGCTAACACATCTTTTTGTCTTGGATATGTATTATCATGGGAAAACGATACCAATTCTCTGAAAAATCTTATGCTCAACATCGTCGAAGACAAGGTTTTGCTTTGTAAGAAAAAAGGAATATTTATTACCTATGAACAATGGAATATTCAGGGACAACTTCCCTCCACACTAATCACCGATCAAGGCCACGAGTATACAAGTCAAAATTTTGAACAGATTGCAGAGCTGGGAGTTACTTTAATCAACTTGCCGCCCTATAGGCCTGAAATGAAAGGCCCCGTCGAAAAACTATTTGACTTGATACAAAATTCATATAAGGATTTGCTAAAAAACAAAGGTGTTATTCGGGAAGATTTCCAAGAGCGCGGCGCTCACGATTATCGCCAAGACGCAATCTTGACATTAAACGAATTCGAAAGAATTGTTATCCGATGCATTATCTATTATAATTGCAGCAGAGTAATTGAAAATTATCCTTATGATCCCGAAACGCTCGACGATGAAGTTCCTCCGTACGCTAACGCAATTTGGAATTGGAAAAAGCTCAATCAAGAAACGAATTTGATTGATATTTCAAAAAAAGATCTAACCTTAACATTACTCCCTCGCACGATGGGAAAATTTACGCGACGCGGGCTTAAAGCCAATGGGCTTCGGTATTTTGCAGACGGATATAAAGAGCAGTTCTTGCGCGGCGGCAATGTTGTTGTTTCTTATGATCCAGAAAATTGCAGTAAAGTTTGGATAAAGGAAAAGAATGGTTCTTTTGTCACTTTTTCTTTAATCGAAAGACGCTTTTCAGATATGTCTCTTGATGAGGTTCAAAACATTCAGAATCAGCAAAAACAACTCATTCAAAAGACTACTCACGACCAATATCAAGCGAAAATCAATTTAATGAACTTTATCGAAACAGTTGCAGAAAATTCCACCAACCAAAAGAAAGGCGGTTAAAATAATGGATGATATTTTGAAATGTATGCCCAAAATGCTTTCAGGAAAAGAACTGGATGAAAAACTTGCCGTCTTGCCTACATACAACAAATCTATTATAGAAAAAAGCACGACTGAACGACTAATTGCTATGCAAGATATTTATCAAATTTTCGTTCCAAGTGCTATGAGCCGTGAAATTTATGCCAAATTATATCTCGCACTCCTTCGCTCACTGCAGAAAAAGAAGTCTATTTTAGCCGTAAGACAATCCAATGAAAACAGTAAAATGGTACGGCAAAAATCCTACGAAAGCATCATTGGTGGAAGCGATTCATTTACGATCATTGGTCCCTCCGGGATAGGCAAAAGTTCTGCAGTCAGCCGAGCTGTAAATATTTTAACAGAAAAAGCCGTTTTGGAGTTATCAAACACCAAAATTATCGCTTGTTTACAAGTACAAACACCTGCGGATTGTTCTGTAAAAAGCTTATTATTGGAAATTCTTCGAAAAACGGATGAATTATTACATTCTCGATATTATGAAACCGCATTGCGTTCTCGTTCAACAACGGATATGTTGGTTGGAAGTGTCAGCCAAGTGGCGCTAAACCACATTGGTCTGCTCATCATTGACGAAATTCAAAATCTTGCAAACAGCAAAAGTGGAAAAACAATGCTCGGAACACTCACGCAGCTAATCAATAATTCGGGTGTCTCCATCTGCATGGTCGGCACACCGGAAAGCGCGATCTTTTTTGAGCAAGAAAGAATGCTTGCAAGACGAACCCTCGGACTGAATTATGCGACAATGGAGTACGATGACAATTTCAGAAATTTTTGTAAAGCAATTCTTTCCTATTCTTATGTCCAGGAAGCCATCGCAGTGGACGAAGCAATGTTATTGTGGCTCTATAATCACTCAAGCGGAAATGCCTCTGTTGTTATATCTCTACTACACGATTCTCAAGAAATTGCCATATTGGAGGGACATGAACAACTGGATATCTCCGTGCTGAATATCGCCTATGAAAAACGATTGACCATGCTCCACAATTTCATTAATCCGCCATGCATGAAAAGTAGTCCAGCAAAAAAGAAACTTCCTCATTCACCCACGATTTCAGAAAAAACCGCTTTAACAGATAACCTCTCCATTTACCAAATCGCAATGAAAGCCAAGGTATCACAAAGTGATATCATTTCTCTCCTTCGTCAAAATGGATTTAATATAGCGGAGGTTTCAATATGATTGCGTTCTTCCCGCAAATCTATCCAGACGAACTGTTATATTCCCAAATTGCACGATACCATGCCCACGGCGGTTATTCAAACTTAGTTTTCACAATGACTGACATTTATAAAAATGCCAATCTTACTCTTCCGAGCGTCGAATTTGTCAATCAGTACACGGAAGATGCTATGAAATGGATCACAAAAAATAAATTATGGGAATCAGTCGTTGAACAGCATACGATGTATCCAGCTTATATTCGATTTCTTCCGAAATCAAGACGAGGCGAAGCTGTAAGTGGTATCATTGGCTGTAATGGTAACTGGAAGAAACTTATGTGTCTACCTGTTTTGAATGAGAAAAAATATTTGCGATACTGCCCCGAATGTGCTCATGAAGATCGTGAAAAACATGGCGAAACATATTGGCACAGAGCACATCAAATACCGCGAATCCGTATCTGCCCACGACATCAATGTTTTTTAGAATGTAGCGACATTCCAATCTCTTCTAAAACAGCACCGGGACTTTTTGACGCAGAAAGCAATATTCCGAAGAATTCCATTCCTCGAAAGTGTAATTCTGATCGAGAAATAGGTTTCACACAATATGTACTCGATGTAATGCGCGAACCGATAGATACACAAAACGATCTTGCAATCGGAAAATATCTGCATTCTCGTTTGCCCAGTGATTACGTCAACGAGTCCGGTTTGGTTCGGAACATAGAAAAACTCTATCATGATTATCTTCTTTTTTTCGGAGATAATATGCCCACAATGACACAATCGTACATGCAGAAAATTTTTAACGGATATGCATATGATAATTATTTTATTTTGCAAATGGCCTATTTTCTAAAGATATCCGTGCAAGAAATCACGCATTTACCCAATGACATACCTTCTACTAACTTGCGCGAAATTTATCAACAATTATCTGCAAAACACCGCATTGACATTTCAATCGTTGAGGAAATAGCTTCCGCCGTGCTAAAATATTCAAATCAACAGAATATTGCTGTGCGGAAATCAGGTCCGCGGGCGATCCAATATGATAAATTGGATGAGCAATATCTCCCGCAAGTGAAAACCATCGTAGAACAAATGCTCTCCAATGAAGGCAAACCTCAAAAATTATCATTTGCAAAGGTCCAAAAAGCCCTAAATTTGCCTCAAAAACAGATAAACAAACTGCCACAATGCAAAGCATACATTGAACAGAATTTGGAATCACAAGAGGCATTTTGGGCTCGAGAAGTTGAATGGGCAGTGTCTGTTATGGATCAAGAAAACCATCAGATCAGCCGTTCACGTATTATGAAAATGACAAACATGCGTCCGAATGACATCGAATGCTGCTGTCCGCATATAAAAAATAAAGAAACACAGACATTAGTACAGTCACTATTAAATGAATAACACCCATTTTTTCTTCTTTTTTGAAAGCCAAATAAAAAAGAAAAAAACAATTTAGAAACGGACCAACAATATGAAAAAAATCAAAACGCCCTTTGGCTATCTGTGCTTGCCTAACAAACGGATGATTGAAAGTACCGCTACGGCATACGACGAAATCCCCGAACATAAAAATATTGACATAATCAACATAACATCCGACAATGCGAAAAAACTGTATCGTACCGAAAATCCGTACGGCATAGGCTATACTGACCATTACAGTCATGTCCTTATTTCAAAAAAAGCCATTACAAAACTATATGGCGGAAATTCAACAAGAAAGATCGATTTCCTTGAAGTTTCCTAATCATCTCCTTCCCTCCTCCATTCCCGTTTTGAAATAAAGAAAGAAGAAAACAACGGAAATTCCATCCATTTCCTTCCTTTTCTCCGCTTTTAATGGAACAGGGAGAGAAAAGAATCCCAAAGTCCCCTTTCTCTTTCTTTCATTTTTTCCTTTTGAGAGAAGGAGAGAGGAGAAAAATCCAAACAAGAATTTCCCTCTTTAATATTCTTTCTACTCTTCTTCTATTCCTTTTCTCCTCCTTTTTAGAAAAAACAGAGGAAATGAGGGAGAAGAATAACCGAATTTTTCCTCTTTTTATTCATTCTCTTCTTCTTTTTAAAAGGGGAAAAGGAAATGGGGAAAGAAGAAAAATAGGAAGCCCTTTCTTTTTTTCTCATCTTTTCTCTTTTAGGAAAGAGGAAAATGGGACGGAAGAAAGTATGAATTCATTCTAATTTCTTTTCTCTCCTCATTTTCTCTTCTTGAAAAATGGAAAGTAGCATGAAGAGAATCAAGAATTCCCCTTTCTTTTTCTTTCACTTTTTCCTTTGGAGGAAAAGGAGAGGAGATAGGAAATAAATCTTTTCTTCTACTCTTCTTCCCTCATTACAAAAGGAACACGAAATGAAATAGGAAGGATCATTTTCTTTTTTCCTCTACTCTTCTCCGTTCCCTCTTCTCTTCAAAAAAGCGCAAAGAAAACAAGAGAGAAGAAGAGGTAGGAATTTCCCGCTCTTTTCCTTCCTTTTCTTCTTTTTCAGGAAAAGGGAGAGAAAAGAAAAAAGCCTTTCTTCTCCTTTCCTCAATCCCTTTCTTAAGCAGAACAAGAACAAGAAATGGGAAAAGAAAAAATTAGGAATTCCTCTTCCTTCTTATCTTCTGTTTAGAAAAAGAAAAGAGGAAGAACAACGAATTCTTTCTTCTTTTCCTTCTCTTTTTTTGGGTCGCTCTTTAATCAATCCTGCTTTAAAATTTTAGCAAAACCCAAATTCCAAGCTTCAGTAAAATATTCCATGAACTTATCTTCATATGCACGACAGGTAGCATTCCACAGACAAAGTGCATAAGTATTCGCAACGCTTTCTGTATCTGGATTCTTAAAAAAATCCGACGGAAGCGAATCTTCGACATTTTGGAAAATCTTCTTGGTCTTGCTCCTGTTTTTCGCTGCAATTAATGCAATAAACCAGATAACCGCTTGAACATTTGTAGACATCCAAAGTGATTCTGGAATTGATTTCATAAGCAAAAAATACATGAGTTTATGTGGTCCACTTTTACACATATTTTCATAAACATTGATATCCATAGTAAATTATAACCTTTCTTTTAAAATCGTGCCATAGCATGTGCCTTTTTCTTAAAAGACAAAAGGGATGTAAATTCCTTTTTCGTTTAGTTTTTAAAAGGAACTGCAACAAATCATTAAAATTAGCGAAAATATTTTTCGAAACACTTTTTGCAGACTTCTGCATTTTCCATGGAACATTTGAATTCTTTCTTGCAAATATTGCATTGACAGATATACTTTTTAGTCATCTTAGTTTCCTTCAGATTATCATAATCCGGAATTACCATGTGAACCTTAACGCGTTTTATCATATCGCAATCTCCTTTCTTTTTATTTTTTTATGAAAAAATCTAAAAAAGTATTAGTTTTTAATTGAAAAAATTTTAAGGTTTTGTCCTTTTCAGATTCCAATATATAGTATGATAGAAAAGAACAGAAAAAAGTGAAGTGGGATGGTTGTATTTTCTATTCACGAAACATGGAAAGAAGAACAAAGATTTCTTTTCTTATCCTTTCCCTATTAGAGAAAGTAAAGAGGGAGAACACATTCTTTTTCATCTTGATCTGCTTTTTCAAAAAGAACCTCCCTCCTTCTTTTTATTAATGAAAAAGATATCACAACGCAGTTCAAGTAAAGGAACGCTCAGCGTTTTTAAAGATATTAATCAAATAACTCAAAGTTTCAAGTTCTTCTCTCTTCAAAATTTTTAAAATATCCAATTCGACTACTTCGGAAAAGTATTTAAGCCATTCTTCCCTAAACGCCAAATAAATACCAGTCCACAAACGCTGAGCCAACAAATTGCTCAAGCTTTTCGTATCAGGATTATCAAAAAAGCAAGGAGAAAGAGAATGCTCAATATACGCAAAGAGATATTTTGCTACTTCCGATCCATCCGATTCTATAAAAGCAAGGAAATATATCGCCGCTTGAACTTCCGCGCTCATCCTTAAATATTCCGGAAACGATTGCATATACAATCTATATTTGACTCTATGACACTCATTTTTAAATGTAATTTTTTCGGATTGCATAAAATTATCCTTCTTTCATTAAAATATTTTATAAAGACTTTAGGTATAAAAAACTTGTTAGACGGAATATATAAGTTCATCAAAAATATTAATTGTTCTTTTTGGGCTTTGTCTTGGGTGTTTCTTTAAACTCCCAAAATCGGCTATGCTCACCGTCAAAAACCAGTTTAATATCTATGTCGCAAGGTCCATATCTGTTTTTGAAAATTTCAAGTTTTATTGTTTTATAAGCAGTCGGATTATCTTTATGATTAATTTTTGAAAGTCCCCAAACAGTTACACTGCTATATGCAATTCGCGCGGATTCTGCACAAGAAAACAGTGTTAAATTTTCGCTATATTGTTTCGTAGTTGAACTAATTGCAATCAAAGGGAAATGATACTTCGTAGCAACATTATGTAAAGCAACCATAGCATGATCGACATTAGATTTTGATGAAGTCGCTTCCGATTCAAGTTCAATTACCTGTAAATAGTCGATAACTACCAAAGGTGTTTTTTTCTGCTCATTAATAAAGATTTCTATTTCATCAATAATCTGCTTAACTGTGTACTTTTCTTCTCTGCAATTAAAAAAATAGAAATGATTACCCAATTTTGTTTCAACCCATTCAACTGTTTTAGAATACAATTTTTGTTCTGTAGAAGTAATTTTATATTCCGAACGAAGATTATCAAATGAAAAACCACCTTTCTCAGAAGACAATTTATTACTAACTATACTATATATTTTTGTTGATAAATCAAGTTCGGGCACTTCATAACTAAAAAAGAGCACAGGAGTATTATTTTCAACAGCATTAATTGCGATATTCAGCATGAGAGAAGTTTTGCCTGTCCCCGGCCAAGCACACACTGTATGCACTCCCTCCGTCAAACCACCTCCAAGAATTTGATCTAAACTGTTCAATCCTGTTGGAACTTTTAATATATATCGCTCGGGATTATGGAATTCTTTGAATAAAGGAAAAAATTCATTAATAGGGATACGTTTTGAAGTTTTGATTTCATTTGACATAAAGTAAGTCTCCTTATTTTTTATAATATTTTCTGCTGTAGAGATTAATGTGATATCCTTCAGCTTCGTTCGTTTCGTAGTGTTGATAATTTTTGATACGCAGTTGCTTGTCCTCAGTTTTTTTCATATATTCCAAAAAGGCTTCTATCAATCCGCAAAGTTTGCGGTGTTTGTCATTCCAATTTTTATAGGCATCAGGATCGATTCCGCAATTTATCAACAATCCTTTGGGAACCTTGTTCTCAATGCGGTATAAACAGATTTTTCGATTGAAAACATTGTTGTTTGCATTCTTCATTATTTCGATTCGACGGTACAGTTCACGCAAAATCATTAATGCTTCAATCGTTATATTTTTGTCCAAAAACGAAAATGCATCGAATCGAAAACTAATAATTTGTTTTGTGTATTTAGCGTATTCCCAAATCAAGGGAGATTGATATAAATGATATCCTTTACCCCGCCTACTGTTTGCTGAAAAAATGACATCAATCTGCTTCATGGGTAAAAAATATGTATACTGCTTCTTTTGCAGCCGAATATCTTTAGGGATGCTTTGCCTTTCATTACACTCATCTTCAATGTTAAGACGAATTTTCAATGCCATCATTACATCGATCCTGTCCTGAATGGCTTGTTTCATATTAACTGCTATTCTGTGATGAACATCTTGGTAAATCATTCTTGCAATCATATCCGTAGTTAAATAATAAATACCGTTGTCATACAATGACCCGATTGCATCCAAAATCAAAGCATCGATTCGTTCGAATTTAAAATCCTTCTCCGTTGTGTGTCGCAATGCGATTTTTATATGTGTACCATTAAGAACATTCAGTTCGTGCCAAGTTCCATCCGCTTGGATTTGATTGTCCAAAATTTCTTTTGCTGCTTTTGTGTTATTGAAATATACATATTCGATGTCTTGCAATGGCTCAATTATATGCTGTTTCATAAAACCTCCGAAAAATTATAATTTACATGCAGAAATCATCACGAGTATCGTGCTGTCCGTCGCAATCCGCAGTTACGCAAGCATAGCTATCGTCATACGTATCCGCGCAATACTGAAATGCCCGCTTTAAGGCGTAGCCCTTACCGTGATTTTCACCATAGGTTATGTATTTTACGTTTTCGATTGCTTGAATTTCTTTGAATATCCCATCGTAATCACTGCCGCTTCCGTCATTTACGACCACAAGCTCTTCGGCAAATGCCGCTACACGTCTTGCGTAGTCGGTAAACTCCCTTGTCGGCTCGTATGCAGGAATAATAACTATAAGCTTTTCTTTATTCATATCGGCACGTCTCATATTTGTCCATGGTTTCATAGATGACCCGAGCTGAGTTTTCCTTTTTCAGCCTCTGCAGCTCATGCCTCATGGCAATGCATTTTTCTTCTTTTTGCATCATGGCAATGCACGCTTTTACAATATCACTTACAGAGACACACGTTTGAGCGCAGTTAAGATCTGCAAAGAACTGACCGTTGTATTTCTCACAGCCTGCAACGGCATCAATAAATACCATTGGCACGTTTTTGATTGATGCTTCGCTGACACTGATTCCCCCCGGCTTTGTCAAATACAGATCGGCACTGTCCATCATCGTACCCATGTCTTTTACAAATCCTTTAACGTGTATTTTTTCATAGTGCGCGTATTTTATCTTTAGCTTTTTGTAGAGCTTTTCGTTCCTGCCGCAAATAACGGTGAGCTCCCAATCCCGAGGTAAAGATCCTGAAAGCTTACGAAGGATTTTTTTGATCGGACCGCAACCCATACTGCCGCACATAATCAGCAAGTGCTTGTGATGAGAAGGGATTCCTATTCGCGCTTTCGCCTCAGGTTTATCGACGTCAACGTAAAACATTTGCCTTATGGGAATGCCCGAGGAAATTATCTTTTCTTCGGTGATATTATCGCATATAAAATCGGATTTCAAATTTTCGTCCGGGATAAAATAATAATCCAGCTTGCTTTCCTTCGTTGACGGACTACAGGTATAATCCGTAGCTACGAAGCAGGTTTTCAAATCCATGGAATGCTTTTTCAATACATCGGTTATCATAAGTGCGGTAAATACGTGAACGCAAATGACGGCATCGTATCCTTCCCTACAGATATATTGATACATTCTTTCTGTTCCTCGCGCAAAAAAGCGATATAAAACAGACCCATCTGCAAAGTATGACGGATGATTTTCAAAATGTCCGTATCCCCATTTGAAAAGCCAAGGTATACGGCAATAAATAAAGGAGTGCCCTCGCGATATAAAATTTGAAATACCGGGGGAAATAAATTCCAATCCGTCTTTGATATCACAAGCACAACCCTTGGAATCATAATATTCTTTAATTGCTTTGGCACAGGAATTATGCCCCTCACCTGTATTACAGCTTAATATCAGAGTTTTCATTTTGCATCATACCTCTACGTTGTATTCCATCACATTCGGCACAGTTTCCCCGTCTATCTGGAGAGGCGCAGGTCTCTCAAACCTGACGCTTATGCTTTTACCTTCAAAAATGCTTATGTTTTTCTTATGCTTTACGTGCTTCCCTTTCAATAAGGATGGAAAGATCATCAGAGTTTTGAGCTTGCTTGAACCGTGAAAGAGCATGAGGGAGACCTTTTTGTCGCTTGCGTTTCGATTTTGATTCGGAGTCGGCATCATACCGCCGCCGTAATAGCGACCGTACATCGTGGGCGCTATCCAAACCTTTTTGAAGGTCATTTTCTTTCCATCTACGGTAACCGTTGCATTAACAGGCTTGAAGTGAAACAATAGACCTTTTATTGCAATCGACGTATCGTTTGGCTGTTTTCCCTTGCTCTTGATCTGATCCCCAACCTCACAGCAATAGCCGTCAATACCAAAGCCAACACCGTTGATAAATTTTCGTTGTTTTCCCTTCACGGTAACGGTGGGCAGTTCTTTTATGTAATCATTAACAAGGAAAGGATTTCGTGCCTCTGCCTCTCCTATATCCCTTGCAAAATCGTTACCCGTACCACTTGGAAAATAGAAAACGTTGTTTTTGATGGAGAGATCGTACAGTTCATTCACAATTCTATTCATTGTACCGTCGCCTCCGAATATGACAACGTCGTCATAAGGTTCAAGAATTTCAAAAAAATCCGCAAGGTTTCCTATTTTTGTTATCTCTATCAGCTTAGTTGGTTGATTTTCTACGACGGAATAACATTCCGCGTCCTCATGTGCTTGATCGTTTTTTCCTGAAAACGGATTATAAAGAAGATATCTCATAGTTTCCTTCCTTAATATGTTAATTGCCGCGTAAATCGGGCGAATCTTATCATCTTACGTCGAAATTTTATTCCTCCAACATTACACGAAAATTAACAAAACGATGTTTTTTAATTGTTTTGCAAAGGAAAAGAGGATTTTCTGTTGATGAAAATCCTCTTACAAATAACATATTTTAATGATTTTTTAATGATTTTTTAACGGCAAATACACCGAAAACGTGGTTACACCATCTTCGCTTTTTACGGATACGCTTCCGTCATGAAGCGCAACGATTCTTTTCACGATCGCAAGGCCGATACCGTTTCCTTTCGTGGAATGTGATTCGTCCGCTTGATAGAATTTGTTGAAAACGTATTTTTGCTGTTCCGCAGGGATGGTAGTCCCCGTGTTGGATATATCCGTACGAAGCTGACCTTCCAAAGTGGTGATCTTAGCACCAATCACGCCTCCCTCGTCAACAAACTTGATCGCATTATCAAGAAGATTGATCCAAACCTGCTTGAGCAATTCTTCGTTGCCGACAATATCATATTCGTCGAAATCAAAATCAAGCTCGATCTTCTTTTTGCTCCACTTTCCTTCAAGCAGAACGAGCGCGGAGCGTAGCTGCTCGGAGACGTTGAAGCGCGATACGTCCGTAAGTATGGATTGATTTTCTACCTTTGTCAATTCAAGAATATTCGTTGCCATGGAAGCAAGCCGTTTGGATTCCTCCTTGATCGCTCCCACATACTGCGCGCGCTCCTCCTCGGTAAGCTCCGTGCTTTCCAAAATCTCGGCAAACCCGGCAATCGAAACGATCGGAGTTTTGAATTCATGCGAAAAATTGTTGATAAAATCTCCGCGAAGCATCTCGGTGTTCCCAAGCTGCTCTGCCATTTTATTAAAGCTTTCGGTTATTTCTACGAAAACGGGATATTTTTCAATCGGTTTTCCGTATTCGAGCCTTGTTTCAAACTCACCGTCCGCAAGACTGTTCATACCGCTTACCAATTTATTGATCGGCTTTAAGGGGAATTTACCAAGCAAAACGGTGATTCCCGCGCCAATCACTAAGCTTATGACCGATATAAACAAAAGAAGATTACCAAAATCGACTTTACCGTTTATCGTGTCAATGATACCCCATTTCATAAACAAATAGACAAACAATGCGGCTAATGAAAGCGCCACGACAAGCACAATAAAAACGATGAACGCTAACAGGAGTGTAAGCGAAAACCGGTGCTCCGTTTTTTTCCTTTTTCTCCTCAACCCGTCAAGCTTCATACCTTTTTAACCGCCTTATAACCTACTCCGCGAATGGATTCGATCGAAAATTCGTTCCATCCCTCAAAGCGTTTGCGCAGTCTTGCAATATGTACCGTAACAGTTTCCCAGCCGACTTCGCTGTCAACGCCCCATATTTCGTCCATAATTTGTATTCTTGTAAAAATTTTATCGGGATAAGACAGCAGCTTGTACAGAAGCAGGAACTCCTTTTGCGGAAGCTCCATAACCTCCTCACCGCGCTTAACGGTCATTGCATCGTAATCTATCACAACATCACCAATTACAATTTTCCTATCACTTGCAATTTTGGCTCTTCTGAGAAGTGCTTTGATACGGTAAAGAAATTCTTCCTTTTCAACAGGCTTGGTCATATAGTCATCTATGCCTGCATCAAAGCCCAGATGCTTATCTTTTGGCAGTTGCTTTGCAGAAACCATAAGGATGGGCAAAGTATTGTTTACATATCTTAAGTTTTTCGTAAATTCATATCCATCCATTTTGGGCATCATAATATCAAGCACAACAAGGTCTATGTGCTCCTGATCCATCACGTCAAGTGCTTCCTCACCGTTTTTGGCCACGGCCACAGTATAGTTTGCCTTTTCAAGCACAGTTTTGAATAGCAAACGGGTATTTTTATCATCATCAACGACAAGAATATGAAACATATAGGTCCCCCCTCAAATCTTAGTGTATGAGTTATCTCTTGCTTCATATTATCTCTCTTAAACATTACGCGAAAATAAACAATAGCTTGAAAGCAAATTTTACCTTATTCGATCGGTGTATCAAGCTTTCTCATTCGCTCAAGCAAGATTTCTTCTTCGGTAGGAACGGTGGTAAGCGCATCCATCTTCAAGCGAATCTGCATCATTTCGTTATCGGTTTGACTGATCGTTTCAGCACACCTGCGAAGCTCATCCATAAGCGCATCCTTTCCATCAAAAGTGGTTTTATAATGAAGCTGATGCTCAAGACTTGCCCAAAAGTCCATCGCAATGGTGCGAAGCTGTACCTCAACCTCCATCTCCAAACGGCGCTCGGAAAGGAACACGGGGACTTTTACGATCAAGTGCAAGCTTCTGTAGCCGTTCTCCTTCGGGTGTGCAATATAATCCTTTCGTTTGACGAGCGTGATATCGTCCTGCTTCAAAAGTGCTTCAGCAACCAGATAAACGTCGTCGATATAGGAGCAAATGACTCTGACACCCGCAATGTCGTGTATATGCTCATCAATATGTTCAATGTCTACGGACTGATGTAATTTGGCAAGCTTTTCAACGATACTTGCCGTACTTTTGAGACGAGTTTGAATGGAGCTGATCGGATTACGATGATATTGCAAGCTGAATTCTGTATTCAGAATGTCGAACTTCGTTTTGATCTCTTTCATCGCGCAGGCATAGATCATTCGAAGCTCCTTGTAATCCACCATTCTTCCCATCATTTTCTTCGTCTGATTATAGAGCGCGTTCATCACGCTGCTTGACATTGTGGCAAGTGCAGTCGGAAACATGATCTCGTCAACATCGTCCAACAACGAATCTTTTTCTTGATATTGTTTTTTCAATTTATTCTCCTTTTATTTACCGCAATCGTGATTTCCGCAATTGTGTGAGCCGCATCCGTGTTCTCCGCAGGAATGACCGCCCTCACCGTGCTCGTGCTCGTGGTGATCGCATCTGACCCCGGGATTGAAATTCAGCTTATTGGCAAGGAGGGCGCCTACCGCCTCATCACAGGAGCCGCTGACACCGCCAAACAGCTGGATGCCGGCACTCGCAAGCGCCATCTGTGCGCCGCCTCCGATGCCACCGCAGATAAGTACCGTTACGTTTTGCTCCGAGAGAAGTCCCGCCAGTGCACCGTGACCGCTACCGCCCGCTCCGATCACCTCGGAGGATACTATCGTTCCGTTTTCCACCGTATAGATTTTAAACTGCTCGGTGTGTCCAAAATGCTGAAAGATTTGTCCATTTTCATAAGTTACTGCAATTTTCATTATTTTATCTCCGTTTCATTATTTATTTCGATTGATTTCAGATAGTTTTTTCTTCATTTGTAATAGCGTCTTGAGGCTCTATTTTCTTAAGCGCTTTCTTGAATTGAAATACAAATAGAATTGCCGTAAAGGTCACCGCAAGGATATCCGCTATCGGCTCTGCCATATAAACTCCGATCGTGCGGTCGCTGATCAGATTCGGCATAATATAGATCAACGGCAAAAGCAATACGAATTTGCGGACAACAGCAACAAGCACAGAGGACGGCGCATTTCCGAGAGACACGAAGGTCATCTGACACGCGATTTGAATTCCGAACAACAACATTCCCGCAAAATAGATGCGAAGTGCCTTTGATGCAAACGCAACAAGCTCGGCATCCAGTGAAAACATCGATGCAAATACGCTTGGGAACAGCATAACCGCCGCCCATATCGTTACCGAATAAATCAGGCATACCTTAAGTAAAAGCTTATACGTTTCTTTTACACGGCTTGCGTTTTTTGCTCCGTAATTATAGCTGAGTATAGGCTGAGCTCCCTGAGCGATGCCTTGGGGCGGAAGCATGGCAAACTGCATCACGCTTGTGAGAATCGTCATAGCTCCAACGGCAATATCGCCACCGTACTCAAGCAGAGAGGAATTGAAGCAAACCGATATCACGCTCTCGCTTGCCTGCATAATGAAGGTTGCCGTTCCGAGAGCAACACAGGGCAAAATGATTTTCGGTGACGGGATGAAATATTTCGGCTTCAATCTGAGAATACTTCTCTTGCCAAACAGGAAGGACAAAACCCAAACACAAGAAAGTGACTGAGATATGATGGTCGCAAGAGCTGCACCTTTAACACCCAGTTCACACCCGTAGATAAAAATAGGGTCGAGAATAATATTCGCAACCGCTCCTACAACGACCGACATCATAGAGATCTTGGTAAACCCTTGCGCCGTGATAAAGGCATTCATGCCAAGCGTCATTTGGACGAACACCGTACCAATGGCGTAAATGCTCATATAGCCCGTTGCATATTCAATCGTATTGCTGCTCGCGCCGAATGCTAAAAGGAGATCTTCATTCCAAATAAGCAGAATAACGGTCAGTATGGCGGAAACGATGATCTGCAATCCAAAGCAGCCTCCGAGTGTTTTCTCTGCGCTTTCCGTATCTCCCTTGCCCATAAAGATCGATGCTCGAGGTGCGCCTCCCGAGCCGACGAGCGCGGCAAAGGCAGACACAAGCATAATCAGCGGCATACAAACGCCCACTCCCGTCAGCGCGAGGTCGCCAACCTCCGGCATATGACCGATATAAACTCGGTCAACGATATTGTATAGCATATTGATAAGCTGGGCAACCACCGTGGGCAGCGCGAGCTTAAATAAAAGCTTGCCGACGGGAGCTGTGCCAAGCAGTTCCTTTTTATCTGTTATAGCAGCACCTTCTCCCTAATGATGCGATCTATATTGTTGTTCATTTGCATAAAGCAACGCTCCATCACATCGCGATCTTCTTCGGAAATGCCGTCGAGTACCGCCTGTGCAAATTGAATTTGACGTGCTCTTCCGAGTTCAATGATCTTCGTTGCTTTCTCGGTACAAACGAGAGCGTCCTTTCTTCTGTCGCCGGGAACGGCACGTCTTTCTATGTATCCCTCCTGAACGAGTCGCTCTACGTGAGCGGAAACGTTAGGACGCTTCAAACCTCTCATTTCGCAAATATCACGCGCCGTTGCAAAATCGGGATTATTGGCAATAAACAAAAGTATGCTGATAGCCGTATGGGGCATATCCGTTTCCATCGCCAACGGAAGCAAGGTCATTTCATACGCCATTCCGATTTTTCTCGCGTGTCCGTTCATCTCCTGAATTGTAATCATAAAAAACTCCTCGATTTTATTTGTTCGTTTATGAATTATTAATTATTGTATCATTTGAAGATGAACTTGTCAATGATGAAATTGTGAATTTTTATGACAGCTATTTGAAAGTTTTATTTTTTTACAGAAGATAAAAAAGCATATTATAGCAATATATTTTTTCTTACGTTATCTCTGCTCAATATAAGGTCGATAATTTTCAGTTTCTTTTTCATATCCACTTTCTTTTATAGAAAAAATCCATTATTTTTTCACTATTTTTCACTATCCCTTTTTCCCTTTCTTTGCCCTTTTCGCCTCTTCTCTAATGAAGAAAAGAAAAAAGAATTCTTTTCAATTTTCATTTCTCTTTGGAAGGGAAGAAGAGGAAAAATTGGATGGAGAGAGGGAGAAATAAAGAAGGAAAATGAATCGTTTTTCTCTTCTTTAGAAACGGGGACAAAGAATGGAAAGAAGAAATTTTTATTCGTATAATGATTGATTTGAGGTCCCTAAAGCATTCCTACTGAAAACTTTTATATCGGCTCTTTGCTTTTTATAAAAAATTCTTTGTTCATTCGAAAAATACGATAGCAAAAACTCAAAATATTTTCAACTTTGTGCAATTGAGAGCAAAAAATGACAACCACACATCAAATCAAGTCAACTTAATGTGCGATTGCCATAATATCTAAATTCAGCTATAGATAACAGGAATATAGTGTCGATATGCGCCTGCAATACGACACTTGATCCTTTGCATATCCAAAGGCTTCGTGCATTTTCCGCCGGTCCAATCCATGAGTTCTTGGTAATCAGGATGTTTCGGATCGGCAAGAATCTCCAGTTTTTCCTCAAAGCCATAGCGCCCTCCGCAATCCTCCAACGGAGCTTCGCCAACGGCGTCAATGCATTTCGGATATGGATTTTCACAATCTTCGATCCATTTTTTCAATTTTACGGTATGCATCCAATCATCACCGAAATCATATTCGTATTCTATCTTATCATGTAATGCAAATACTTCTTTTACAGTAATTTCCGTGCTTTCAATATTTTTAATACTCATGTCCAAGAAAACTTCTGCTTCGTCATCAATCGGTTGAATGATTTTGGTCGGTCTGCCCAAGCGGTCCTTTTTCAAAATGAATTGGTGCAAATGACGGTCCTCCCAACCGAACGCATTTTGCAAAATTCTGTGAAGCTGATAGAAATTCAGATTGGTTGGTACAAGGAGCGTTCTCTTGCAAGGCGTACACAACTCAAGTTCAACCTCCAATTCCACCATTTGCGCGGATTGTACGGGAGAACCATAGCGCTCGGAAAATACGGAAAGCAATATTTCACTGATCCTATGATAGTTATATTTGGGAATCAAATCGTCATTGAACCACGGCAAAAATGGCTTCTGCAACAGATCTCCCGGTATCAATATCTCGGAAAATCTTTTCACACGCTCACAAGCCTTGTTGCAATATGCGACTTCAGAACGCAAGGTCTTTGTAAAAACAAGCTCTTGTCCGCACTCGTCCAAATATTTTTCAATGATATTCGGCGCGACATACTCGCTTTCCAACACCGCGCGGATTCCGTTCTTCAGTAATTCATGCAGTTTGGGAATCATTTTCGTCGTCAAACCGTGCAGAACAAAACAGCATTTGGTTGCATCGTTGACCGCAACCAATGTCTTACGGCGGTTCAATATAATCAAATTCGCCGTCCAGGAATACAAAGGATCTATCGCTTCTTCCCTTTCGGCAGGAGATTCTTTTAAAAATTCAAGTAAATTTTTCGTACATCCTATCAACATCTTTTCATCCTCTTTCCTCTAATTTTACTCAATAACAATAAAGGCTTTTTCCGGTTATGGTATGGAATATTATTTGCAGCTTATAGTTTTCAACTCTCTTTTGTATTTGTAATAAGTTTTTCTCGTAACTCCCGCGAGTTTTATCACATCAATATCCGAAAGAGTTCCGTTGAAATCTTTGGAGTGCTTAAGAATTATTTGCTTTGCTTCTTTGCTTTTTTTGGTCTCCCAAGTATCTCCTTTGCTCTTGCCAATCTTTTTTCCGGAAAGTTTGGCAGTTTCAATCCCCTCTTTCGTCCGCTGATGTAAGTCCGCAACTTCTTTTTCCGCTTGATCAAAGGCTATGCGGATCTGTTCTTTTGCCAATGCTAACAGATATTTGTTGATACCCTCCAAAATCAAATCCACATTCGTATTTGTCATAGATATCAGTCCGGAAAGACTTTTCTTATATGTATCTGTATTAATGTGTTTTTCCTTGAGGAATATAAGATTAACACCTCGGGTGTAAAGTTCTTCGTAGGTATTAAACCCTTCTTCCGCATTTCTGCTCATTCGGCTGACGCTGTCAAAAACAATCGTATCTCCATCTTTTGCTTTGGCATAAAGCTTATTCCATTCCGGCCTATCAATCTTGGTTCCGGTAAACGCTTCTTCAATTATTACCGCTGAAGGGTATGCCTCTTTGATGTTTCGAATTTGTCTTTCGATACTTTGCTTTTTTTGACTGATTCTGCAATAGCCATATATACGCATGTCTTTCTCCTTTCGAGTGGTCTTATTAGCGTTCGTCATTATTACTACTTATAATATACTATAATTTTTGATTAAAGTCAACAATTTTGACTACTTTTTACAAACAGGTCAAAACAACCACTCGAGTGGCAAGAAAAAAGGAATTCCTATCATAAAGCAGACTGGTCTTCCTCATCGCTTTTTCGTTTGGTTTAGAGGAAAGATCTGCAAGTTCAATAAACAGAAAGGACATTATTTCTCTTGAAAGTGTGCAATACTCAGCATTATTCACACAAAAAGTGTAAAAGGATATTAGAATATCATGAAATTATGAGACGCAATTTGTCAAGGGGGTATTTTGCGAAAAATGATTGTTTACAAATCAGAAATACATTATCTATTTCAATTTGATTATATAAGTGTTAGAGGCAAGACTGACTATCCTGCCTCTTTTGCATTCAGAGTGATTCTTCTCAATCAAACATCACACCGGGATTGAGCATAGCAGGAGAACACCACCGAATCCCGCGCTCTTCAAGGTAATCTGCTTTCAAACTCCAATATTCAAAGCAGATATTGACCTTCTTGTTCTTGTCAATCAGTTCTTCCACCTCATCGATGACAGCAAGGTATTCTTCGCTGAGTTCTACCGGATCGTTTTTAGGAAGTCCCTTGCGAGAATCCACGGCCTTTTGGTATAGTTCATCAATCTTTTTATCGGGGATATAACCGCAAACGATTTCTTTCAAATCAGAACAGTCATCCGGCACATATCCGTTGCGAGCCTTTACAGCACCGTAAAAGGCTTCCTCAAAATGTTTCTTATCGTCCTTTGACAGCCTCTCCAATTTCGAAAGCTTTACATAGCAAGTGAGAAGCATTTTATAATACTTCACAGACATACCTGCACGGCACATCTGATCATAGCATCTGCAAAGATATGTAAGCACCGTGATTTTTTCGGCAAGCACCTCTGCTGTATCCAAAGCATCACTGAGTATAATTTCTGCCATCTCACGAAGTGATGGACTATCCTTATAGGTGGGAGCTGCATATTCATGGGACTTATTGCCCTCAATTTTTCGGAACAGCTCTATGATCCGATTCAACTGTTGCTCTGTATACATTATGATCTCCTTATTCCACCATAGCCTTTGAATAGCTTAGGATATTTTGTGCCGCATTGTAGCGTATTTCGCCAATATCAAGCGGCAGGTGTCGTGCTTTCTCAGCCGAGAAAGGAAACAGAAGCTTCACCGAAAAATACGGCTTATCGAAAACTTTTGCTATGATCTCATGGAGCTGTTCCTCATCTGCCGCAATCAGTCCGTTTTTATAAAAATAGTTGATCTTATTGGGATCGCATTTGGGATACACTGTGTTATCGAATGAATGGTCTGCGGCAATATCAGCATCGCAGAGATTAAAATAATCATAGCTTGAAACGCCAAACTGTGCATCCCAGCAGGCATCGGTGTGAGCCGTTACTCCGTTTATACGAGTGATATTCCAAGCGTGGGGTTCTTTCGTTCCGTCCGGTTTGATTCCGTCACCCAGCACCACAATGGATGCGATACCGAGCCTGTCGCAAAACAACTTATATGCTTTGGCGTAGCCTTCACATACGCACCTGCCCTTGATGAGCGCTCCGATGACCGAGAAATCCTCTTTATCATAAGGCGGACGGGAGGCGCTTATCAAGCCCATATGACGATGAATTGCTATTTGCTTTGCAAGCGGACTCATTTCGGGCTTGATGTTATGCTGAATAAAATTCGCAATTTTTTCTTCCACCTGCATCCAAAGCTGCTCCGCTTCTTCTTTTTCATGTGTGTACTGAAAATTGAATTGAATATACATTGGTGTTTGCTTTATCACAATGCGGTTGCAATTTACATAAAAGAAAACAGGATTATCAAAAAGCACCGCTTCGATAATTTTGTGCGTATCAATGGAAAACGCCTTTCCCATACCTGCATGGAGCGACAAAGCAGGCTCAAAGCGAAGCAAGGCACCGCACATTTTATCGTATATATTTTTCTCACCGTCGCTAAGACGAGAGTAGTAAAATTTTGAACCCTTGTCGGTCATGCGATTCTCCTTTACAACAGAGTGAATTTTGTAACCTCGCTTGCCTCATGCCACGGGCCGTCATAGGTTGCTTGACGCTCGGAAATATAGATAGATTCCTGATGAGAGCGTGTTACGGTGTATTCCTCACCTTGATACCTGATGGTTGCACTATTATCTTCCACCGTCAAGATTTCTACCGTGCGCCTATCGGAGCGCCCCATCCATACCTCATAACTGCCGACGGCAAGCGGAAGCATTGTGTGGTGTGTATATGACTTCTCATAGCTGTCTTGATCCATATCTCCCGAATTATAAACATAAAGGCGGCGTCCAACGCCGTCCCAACGCTCTGCATCCCATCGCAGTGCATTAGGGTTAAATATCATTCCGAAAGAAATATCGTCATTGCTGCCTTGCAGAGACAAGGTTGGAAGATACTCACCGAGCTCCGCAAGTGGCTGCATGGTTTTGGCTTTTGCAAGGTTCTTGATGATCAGTCGATAAAAATCGTGTAGCTTTTCATCACCTGCAAAGGAATCATCAATTCCGTCAGTACCCAAGAATACGGCGACAGGAAAATCACGGTCGAGATTTTGTGCGTACCAATAACGGAATTCTTCATAGGCATTTTCATCCGACAGCGAGGTGGTAACATTCAGAAAACAGGTATCGTCCCATGGAATGGGCTGAAACATCTGTCCCCATTTGTTTGCCACAACACATTTACCGTCCCCGATTTGAACACCAAAGCACCAGCGTTTTCCGCAAACAAAGCCTATCAGTGTTGTTCCGTAGATTGCCGGCAGCTTTTCTCCGAGAGTATAGCGGTTACGAGCCTTGTCGGATACCCCTTGCATTTCATCCTCGGTGACGGGATCCGCCTTCAAATCACTTTCTACCACCATGTTCCAACGAAAAATAATGCTCTTAATCAGTTGACTGATCAAGTCCGGCAGTTCCGATTCGGATTCGATTTTATCAAAACATTTGACAAAGGCTTTATCTGTCACACAGGAACAAAAGGCATCAACTGCCATCTTGCTTCCTCTGTCCGAACGGAAGTAATCCTCACCGCCGTGACCGTCACAGACCACCGCTGCGCTGTACCACTTCGTATTCAGCGAAGCTGAGGCATCTTGACACACGGTATTGTTTTTGATATGACTCGCACCTGTGCAAGAAAAGTTTATGCTTTTAAAGCTACTTTCAGTTTCAAAGAAATCATCTTTTACCATTCGAGATCACCGTCATCAATGTCGGTTGCCTGCACAGCACCAAGCTTTTGCACCATCTCATCCTGCTTATTGGCGGCTTCGTCTACACCGCCCTTGCCGACACCGGTGGATTTAGAGCCAATTTGAGAAGCAGTAACCGATACAAAGCGAATCATTTTCGCAAGTGCCTCGGGTGTATGCACAGTCAGTACCGCTTCCTTATTGCCGGTAAACTCGCCGAGGACATCGCGGTTGGCATCGTCACCTATGGCGACTGCTACCTTGATTGCTTTACGGAACCAGTTATTTTGTTTGAGCTTTTCAAGTTCAGGCTTATAGTCGTCTGTAGGCTCTCCGTCAGAAAGAAGA
>SVRL01000008.1 GCA_015064845.1 Oscillospiraceae bacterium | reverse complement strand
GCATGCTTTGGTGCAAGCATTGCAGCCAATGCATGCGTAAATTTCGGGATAAAGCTGCATCATGACCGTTTCGTTTACGGGAATTTTATTGATATCGTAAACTTCCTTTACGAGAGGGAAGAAAGGCAGAGTTGCGATATACATATTGTCCTGTACTTTGGTCTGGCAAGCAAGGCAAGCGTGCAATTCACGGTCGCCCTTGATACGGTAAATGGTAGCGCAAGCACCGCAAAAACCGTTTCTGCAACCGCAGCCGCGAACGAGCTGGTAGCCCGCATATTCCATCGCGGTCATGATGGTCAGGTTTTCCGGAACTGCATATTTTTTACCGAAAAGAAAAATATTTACTGTATTTTCCATATATTTTCTCCTTTAATACTCACTGGGAAGCTCTTCGAGTTCGTCACAGCGGAATACGGGACCGTCTTTGCAAACGTATTTTGCGCCAACGTTACATCTACCGCATTTGCCGACACCGCACTTCATTCTGAGTTCAAGCGTAGTATAAACCTGAGTTTTGTCAAAGCCGAGAGCAATGAGACCTTCCAACGTGAATTTGATCATGATGGGAGGACCGCAGAGAATCGCCGTCTTATTGGTATCAAAGCCAAGCTCCTTGACGTAGTTGGGAACGAAACCAACGTGTCCGTCCCAATCAGGCTGAGCATTGTCTATGGTAAGATGTACTCTGACACCTGCATCGGTGGACCATTCTTCGATGATTTCCTTATAGTCAAGCAAATCTGCCTTGCTTCTGGAACCGTAAACGATATCGATATCGCCGTAACGGTCGCGGTAGTGGCGGCAGTAGTTGATGACGGAACGGAGGGGAGCAAGACCTACACCGCCCGCAATGAAGAGAAGATTCTTGCCTGCAAACACGTCGTCAACCGGGAACGGATTGCCGTAAGGTCCTCTGATGGTAATCTGCTGACCTGCTTCAGCCTGGTGGAGCCATTCTGTAACACATCCGCATTTCTTAATGGAAAATTCCATGTATTCGGTATTTGTGGGAGAGGATGTAATGGAAAACATCGCTTCGCCGACACCGGGAATGGAGAGCATTGCGCATTGACCGGGTTTGTGATCAAAAGCCTTCTTGCCGTCTGTTGTTACAACACGGAAAGTTTTGATATCGGGGGTATCAATACGAACATCGGTAATGACGCCGACTTTCGGAATCAAAGTATCATTGACATTATTCACCTTTATTTCCTCCAATCTTTTTCATGACTTTTACGATATTCATGGAAATCGGACATTTTGCAAGACAGCGTCCGCAGCCAACACAGCCGAAGATACCGTCGTTATTTTCGGGATAATATACGAGTTTATGCATGAAACGCTGGCGGAAACGTTCTTTCTGTGTCAATCTGTTGTTTCCATGCGCCATTCTTGTGAATTCGGAGTACATGCAGGAGTCCCAGCAACGGTAACGGAGCACACCGTTTCCTGTATTGAAGTCCTTGATATCGTAGCACTGGCAAGTGGGGCATACGAAGGTACAGGTACCGCATCCCAAACAGGACTGGGAAAGTTCATCCCAAGCGGGATTGTTGAAAAGTTCCTGTGTTTTGCCACCGCCGAATGCATCGGTAGGAAGATTCTGCAAAGGAAGCTTTGCCATAACAGCAGCAGTCTTTTCCTTCTGTGCGTTTACAGCATCATCGGTGCATTCTTCAAGAAGCGCGCCGAGAGAAGCAATGAGAGCAGTTCCCTTTTCGGTATTTGCCTGAAGGTAGAGTGCATCTTCCGTCTTCCATGTGGAAATATCACCTGCGGGAGCAGCCGCATCAATGCCGAAAGCTTGGCAGAAGCAAGTTTCGGAAGGTCTTGTGCAGGCGGTGGTAACGATAATACCGTGTTTGCGCTTCATTGCATAGAAGCTGTCCTGAGGCTCGCTGAGAAATACTCTGTCGAGAATATCAAAACTCTTTGCATCGCAAGCGCGTACACCGAACACAACGAAATCTTCACTTTCTTTTCTCGTGTCGATGATTTCAATATTCTTACCTGCGGTTTTGAACGCCATCAAATCTTCTGTCTGAGGGAAGAAGAAATCTTTGGGGCTCTTGGTGGTATTGAGCGCGTTGCTCCATTCCACACCTTCGCTCCATTCGCCGTAGGAGGCGCTGCCGTCCGTACCGTCAACGGGAAGATAGAGTTTTGCGGATTTGGAAATCTCGGCAAAAAGGTTCTGAATTTTATCAAGAGAACATTTAAGCATCATTATCCCTCCCTGTTAAAAACTTCGCCCGGTTCAAGGTCTTCGGTGGTATAGTTTACCAAAGGAGCTCTGGAACCAACTTCCGCGCCTGCCTGATAATCGCCGTAGAATTCATTGATATCTTTGATGAATTTACGGTTCAGGAGGTGCAACGGGATATTCTGAGGACAAACTCTGGAGCATTCGCCGCAGTCTGTGCAACGGCCCGCAACGTGGAACGCGCGGATGATATGGAACAGTTTTTCTTCAAAGCTGTTTGCGGGAGATTTATTTTCAACACCGGATTTGGGGTTGTCGAACACACATTTTTCACAGGTGCAAGCAGGGCAAGCATCGCGGCAGGCGTTGCAACGGATGCAACGGGAAAGCTCATTCTGCCAGAAAGCAAATCTTTCATCGGGAGTCATGGCTTCCAGACGCGCAACTTCGTCGAAACGTCCGGAGTCGAGAACATCCCCGTCTTCGCCCATCAATTCATCGTATGCAACATGCTTTTTGCTCTTGCAGTTTACGCAACGTTCCGCAAGAACGCTTGCGCCGTTGATCGTAATGGGTTCATCATCGTAAAGCGTGGTAACAACGAAATTGTCGCCGTCTGCGGTAATGGAGGAAATACCTTCGCCGCAGATTGCTTTGATTTTGGAAATATCAGCCATACCTTCGCAGGGGATACCGACAGCGTATACCTTTTCACGGTCGAAACGGTGTTCGGTAAGAAGCTGATTAAAACTGTAAGTATCGCAGGGTTTCAGGAAAACGAGGATTTTTCCTTCGATTTTCTGTGTTTTCGCAACGAGATATTTGGAGAAGTTTGCTCCGCAGAAATCGCTGAAAACGAAGCCGTTTTTCAATTCTTCAACGGTTTTGAAAATAGTGGGCGTAACATCATAAGAGAATTCGCCTGCGCCCCAACCGAGAACAGCGCTTACGGTTCCGTTGGAAAGAAGCTCGGAGGCTTTTTCGATCAATTGTTCACGAGTTATTTTTTGCATCTCAAGTCCTCCAATCTCTTGTTTTCACCAAGTGCCGCTACTTTTTCTGCAAAATCATTCATGGTTGCGGCAAATTTTGCGCCTTCAGCAGCGGAAACCCATTCAACACGGGTGCGTTCTCTTTCAATGCCGAGGAAGTCGAGCATGGAGAAGAGCGCCGCCATACGACGACGGGTATAATAGTTACCCGAAGTATAGTGACAGTCACCGGGATGGCAACCGCAGATGATAACGCCGTCTGCGCCGCGCTGGAACGCGCGCAAAATAAACATAGGGTTTACACGGCAGGAGCAAGGAACTCTGATAATTTTTACATCAGCGGGATACGCCAAACGGTTATTGCCGGCAAGGTCAGCACCGGCATAGGAACACCAGTTGCAACAAAATGCAACGATTAAAGGTTTATATTCATTTACTTGCATATTGCGTCAACCTCCGCCATAATTTGTGAGTTAGCAAATCCCTTCAAGTCCATCGCACCGGAAGGACAAGCAACGGTACAAGCACCGCAGCCCTGGCAAACGGCGGGATTTACCGATGCCACTCTTCTGATCTTTGTGGTTCTGTCAGGCATACGGAATTCTTTATCTTCGTAGCTGATTGCGCCGTAAGGACAAACGTTCTGACAAGTGGAACAGCCGTTACACATCATTTCGTCGGACTGTGCAACGCAGGGATTACCTGTGAGCTTATCTTTGGCAAGAAGACCGATAACCTTAGCTGCTGCCGCGCCCGCCTGAGATACGGTTTCGGGAATATCCTTGGGTCCCTGGCATGCGCCGGAAAGGAATACGCCGGCTGTGGGGCTTTCTACGGGTCTGAGCTTGGGATGTGCTTCGGTAAAGAAGTCGTTGGTATCCATGCTTGCAGTCAACATGGTTGCAAGAGGACGCGCGGATTTATCGGGTTCAATGGCTGCTGCCAGAACAACGAGGTCCGCATCGATGTGAAGCTGTCTGTTTGCAATAAGGTCAGATGCCTGAACTTTGAGTTTTTCACCTTCGGGAACGATCTTACCGACCATACCCTTGATGTATTTGACGCCGTATTCTTCAACGGCGCGGCGGTAGAATTCATCGAAGTTCTTACCGGGCGTTCTTACGTCAATGTAGAATACGTAAACTTCGGTGTCCGGATATTTATCACGCGTGAGCATAGCGTGTTTTGCGGTATACATACAGCAGATCTTGGAGCAATATTCTTTGCCCTTTTCTGCGCAGGAATCGCAACGGGAACCTACACACTGTACGAAAACGATGGTGTGAGGATGTTTACCGTCGGAAGGACGGACCAGTTTGCCTGCGGAAGGACCTGCGGCGTTGGTAAGACGTTCAAATTCAAGAGAAGTAATAACGTCTTTGGACTGACTGTAAGCGAATTCATCGAATTTATCCATGCTGATCGGATTGAAGCCGGTAGCAACAACGATCGCGCCGTATTTTTCTTCAATGAACTGATCTTTCTGCTTGTAATCGATCGCGCCTGCCGCGCAAACTCTTGCGCAAAGACCGCACTTGCCGTTTTTCAGCATGTTACAAGCATTGGGGTCGATGGTAGCAACCTTCGGAACAGCCTGAGCGAAAGGAATGTAGATTGCGTGGCGGTTATCCATGCCGAGGTTAAATTCGTTGGGAACTTTCTTCATCGGACATTTTTCTACGCACGCACCGCAACCGGTACAAATATCTTCGTTAACGAATCTTGCCTTCTTTTTGATGGTTACGTCAAAGTTACCGACAAAGCCTTTTACTTCTGTTACTTCGCTGTAAGAGAAGATACGGATATTTTCATTCTGCGCAACGTCAACCATTTTAGGTGTCAGAATACAAGCAGCACAGTCGAGTGTCGGGAAAGTTTTATCAAGCTGAGCCATTTTACCGCCGATCGTAGGCTGTTTTTCTACGATATCAACGGGGAAACCCGCATCTGCGATATCAAGAGCGGTCTGAATACCTGCGATACCGCCGCCGATTACGAGCGCACGTTTGGTAACGGGAGATTCGCCGGGGGTCAAAGGTGTGTTGAGATTGACTTTCGCAACAGCTGCTTTACCGAGGATAATTGCTTTTTCCGTACCGGTCAGCATATCCTTATGTACCCAGGAGCACTGCTCGCGGATATTTGCAATTTCAACCATGTAGGGGTTAATGCCTGCGGCAACGGCGGTTTTACGGAACGTTGCTTCATGCATTCTGGGGGAACAGGAACATACGACAATGCCTGTAAGTCTGTGTTCCTTTACAGCCTTTTTGATCATATCCTGACCGGCCTGAGAACACATGTATTGATAATTTGTGGAAAAGACTACACCGGGTTCGTTTTTCAAAGCCTCAGATACCGCCTGAACGTCAACCGTACCTGCGATATTGCTTCCGCACCAACATACAAAAACACCAACTCTTTGCATTTATCTTTTCCTCCTTTACTTAGTATATTTTCTGAAAGCGCTCACAAGCAACTGCTGGGGAGTATCCTCTTCAATCATTGCGGGGATATCGTTTGCAGTCATATGGTTCGCGCCCTGTCTTCTGATTGCGATCAGACGAACTGCCTCAACCACTTTTGCAGGTTCAACCCCTCTGGGGCATCGTTCAATACAAGCAAAGCAAGACAAGCACTTATAAAGCGATGTTGAAGCGAGAAGAGGTTCAATCTCTCCGTTTTCAACCATATTCACAAACTGATGCGGGTGGTATTCCATTTCATCGTATGCAGGGCAAGTTGCAGAGCATTTGCCGCATTTCATACATTTGCTTGTATTTACACCGCTCATTCTGAGAATTTCTTCGCGAAGATACTTATTATTTTCCATTGGTATCCTCCTTTACACCCAAAGCTTCGGCAAGAAGCTCTGTGAAATAGACAACGGGAATATCCGCGCCGCTTTTAACAAGATTATATTTACAGAGCGGGCAAGCGGTAATGATCATTTCCGCGCCTGCCGCTTTTGCGTTTTCAATGATAGCATTGCTGTTCTTTTTTGCAGTTTCGGGGTTTTCAACGGAAATATATCCGCCGCAACATTCGTTTCTTCTTGCGTAAACGATCGCTTCCGCGCCGAGAGCCTTGATCAAATCTTCCATAATGGTCGGATTTTCGGGATCATCCATACGCATAACGCTGTTCGGACGAAGAAGAAGACAACCGTAATAAGCCGCGATTTTCTTACCCTTCAAACTGTTTACCACTTTTTTCTTTACTTCATCGAATCCAACCAGATCGCGAAGCATTTCAAGATAGTGGTATACTTCGGCTTCGCCGGCATATCCGCCGTCGGCAGCCATGTAGCGATTGACCTTATCGGCAAACGCTTTGTCATTTTTCATTGCATGGTTTGTCTGCTTGATTACGTTGTGACAAGCGGAACAAACCGATACGAGCGGCTGACCTTTATCACTTGCTTCTTTCAAAGCGCGGACGGAAGAAAGCTTTGTGGCAACTTCGTTGTTGGCGGTTGTAAACACGCCGCCACAACACTGCCAATTTTCAATTTCTTCCAGGGTAATCCCCAATGCTTCCGCGGATTTGTACGCGTATGCATCCAAATCTTTTGCTTTGTTTTTCAAGGTACAACCGGGGAAATAACTTACTTTCATAAAATTACCTCCGATTTAAGCCATCTCTTCGGGATGGAAAACCTCATCGAATTTTTCGGCAGTCAAGAAGCCGAGTTCAACGCAAGCTTCCTTCAAAGAAATGTTGTCTTTATATGCCTTCTTAGCGGTTTTTGCCGCATTCTCATATCCGATGTAAGGATTGAGCGCAGTTACGAGCATCAAAGAATTGTGCAGATTGTGGTGCATTTTTTCTTTGTTTGCTTTAATACCGACAGCGCAATTCTTGTTGAAGGAAACGATTGCTTCAGCAAGAAGTCTTGCAGACTGCAAGAAATTGTAAATGCAAACGGGCATAAATACGTTCAGTTCAAAGTTACCCTGAGAAGCTGCCATACCGACGGTAACATCGTTACCCATAACCTGAACAGCCACCATGGTTACAGCCTCACACTGTGTGGGGTTAACCTTACCGGGCATAATGGAAGAACCGGGTTCATTTTCGGGAATGAAGATTTCGCCGAGACCGTCACGGGGACCGGAAGCGAGCCAACGGATATCGTTTGCAATCTTCATCATATCACAAGCAAGAGCTTTGATTGCGCCGTGAGCGAAAACGAGTTCATCTTTGGAAGTAAGAGCATGGAATTTGTTTGCTGCGGTAATGAAGTGTTTGCCGGTAATCTTGGAAACTTCTTCCGCAACGCCGGTATCAAAACCTTTGGGGGCATTCAAGCCCGTACCTACGGCAGTTCCGCCGAGAGCAAGTTCACGCAAAGGTTCGATGGAACGCTTGATCAACTCAACGTCTTTTTCGAGGCTGGATCTCCAACCGCTGATTTCCTGGCTGAATCGGATGGGCGTTGCATCCTGAAGATGCGTTCTGCCGCTCTTAACAATGCCTTCATTTTCAGTTTCAAGACGCTTGAATGTTTCAATCAGTGTTTCCGCCGCGGGAATGAGCTTATCTTCAAGAATCAGAACGGCTGCAATATGCATTGCCGTGGGGAAAGTATCGTTGGAGGACTGGCTCATGTTGGAGTCATCGTTGGGGTGGAGCAATTTTTTGCCGAGAATCTGGTTTCCGCGGTTTGCAATAACCTCGTTGGAGTTCATATTGGACTGTGTGCCGGAACCGGTCTGCCATACAACAAGCGGGAAGTGGTCATTGAGCTTGCCTGCCATTACTTCATCGCAAGCAGCCTTGATGGCGCCAAGCTTTTCGTCTGTCATTTTTTCGGGACGAAGCTTGTTGTTGGTAATCGCCGCCGCTTTTTTCAGCACACCGAAAGCGTGAATGATTTCGGCAGGCATTGTTTCAATGCCTACGCCGATTTCAAAGTTTTCGTGGCTTCTCTGGGTTTGCGCAGCCCAAAGACGGTCGGCAGGAACCTTCATTTCGCCCATGGAGTCATGTTCGATGCGATATTCCATTCTGCGTAACAACCTTTCTTTATTTAGATTTCAATATTATTAATAATTTCTTTCAGGCAGTCTGCGCTGTGATGCAAAGCTTTGAGTTCTTCATCATTAAGAGGAAGAAGAACTTTCGTGCTGACACCTTTACCGCCGACAATGTTGAGCAAGCTCAAGCAAACGTCTTGAATACCGTATTCACCGTGCAACATGGTAGATACGGTCATGGTGGTATCAATACCGCTGATCAAGCATTTGCAAATGTGGCAAACGGACATGGATACAGCGTAGAACGTAGCACCTTTACGCTGAATAACGCGGCCGCCGGATTTACGAACGTAGTTTTCAACTTCTTCGCGATTGAATTCGGGGAAAGCGATGGAGCTTACAACAGCGTTTTTATAGTCTGCGATCGGCACGTTGGAAATATTGGCGATGGACCACGGAACGAAAGAAGAGTCGCCGTGTTCGCCAAGCACGTATGCGTGAACGTTTTTCTGGTTTACACCGTAGTATTCGGAAATACGGGAACGCAAACGCGCGGTATCAAGAATTGTACCGGAGCCGATGATGCGGGATTCCGGAATACCGGAGATTTTATGGAATACGTAAGTAAGAACATCGACGGGATTACTTACGATAATGTAAGTTGCATCGGGAGCATACTTCACGATTTCCTTAGCAACCGCTTTCAGAATATTTACGTTGGTCTGCGCGAGATCCAAACGAGACTGACCGGGTTTTCTTGCAACACCGGAAGTAATGATTACGATGTTGGAATCTTTTGCATCCATATAAGAACCTGCATAAACGGTAGCGGGATTACAGAAAGGAACACCCTGTCTGATGTCCAAAGCTTCGCCGAGAGATTTCTCCTGATTGATATCGATCATTACGATTTCGGATGCAAGACCCATAACGGTCAATGTATATGCAATTGTAGAACCTACGCTGCCGGTTCCGATTACAGTAATTTTATTCATAATTGTTCCTCGATTAATTTAATTATTTCAACACGGAAATTGCATCGGTAATATTTTTTTCAAGAGCTTCGCGTCCGTATTTATCAACCTCTGCTTTGTTCTTTTCTCCGTGAGTAAGACAGCCCGCGCCTCCGATACAACCGCCGATACAAGCCATACCTTCGATGAAGTTTCCACCGAGAACAGCAGGACTCTTATTAAGTTTCAAAAGTGCCATGCGGCAAGCCTCGATACCGTCGCAGACAACGGGTTTCACTGTGAAATCTATATTCTGTTCTTTCAATGCCTGTGCCGCAGCATCGGTCAAACCGCCGCTTCTTGCGAAGATACGTCCGAAATAAGATGCATTGTCAAGGACACCTTCTTCAAAGGAAGAAAGATCGAAATCACGGCTGTCAAAGAGTGCCTGAAGTTCTTCAAAGGTAAGGACGGTATCCACATAATCCTTAACTTCTTCCAGCTGTGCTTCTGCTTTTTTCGCGGTGCACGGACCAATGAAGACAACTTTCGCGCCAGGAGTTGTTTCCTTGATATATTTCGCAAGCACTGCCATAGGAGACATATTGTGAGAAATATAATCAACAAGTTTGGGGAATGCCGTTTTGATATAACGAACGAATGCGGGGCAGCAGGAGCTGGTAAGAATACCTTTTTCGGAAAGTTCCTTTGCTTCCGCCATCGCTACCATATCTGCGCCGAGCGCTGCTTCGATAACGTCCTGGAAGCCGAGTTTTTTCAAACCGGTAATAACCTGACCGAGTTTTGCATAAGAGAACTGGCTCGAAATGGAGGGAGCAACGATCGCATATACTTTCTGCGTGCTGCCTTCCTTGTTGCGGCTGCCGTTTTTCAGCAATTCAATCGCCTGAAGAATATAGGATTTATCTTGGATTGCGCCGAAAGGACACTGATATACGCAAGCGCCGCACTGGATACACTTGGAATTATCAATGGTAGCCGTTTTGTTTTCATCCATGGCAATTGCTTTGACTTTACAAGCAACCTGACAGGGACGTTTGCGGCTGACGATTGCGGTATAAGGACAAACCTTTGCGCAAGCACCGCATTCTTTGCATTTGGATTTGTCGATATGCGCTACGTGATTTTCATCAAAGGAAATCGCGCCGAAACGGCAAACGTCTTCGCAACGGTGAGCAAGACATCCGCGGCAAGCGTTTGTTACTTCGCAACCGCCTACGGGACATTCGTCGCAGGCAATGTCAATGACCTCAATAATATTGGGGTTCTCGGCATCGCCGCCCATAGCGATTTTTACTCTTTCGCCCAAAATTGCTCTTTCTTTATAAACACAGCAACGCATGGAAGGAGTTTTTCCGGGGACAATCATTTTGGGAATATCCATAACATGGTCAAGGAGTTTATCCTCCCACGCAAGTCTTGCGACTTCCCTCAATACTTTATACTTCAAGTGTTGTACTTTGGTATCAAATTTACGCATTTTTGCCTCCTTAAAAATTAAAAATAGCTGACCTTAATACGTTTGCCCATCTTCTTGAGGCAACCGGAAAGTTCCTCAACAAGATTCATTTTAATACTGAAATTAATTGGAAGATTCGGATTCTGGTGCGCAGGGTTTACCGCTCTGCCCACATAGAAGTTGATATCCGTCGCTTCCTCAAACAAAAGCCGGCTGATCAAAGAAGCGCCGTCTTTTTTGAAATTCCATTCTTCGTAAAGCATGTTTTCTCCGATATAGTCCTTAGCGTACTGAATAACCTTATTCATGGTAATAACGCCTTCGGTTACAAGATCGACGCCGTCGATATGCGCAATCGGAGGGATATCACTGCGCTCAAAGCTCAGGCTGACCTGAACCGGCTTGCCAAGATATCTTGAAGCAATCGAAGAGGTAGTACCTCCGCAGATGATATGTTTTCCTTCTTTGGAGAAAAACAGCGACATCATACGATTGGCATCGTCTCTGTTTGAAGGAGGTCCGAAGAGAATATTCATCGGTTCTCGTCTGCGAACTCTGACAACACAGGCGGTGGTATCATCGCCCGGTTTATGATCATACAGCCGTTCACATTCATCCACGAGCATTGTGGAAAGGTTCTTTGCCGTATAACCGCCCGCAACGAGCACTTGCATATATTCCGCAATATCCTCTCTCTTCCAACCGAAGTTATACTTCGTTCCCATTCCTGCGTGAGGACATCCGTCGCTCATTGCGATAAACACGTCATCCTCTTGCAGCCTGATGGTGGATTTATAAATTTTTTTACCGCCGATATTCATTTCGGTTTTGGGATAATCGTACACTTCGCAATCTCTGATCAAGATGATCTGCGGATTATCATACTGAATGAGTTCGGCCGTTTCGTTATTCAAAAGATGAATAATCGTAAATGTAGAATACGCTACACCTCTTACCGAACATACGGGAAGCGTTGCGGCAATGGTGGCAACACATTCTTCAAGTGGAAGCCCTTCCGCCATCATTGTGGAGATGATTTTGGCTGTAAGCGTGGAAAGGATACTCGCCTTAACGCCGGAACCGAGACCGTCCGCAAGAACGATCACCGTGGAATTTTCGCCATCCTCCACAATATCCACATGGTCTCCGCAAAGCTCTTCCCCATGATGGTTGATGCTCTTGTATCCGATATCTGCACACAAATCATTCATCGTTGATCGACTCCTTTAACTTCGTCAAGGCAATCTTGGTTTCCGCCGCGGTTTCGCCGAGCAAAGACGCGATTTCCTGCACGATCCTCATCTGTTTTTCAACGACGGTATCCGCAACCTCAAGGGTATGCTTATTGAGTTTCGCTTTCTTTTCTTTATCAAGTTCTTCATCCGTAACGTCACGCATAATGCCGATCAACATACGGGTATCCGCATCGTAAACGATGGTCTGCTCCACGTATTTTTTATATTCCGCAAGATAGGTGCGTTGATCCCTTACGGCTCTTCCCGTCTTTTTGACCTGCATAAAGACCTTAGGATCAAGAATACGAACGACGGGCTCACCGAGCACATCGGAAGACGACCGGATATTCATGATCTTACAAGCCGCTTTATTGATCTGCTGAACTTCAAGATCTTCATTCAGCGCGATCATTCCGTTGGGAGTATTGTTAACGATGGTATCCGAGAAGCTTTCAGCCTTGTCCTTCAGATACGGCAGACACATGGAAATCTCGGATTTACCCTGAATGATGGCGATTGCTTTTTCGCGGCAGGTATCGTAACCGCAGGAACCGCAGTTAAGCTCATCCGAACGCTTGAATTTACCCATCTGACGGAGAACCGACATGATTTCGTATTCGGAAGGCTGAACGGACATCAGCTCGATCATCGCAATATTCTTCTTCAGGCTCATAGGTTCCGGCTGTTCAACTTCAAAGTCCTTCTTACCCGCATATCTCGAAACGATCACATAGTCCTTGACAGGGTCTGCCATGTGATATTTTTCCATAACGGGACCGCCTATGCAACTGCCTTCGCAAGCAGACATTTCGATGAAACATTTATGAATTTCTCCGTTTGCAATATCCTTAAGCGAAGCAATGCATCTTTCAACACCGTCGATCGCCATAAAAGTATATTCATCGGAGCTTCTGTCCATTGTTTTCAGGATACCGCCCGTCGTCGGGAACATACGCGCATGGCTCTCCGGCGTATTTTCAACGCCTTTATCGAGTTGAATGCCTTCCGCGGAAAGCCAATTGGTCAGTTCTTCGAAAGTAAGAACCGCATCGACCAGACCCGCATAATATTCCGCTTCATCTTTCTTGGCAACGCAGGGACCGATGAACACGGTTTTTGCATTCGGCATTCTCTTCTTGATATCCGCGCAGTGCGCCTGCATGGGAGACATCACATCCGCAAGATATTCAAGCAACGCGGGAAAATATTTTTGAATGAGCAAGTTAACCGAATGGCAACAGGAACTGATAACAACGTCTCTGTCTTCTTCACGGAGAATACGGTCATATTCGTTCTTGACGATCGTTGCGCCGATTGCGGTTTCCTCGACGTCGGTAAATCCAAGCTTTTTGAGCGCCTTGCGCATGGATTCGATTCCGACACCTTCATAATTGGCGATGAACGAAGGCGCAAGGCTGACGATAACGGGATCTCCGCTTTGAATCAGCACTTTTACCTTTTCGGTACTGTCCACGATCTGCTTTGCATCCTGCGGACATACGACGAAACAGCGACCGCACAAAATACATTCGTTGCCGATGATATGCGCTTGGTTACCTGAAAAACGGATGGATTTTACGGGACAGTGACGAATGCACTTATAACAGTTCGTACAATTCGACTTTTTCAGCGTCAGACAATTTTTGACTGTCATCATAGCCGTTACCACTTCCTTTCGTTTTCAATTACATCAAGTATGTGTTTTCGAAAAAATTCTGCAAAATTCTCTCTTGTAATGCCGACATGAACATCATCGTCAACCTGAACGGTAACGCCCACCAGATTGCACTTTCCAATGCAAAAGCTGCCCGAAAGCACGACCTCGTCCTCCAAATGATGTTCTTTCACTGCTTCCTCGAAAAGATCCACGATATCCATGGAGCCTCTGAGATGACAGGAAGAGCCGACACAAATCTGAACGAACAGCATCCGCTTATACCTTTGCTTCTACTGCTTCCGCAAAAAATGCCTCTACCGTGTCGGGGGAAACAGAATAGAAGTCGTCATTGACCATGACGCAAACGCCCTGCTGGCATTTACCAAGGCAGAAAGTACCGCAAAGTTCTACCTTACCGCCGAGATTCTTTTCGGCAATCAAATTCTGAAGCTGTTCAACTACCTGGCGAGAGCCTTTGATGTGGCAGGAGCTTCCGATGCAAACTGTAATTTTGAGCATAGTTTTTACCTCACATTATTCATTTGATTTCGCAGCGACGGGGGGCCCCTCGCCCTACGCATATACCTGTAATCCATCGGTAATCAACAGTGCGATTCGTTTGGCGGTGAAATTGCTTTCTTTCTCAAACCCACAGTTGAATTTTTCAATCATTCCTTGCGCAAAGCACGGAAAATCCAACATGATTGCGACTTTTTTTGGCAGTATATACGGCGATTTTCTATACTTGGGTGATTACTCCAATATTAATAATTATAATATTTCTTTCCACTTTTGTCAATATATCTGTTCAAAATTCTGGTGCATACACAAAAAATCAAGCAAACAAAAGCATATTTGAAGAAAGCACTGTTCCGCTTCTGTTTTCCATTATAGCACATACGAGAACTTTTGTAAACTTTTTTCACGTTTCGAAAAGGCAAAAAGATCTGGTATCTTTTGCAAATCCATCTTCTCACGGAATATTTTTCAATTACAAATTTTCAAAAATAAACCCTTTCCACGTGATTTAATATAACTATACACTTGACTTCTTTCGTTTGTCATGTTATAATAATTGCACAAAAGCGGGCAACCCCCACCTGAAATCGCTTACCTGTCTCAGCTTTTCCCTTAATTCCGAATCATACAAAACCGAGAGTTCGATTCTCGCAAATTCCCTTTGTTATAAAAATCTTAAAATAACGGTACGCTTTTCCAAGCAACCGCCAAGAGGAGTACACTATGGCAATCCAACTGATTGAAATTTCCCGTAAACACAGTAATTTTCCCCTGCGCGCCGCAAGAGGCCATTTTGCAACCAGCCACAGCCACTTGAATTATTATATCGATTTCACGATGTCCAAACACCGTCTCTCCGAAGCTCGTGCAGGCGCACAGTTGCTTTGCGCAAAAATCCCAAATACGCAGATCATAGATACCATTCTCTGTCTGGACGGTACGGAAGTGATGGGAGCTTGCATGGCAAGCGAGCTGACACGCGCAGGTTATATGAACATGAACGCTCATCGCACCATTTACGTCGTTTCTCCCGAATATACCAGCGGAAGCCAGATGATCTTCCGTGATAACACCGCACCGATGATCGTCGGCAAGCACGTTTTGGTGTTGGCTGCTTCGGTCTCCACCGGTTATACGGCAAAATCCGCCATCGAAGCGATTCGCTATTATAACGGCTTGCCCGTTGGAATCTGTTCCATTTTCGCCTGCGCGGAAGAATGCGAAGGCTTCCATGTCCGCAGTATTTACAACAGCCACGACATCCCCGACTATGAAACGCATCCTTACCGCGAATGCCCCCTATGTAAAGCAGGAGTAAAGATCGACGGCCTGGTCAACAGCCACGGCATTTCCAGTTTTTGACGTTTTTCAGAAAGTCATTCGTCCGAATGACTTTCTTTGCATCTCTCTCATACAAGGAACGAAAGGAGTTTTTTATGGAGAAAAAGGTTCTTCAAACCATGATAAAAGAAGCGAAACGCATCGTCTTTTTCGGTGGCGCCGGTGTTTCAACAGGAAGTGGAATTCCGGATTTCCGCGGTTCGGGCGGACTATATACCGAACCTTCCGAAACGGAAGAAAGCCCCGAAGAAATGCTGAGCGGCGATTATCTTCGCAAATATCCCGAAAAATTTTACCGTTACTATAAGAAAAATATGCTTTATCCCAACGCCAAACCAAACGGCGCGCACAAGGCCTTGGCAAAATTGGAACAAATGGGAAAATTAACGTCGGTCATCACGCAAAATATTGACGGTTTACATCAAGCGGCAGGAAGCCGTAACGTAATCGAGCTTCACGGCTCCGTGCTTCGCAATTACTGCATTTCCTGTTACGAAGAATATCCGCTTTCTTACATTATGCAAGCAAACGGCGTTCCCGTTTGCGAACGTTGCGGAAAACCCGTACGCCCCGACGTCGTTTTATACGGCGAAGGACTTGACGGTTTTGCGTTTGCCCGTGCGCAAAGGGAAATCGAACGCGCAGATCTGTTGATCGTGGGCGGAACTTCCCTGACCGTTTATCCCGCCGCAGGATTGATTCATCATTTTACGGGTAAAAACTTCGTCATTATCAACCAAACGCCAACTCCCTACGATCCGTATGCGGCATTGATCATCCGCGAACCGATTGAGGATGTTTTAGCCCATGTAACGGAAGATTTTTGAGGTGTTCATATGATTGGTGCAATTTTCGGAGATATCGTCGGTTCTCGTTATGAGTTCCGAAATACCAAAACAAAAAATTTCGAATTATTTGCAAAAGGCTGTCATTTTACGGATGACAGCGTCATGACGTTAGCCGTCGCAAAGGCACTTTTGCAATATGACAAAACACAGGATTTGAAGGTATTTCAAGATATTTTGATCACATCCATGCATACGTACGGAAACGCTTACCCATACGCAGGCTACGGCGGAAATTTTTCATGGTGGCTGATCAAAAAAAGCAGACTGCCCTATCAAAGCTTCGGAAACGGTTCTGCCATGCGTGTTTCCCCCATTGGTTGGTATGCAAACTCTTTGGAAGAAGTGCTCTCTCTTGCAAAAGTTTCCGCTGAAGTTACACATAACCACCCTGACGGCATCAAAGGCGCTGTTGTTACGGCAGGCTCCGTTTATCTTGCAAAAACGGGCGCCTCCAAAGAAAAAATCAAAAAATTTATCGAATCATACTACCCCCTGAATTTCACTCTGGATGAAATTCGTCCTTCCTATACGTTCGACGTCAGTTGCAGCGGAAGCGTTCCGCAAGCCATGCAAGCCTTTCTGGAATCCGATTCTTTTGAAGATACCGTCCGCAATGCCGTTTCCATCGGTGGAGACAGTGATACGATTGCCGCTATTGCAGGCTCGGTCGCGGAAGCCTTTTACGGTATGAGCGAAGAACAGAAAGCAACCGCACTTTCTTATTTGACGGAAGAATTAAAAGAAACCGTTTGGGAATTTGATCAAAAATATAAATAAAATCTTCATACGGCATCAACCCAACTGCCCGTGCATCCAATCGGAATGCACGGGCAGTTTTTTACGCGAGTTTGATAGAAAGATAAATGATTGTTTACGGGAGTAATTTCGGGGTTTGTTCGTAGGGACCAGCGTCCTCGACGGTCCGAGCAAAATAACAAAGTTGATTTGAATTTCTGTAGAAGTTGTCTTCTCGTTGACAGGATTTTATACAAATTTTTCATTTGGTAACGGACAGTCGAGGACGCCTGTCCCTACAATCGCATAAAATCCATATTCGTTTTACACCCGTAAATTCCCGTTTATTTTATCATCTAACTCACGTTTTTTAACAAAATCTTCTCTATTCCTTTCGTTTCAAAATCGTCAACAGACCTTCATATTCTTGCCAAACCGAATAACCTTGCCGCAAAAACGTTTTCAACAGTTGCTCATCCACGGAAGAACGTCCGTCAAGAACAATGTAATCCACGTCTCCCGCATTGCCGTGATAATAGATCTCGTAAACCTCCCTGCGGTTGGCAACGTGCGGCAGAATATATCCGGGACAGGCAACGGAAGCTTCCGTCGGAATTGAATCCAGAATTTCGTCCATTTGTAAATACATATCTTTTTTCGCGTTCCAAGCTTTTTGATAATACGCAAGATTGGACGGGATATAAACAACATAAAAACAAAAGCAAGCGGCAATGGCAAAGCCAAGCAGATTTCTTCGCAGAGATATCTGCAACTCGGAAAGATTCATCACACAGGCATAGATGAAAAAAGCAAGAATGCCGAAATGATATTGGTAGCCGACGTCGTATTGATAAGCGTAATTCGTCAGCAGATTGAGCAGAATGGGAGAAATCAGAAGAAAGCGCGAAACTTTTCCGGTAAGAAAAGGCAGAAACCCCAACGGCAAAAGCATTTGAAAGAAGTACGTCAGTTTTTCCCATGTATTTCCGTTTGTTTGAAAAAGTTGTGTTAAAAAATAACCGGGATTAAAAAATGCGGTTTTCAGCGCGCCGAGCAGACCGTCTTCTTTTTCAAAAATCAAATTTTCAAAACGGTTCAGCATTGGACCTTCGATCTGCGGATTCGGCGTTTGATTTGCATAAAATTCTGCGTAATATGCGCTCATTTTCTGCAAAACCGTAAGCGCAACACCGAAATAAGCCAATGCAATCACACAAAGGGAAACACCGTGACAAACGCTCCGCTTGGAAAGCAACAGATAAAACGCAAAAATCAAAATATAAACGGCGGCATCCTCTTTAACGCTCAGCGTCAGAAAAGAAAATACGTACATAAGAATATATTGTTTTCGTTCAAAAAAATAAAACAACCAAAGCAAGAGCGGCGCAAGAAAACAGTTCTCGTGGATATCATAAAAACAGCTTGTGGATAATACGGGATGTAATGCGTACAAAAACACCATTGCCGTGGACGATTTCGGAGAAAGCTTATATTGCCGACATAAAAACAATACCGGAATGACACCGGAAGCAACAACGATTGCCTGACCGATCTGTAAAGTCAGCGGGGATGGAAACATGACGAAAAACGGCAAAAGCAGATAATAAATCGGTGAAATATGTACGGCAAAATGCGACATCAGAACATCACGTTCACAGGAAACGTCGGGAAGTCCCGTTTCTTTCATATTGTGAAACATATTGACAAAAATTCCGAAGTCAAAATTCGGCGCGGAAAAAGTCAGATACCGCAAAGAGGTAACCGTCCCGATAACGGTTCCGCAAAACAAACCGCAAACGAGAGTAAAGCACCAAACCGTTCTTTTCCCCGGAATGATTTTTTCAAAAAAAGAACTGTTCTTTTTTATGAAATACGCAACAAATATTCCGTAAACCGCAATGACAGCCATCAAAAAAAGAAATTTATTCTTTATCCCTTCGCCTTTGTACAGCCAATACGTTACACAAAGTGTTGCGCCAATCAGCAAAAACCAAGAATCCGTTTCTTCTCTTTTTGAAACGATATGAATCACAGAACAAACCAAAAAAATACAAAGTATGATGAGCACCGAAAAAAGCAAAGAAAACGTTTGCGCATACTCCAATTGAAGAAAGCTTCCTTTTGACGTCAGCAAAAGATAAAAAGCGAAACTGCACCAAGCGGCAAACAATCGGCATACGGTATTTTCCATCGTAAAAGCGGAACCGATTTTTCTTTCCATAAAAACACGTCCTTTCACACGCGGATTTTCCCTTATAACAACACAGAAAAGAGAGGCTGGAAACAAAACCTCTCTTTTTCGCTCACATCAAGGGCTTCTGCATATAAAGTACGTTTTTTTCAAAAGACGTCGCAAAAAAACGCAGAAATTGATCGCCGTATCAAAAATTTTCTTTATTTGATTTCAAGCACGGGATAACCTTGGTCTTCAACGGCTTTTTTAAGAACGTCGTCCGCAATTTCCGCAGAAAGCTTTACTTTGGCTGTATCTTTTTTATGATTGACAACCGCTTCGCTGACTTCAGGCAAAGCTTCCAGAGCGTTTTTCACTCTCGCTTCGCAATGCTTGCACATCATACCTTTGATTTTCATTGTTTTTTCCATGTTTTTTTCCTCCGTTTGGATATTTTGATTATTTTGTTTCGTATTGCGCATTTTTATAAAATTCAAACGCAATGCGTTGCTCACAACAAAAAAGCTGGATAAGCTCATCGCCGCCGCGCCGAACATGGGATTGAGCTTCAAATGCCAGAGGGGATACCATGCTCCTCCCGCAAGCGGTATACCGATGATGTTATAGAAAAACGCCCAGAAAAGATTCTGTCGGATATTACGCAGTGTTGCGCGGCTGAGACGGATTGCGGCAGGAACATCAGAAAGACGGCTTTTCATCAGAACGATATCGGCAGCATCCATGGCAATATCCGTTCCCGCTCCGATGGCAATTCCGATATCCGCGCGGGTCAGCGCAGGCGCATCGTTGATACCGTCTCCGACCATCGCCGTTCTTCCCTTTTCGCAAAGCGAGCGGATCACCGCTTCTTTTCCGTCGGGCAAAACACCTGCAATCACTTCATCCGCACCGATTTCTTTTCCGATGGCGGCGGCAGTACGTTCGTTATCGCCCGTCAGCATAATCACGCGGATCCCCATTTCATGAAGTTCACGAATGGCTTCCATGCTGTCTTCACGAATCACGTCCGCAACGGCGATCATTCCGAGATAGCTTTTTCCGTGAACAAGAAAAATCGGTGTTTTTCCTTCATCGGAAAGTGTTTGTGCTTCTTTTTGTACGGAAGCGGAAACCGTCGTATAGTTTTCGGCAAACGCAAGATTGCCCGCGCACAGAAGTTCTCCGTTCCAACGCGCACGCAAGCCGTTTCCGGGGAACACTTCAAAGTCCGTAACGGATTCCGCTTTCATGCCGAGAGATTCCGCTTTTTCACGAACGGCTTTTGCAAGAGGATGTTCACTGAGATTTTCCAAGTGATACGCAAGAGAAAGGAGTTCCGTTTCCGATATATTTTCGGCGGGATGCAAAGATACCACTTTGGGTTTTCCGCTCGTGACGGTTCCCGTTTTATCCAAAACGACGGTTTTCACTTTACCCGTTTCTTCCAAAGCCGTTGCGTTTTTGAAAAGAATTCCGTTTTTCGCGCCTTTTCCCGTCCCCACCATAATGGCAACGGGCGTAGCAAGACCGAGCGCACAAGGACAAGAGATGACAAGAACGGAAATGCCCATGGAAAGAGCAAATCCTACGGTTTCTCCCACAATCAGCCAGATTGCCGTCGCAAGCGCCGCCAGCGTGAGGACTGTAGGTACGAAAACACCGGAAACTTTATCCGCAATTTTCGCAATCGGCGCTTTTGTCGCCGAAGCATCGCTGACCATGCGAATGATCTGCGCAAGCGAAGTATCCTCTCCCGTTCGGGTAGCCTCGCATTTCAAAAATCCCGATTCATTCGTCGTTCCCGAAGAAACGGAATCACCCGTTTCTTTGTCAACGGGAATACTTTCTCCCGTCAGCGCAGATTCATTAACAGCACTGTGTCCTTCCCGAACGATACCGTCCGCAGGGATGTGTTCGCCCGGACGGACAAGAAAAATATCCCCTTTCTTCAGCGTTTCTGCCGGAACGGAAATTTCCTTTCCGCCGCGCAGAACCGTTGCTGTTTTGGGCGCAAGATTCATCAATCCCGCAAGCGCATCCGTCGTTTTTCCCTTGGCTCTCGCTTCCAGCATTTTTCCGACCGTAATCAAGGTCAGGATCATTGCCGCCGACTCAAAATAAAAATCGTGCAAGCCGTGGAAAACTGCTTCGGTATTGCCGTTCATCTGTGCCGCCGTCATGGAAAAGAGAACGCAAACGCTATACAAAAACGATGCGCCCGAGCCGATGGAAACCAACGTATCCATATTCGGAGCACCTCGGAACAAGCCTTTCATACCGCTTATAAAAAATTTCTGATTGATGATCATAATGGCTGCCGAAAGCAACATCTGCAAAAGTCCGATGGCAAGAGGATTTTCCGACAAAAATGTCGGCAAAGGGAATCCCCACATCACGTGCCCCATGGAAATATACATCAAAACAGTCAAAAAGATCAGGGAAGAAAACAACCGTCTTTTCAAGCGCGGCGTTTCCCGATCCTCAGTCACTTTTTTTTCGGAAGATTCTTTTTTCGCTTCTTCGGCATTTTTCAGGAAAGCGCCGTACCCCGCTTTTTCCACCGCCGAAATAATCGTTTCGGCATTCGCTTTTCCTTCCACGTTCATAGAATTTGTCAAAAGATTGACCGTACAGGATTCCACGCCTTCCACCGCGGAAACCGCTTTTTCCACGCGCGCGCTGCACGCCGCGCAGGTCATTCCCGTAACACGGTATTGTTCCATTCTTTTCTCACCCTTTCGTTGTTATAGCCTTTTCGTTTGTATCTCCGTAACCGCAAACCCGCAATCGGAAACGACCGTACGAATTTTCGTTTCATCCGGTTCTTTACCAAGCAACAAAACCGCTCTTTTTTCGTGATGGCAAGCTTTTGCCGAAACCTCTGCCATGCGGTTAAAAGCATTTTCCACTCTGATTGCGCAATCTTCACAGCACAAACCGTCAATGCGGACAATAATTTCAAAAATCGGTTCAAAATCCAATGCTTTCTCTTCTCTTTTTTCGGGCTTCTTGCCTCCGCAGCATTTGCGTTTTAAGCCGAAACGTTTTATCGTCGTACGTAACGCGACAAAAAGCGCTACCGCAAAAACCGCAATCAGAATTCCCGTTCCAAAAATTCCGTTTTCCATGAAATTCTCCTCATTTCATCAATTTTTGCAAGATGTCAACCAATTCATCAATCGTTTCGTCTTTTCCTCCGCGAATATCTTCCGCCACGCAAGTTCGTATATGATTTGCCAACAATTCTTTATTAAAAGCGTTCAGAGCTGCATTGACGGCGCTGACCTGCAGCAGAATATCCGCGCAGTATGCGCTGTTTTCTACCATTTTGCGAATTCCGCGAACCTGGCCTTCTATGCGGTTCAGGCGGTGAATCAATTTTTTATATTCTTCCTCGGAACGCTCCTTTGTTTTATGAGAGCAATAGCATTTTTCTTCCATTGCAACACATCCTTTCTGTTATTTATTATATACCCCCATGGGGTATGTTGTCAAGCGTTTTCCTCAAAATTTTTGTGCAAAAACTGCATATTTTCATGTGCCACTTATTGACAATAACGAATAAATCATTTATAATAAAAAAGCAGGAACAGAGATTTTCGCGCAGATCAAAATCAAAGCGGTTTTCCATGCGCAAACAACCTGCATCAATCTATAAAAGGAGTGTATATTTATGAAAACCCTCTATACCGGTAAAACAAAAGACGTTCTTCTCGACGAAGAAAAAAACATCGTACATCTTCTCTTCAAAGACAGCATGACAGGTGAAAACGGCGTATTCGACCCCGGTTCCAACACCGTTGGCGGCAGCGTTGAAGGCAAAGGCAAAATCGGTCTTGCAATCTCCAAATATTTCTTTGAATTGATGGAAAAGAACGGTATTCCCACTCACTACATCATGGCTGACGTTGATAAGGGCTTGATGCAGGTTCGCAAACTGACCGTTCCTAAATTGGAATTCGTTCTCCGTTATTTTACCGCAGGCAGCATGTGCCGCCGCTTTACTTTGCCCGAAGGCATCGTATTCAATCCTCCTTACGCAGAAGTTACTTTGAAAGATGACATCCAGGGCGACCCGCTGATCAGCGAACGTCTCTGCATCATGAAAGGTCTTCTCAAAGAAGGTCAGTATGACGAAGCACTCGGTATCGTTGCTCGCGTAGGCGAAGTTCTCAAAAACGAATTGGCTCCCATGGGTCTCACTTTGATCGACTTCAAGATTGAAGTTGGTTATGACGAAAGCGGCAAAATGTATGTTGCTGACGAAATCACTCCCGACATCTGGCGCGTTCGTGACGAAAACGGCAATATCCCCAACCAGCTCGATTGTTCCAAGCTCTTGCTCAAAAAGATGGGACTTTGATTCGGATTTTCTATATTTCCACAGTTAAAAACATTGGACCTTGTTCATTTTCAGAATGAACAAGGTCCTTTTGAGTTACGAAAACGAGGAAAGATTCTCAACATTCAGATTTTCAGCATCGATCGCAATATAGCCGAGCAACGCGCCCCAGTGATAAAATGCATCACTTTGGCGCGCGCTGTTACCCATACCGTCGGAAGCACCGTAATTTTCATAAATACGGCTTTCTTTTTCCCAGATTTTCAGCATAAGAGTTTCACTTTTTTCAGCAAGAAGCTTCGCTTCGTTATAAAGCTTTGCATCTTTCAAGGCATGGTAAACGATTGCGTTGAGCGGTCCCCATATCCGTCCGCGCCAATAATGCTGTTCCGCAAAGGCAGGGTCTTTTCTGCTGACGGAAGGAAGTACGTATTCTCCCCAAAACTCCGATGCATTCAAAAGATGCCGTTTTACCATCGCTTGCTTCTGCTCCTCGCTGACAACGGGAGAAAAGAGGCTGAAGAAATTAAACGGCGAAAGACGATGACAGAATTTATGCGTAACAAGATCCAAATTTTCAAAAATGCCATCTTCTTCATTCCAAAGCGTATTCAACGCTTTTTGCGCGCGTTCCATACGAAGTTCCAGATTCGTTACGTTTTCGGAATATCCGAGAATGTTTGAGAAATAAATCAGCAAACGGCAATCCTTGATAAAAAGTCCCGAAAGACCGACATCCGCAATCATGCAAAGTCCGCTTGTTTCATCGTATACCGCATCGTCAAAAATCGGAGAATTATCCATACCCGATTCACATTTTGCGCCGAAAAGGTCTTCTTTTTCTTTACCGTAAGAACCTGTACCCCAACACAGATACCCTTCTTCGGTCATGCGATTTTCATAATACCACGTATTCCAACGGAGAAGATACGGATACACTTCACGCAAAAGCTCAACGTCATCGGTTTTCTTATAAATTTCTTTCATTACCATACTGCCGACGGGCGGTTGAGAATGATGGCTCCCCTGTGCATTCGGTATCATACCGTCGGCAGTCATTTCATCGAGGATCGCCTTGAGATTGAGTTTACAGAATTTTTCATTTTCCAAAGAAAGCATCATTGCCCCGAAAAAGGTATCCCAGCAGAAAAGATTGATTGTTTTTCCTCTGTTCCAGTTTCGTGTTACGGGCGTACACACACGTTTTTTGATGGGATCATAAATCGTATTCCATCCCAAAGCGCTCTGCACCGCCTGATACGTTTTTGTATGGCTGCCATATTTTTGCGATTCATCCAGAACCGCGCGGCGAGACTCCCCCAGAATGTTGCACGCCTCCAACGTCGTGCAAGGAAACGTAGCAATCACAATCGGTGCGTTCATCGTAAAAAACATGGAGGGAGAGGTCAATTCCGGCAAATAGAAATCGCAGGGAGCTGTATTGGAATAGAGCTGAATACGTTTGCCATCGGGACAGACCGCGCCGAGCATTCCTTTTTCTTTGATGAGTGTTCCGTCGCATCCCCAAAGAAACGCCGTTTCAACAATAAGCTGTTCATCCGCGGTATAATATCCTTCGGGTGTTACGAGAATGATCTGTTGCTCATCCTTCACCGCGCTTTCCACCTTGATCGGAATGTTTCCGTGCCGGATATGCAAACAAGTATAACTTCCGTCAATGCTTCTTACGTCCACACGAACGGGAGATTCTCTGTTGATAAGCAAAGAACGCAAAATATCACCGCTTGATTTTTTTCTGAAACTCAAATGGATGGAAAATCCGTACGGCAGAAGAACGTGCGAAAGAATATTATCGTTATAATACGTGTTCCATCCGCTGTTTGCGGATTGCTGAATTTCTGTCAGATTCATAAAAACGTCCCTTTCTCTTTTATAATCGTATAAATCATGGTTTCGATAGAAAGATAAATGGGAATTTAGCGTATTTCCTCGAAAGAAAAATCTTTGCTCTTTGGTTATCGAACCCATGTTATTATAGCATTATAACAGAAAAAGATTTTCTTGTCTATACGTACTTGCGGATTTTATTCCGTTGCCTTGAAATTATAAACGGGACGGATTCTGCAAAGGATTTCTGCCGTCGGTTTAATATTTCCGACGATCTCTTCCATACTCTTATACGCCATGGGAGATTCATCCAAGGTATCGGGAACGACACAAGTTGAAAAAATTCCTTGCATTTCTTTTTCATATTCCGCCATAGTCAGACGTTCGAATGCGCTTGATCTTGACATTTTTCTGCCCGCTCCGTGAGGCGCGGAAAAATTCCAATCGCCGTTCCCCTTTCCCAGACAAAGCAAACTTCCGTCACGCATATTGATGGGAATTAAAATTTTTTCGCCCGTTTTGGCAGAGATTGCGCCCTTTCGGAGAATTTTTTCATCCGTATCCAGATAATTGTGCATGGTGTGAAACGCTTCTTTCGTGCGCCATCCCATACGTTCCATCAGAAATTCTGCAATTTTTTCCCGATTGCGCCGAGCAAAATCCTGACAAATTTTTGCATCGTGCAAATAGTCCTCCATATAAGAACCGTAAAGGAAACAAAGATCGGCAGGCAAAGTCGGTTCTTTCGCAATCCATTCTTTTTCCAGCGTTTTTAATGCGCCTTGAATTTCCGTTTTTCTTCCCTCTTCTTTATAAACGCGGATGATTTCTTCTCTCTTTTTGAAATATTCTTCTTTTCCAAGATTCAAATCCACGGCAAGCTTTTGATAATATTCCGCCACCTGTTTGCCGAGATTACGGCTTCCCGAATGAATTACAAGATACAAATTTCCGGCTTCATCTATATCCGCTTCTATAAAATGATTGCCTCCGCCGAGCGTTCCCAAACTGCGTTCCAGACGTTTGGTATCCTTGAGTTCTCTGTAACAGCGAAGCCTTGTCAAATCAAACCTTTCATTTCTTGCATCCCAAACCTCTTTTCCGCTCGGAACAGAATGCGCCGCCGCATCGAGTTTTTCAAAATCAATCTCTTTTTCTTCCAAAAGAACGGTATACATTCCGCAACCGATATCTACGCCGACCATAGAGGGAACCACTTTATCCGTAACTGTCATAGTCGTTCCGATCGTACATCCTTTTCCCGCATGAACGTCGGGCATGATTCGAATTTTTGAATCTAAAAATGCTCTTTCATTACAAACGGAAAGAATCTGTTCGTATGCAATATCTTCCAACGCATCGGTATAGCATTTTGCCGTATTGTATTTTCCTTTGATTTCCGTCATGACGTTCCTCCTTTCCCCGTCGGCTCTGCGCAAAGAAGCTCCGCCAAGCGGGAGATAATATTACCGTTTCCGCTCAACGTGATATTTCCTACGTTCTCACAGATACGTTCCATATATTCCATTTCTTTCAGTTTGAAAAGCGTTTGATTTTCTTCCATCAGTTTGGCGGTATTGAGCAAAGAGCGCGTGGATGCCACTTCTTCACGGCGCGCAATTACGTTTGCCTGCGCACGCTTTTCGGCAACCAAAACCGTATTCATGATCTCTCTGACATCCCCCGGAAGAATGATATCTTTAATTCCCGCTTCTGTGACGGAAAGATAAATTTTTTCGCCGTACGCTTTCAATTTTTCAAAGACGGTTTCCGCAATTTTCTCCTTGTTTTCAAGAATTTCGTCCAGCTTATATTTTCCGATAAATTCCCGAAGCAACATCTGCGCCTCCGTATAAAGCTGTTCTCTGAAATCCTGAATTTCCGTTAAAATTCTGACGTGATCCAATATGCGGTATCGACACACGAAATTGATACGTAAGGTTACTTTATCCTGCGTCAAAATTTCCTGCCCTGCGACCTGCAATTGAGCGGATCTCATATCCACACAGCAAACCTCAACTTTTGTACCCATATTCCAAAAATAATACACGCCCGGTTCCAGCGATCTCTGCGGTTTTCCGTCCCAAAACAAAAGACCTTTATGATGATCGGCAACTTCCGCTTTCTGATAATAACGCGGAAAACATTTTTTGAAAATATAAGCGGGAATATCGGAAGAAACCTCCGGCGTGGAAACGTCCGTCATCTGAAAAGTATGTTCTCCCGCATCTTTCCAGAAGGCGTATCGACCGCTTTCCAGGATTTCTTTGAATTGACCGTCCACGTAGTGAATGGCATATTCTTCATCGCCTACTGTAAGCGTCGCGAGCTGATTTTTCAGTTTTTCATCGGCAAGCAAGTGTTCAAGACGGCACTTTTCCGAGAAAAGCGGCATTTCGATATCCAGAATCTCCATTTCTCTGCCGCCGAACAAATAATATTTTCCCGCCCCCACAAAACGGAGATATTTTCCGTTCTGAAAAAGCAAACCCTTTTGATTTTCGCTGATCATTATTTTTTTCATCGTCTTCTCCTCCTTGCATGAATGGTTTATCGGATATTCACGTCCGACCGACGGCCGCGCGCTTAAGCTTACTTTCTCTCAATCCTTTTCCGTTTGAAAGCTCCGCAAGCGGTATCTGCACTCGGGCAAGGTCCATCGGACGTTGCCATCGGCGGAATATCCTTTTGTTTCATGCGCTTTTTTGCGGATGATACCCTTTTTCGGCTATCATCCAATTTTAATAAAACGTTCTCGCACGCTTTCGCGTACCGTTTTTGGTGTTGCTGCTGCAACAAATTTCAACCATGAAACATACTTTTCTGTATGCCGCGGGACTTGAACCCGCATACAAACGGCTTTCGGCATACGCTTCGGAATCTCCCCGCGCACCGCTGTGAATACATACACAAGCATAGAAAACCATTTGCAAGCATATTTTACCATGGAAAGAAATTTTTTTCACGGAAAAAAAGCTGCGAAATCAGCTCTCTTTGAAAAAGCTGAAACTTTACATACAAAATATATGTTCAAAAAACAGAAAAATTTGGAAATATTGTATGACGGAGGTATTGAAATTCGAAAAATATGTGTTATAATTTTATATATAGGATATTGTCATGTTGGAGGTTGCCATGGCTATTTACATCAAAGTCATTGAAGACGGTGTATTGCAAAAATACATACCCGGTTACAATCATGAGGAAATTGTGATTCCCGATAACGTTCACACAATTGGAGAAAACTGTTTTAATCCATTCAGTCCTCAGCGAATTCCCGTAGATAACAAGTATGAATTAAAGCATTGGGATGATTACATGAAAACAAAAACCATTGTGATTCCCAACAATATCAAATGCATCCGCAGATACGCTTTTATACAGATTCCGAATCTGGAATCTTTTGTGGTTGAAAAAGGTTGCACTGCGGCAAAGGTTTATGATGACGCACTGTTTTCAACGGATGGCAAAGCTTTAATTTTTTGCCCTCCGAAAAAATACGGAGATTTTTCCGTCCCTTACGGTGTGGAAACTATATGGGAAAATGCTTTTGAAGCTTCAGAACTTGCCGACGTACTTCTGCCCGAAACCGTAACCGAAATTGAAGACGATGCTTTTGCAAACAGTGAAATCAACACCGTATTCATTCCGCCAAGCGTAACCAAAATCGGCAAGCGCGTGTTCCGAGGTTGTGAATATTTGAACATCAAAGGACTCAAGGGCTCGTATGCGATCGAATATGCGCGCGAAAACAACATTTCATACCGCGAGGTTGATGAAGAAGCCTTCATCAAAAAAGCCGCAAACATCAAAAAACCGTTTTTCGCATCTTTCAGAACAGATCTCGGCGCGCATTACCGCAGACAAAGATTCGGATATCCTTATGAATGGAACGGTATTTTGTTTTACAGCGAACGCCCCGAACCGTATCCGGGCATTTGGCTCACGGAAGCAAACAGCGGCGTAAGCGTGGAATACGGCAAACTTTGCAAAGTATACGGCAACAATATCGACCTGTTGCTTTCAAAATTGGAAAAATTCGGCGCGGTAAAGGAGCTTCCTTCTTACGAAGAAGCCTATGCGCTGAAGTTGCTCCACGACTTTTAATATTGGAATCAAATTTTTTGAAGAAGGGAAATCTGTTTTGTACGCGGATTTCCCTTTATTTTCATATAATGGAAATTGCGAAAAACTTTCCCGGTGGGCGTTTCCCATTTCGCAGCTTTTTTTCCTTGAAAAATTTGTCTTTCCGTGTTAGAATATTTTAATAAAAGAAATTATCCCAAAGAAAGGCGCGCAGAATGTCATCCTATCACGAACTCATCAAAAATTTTGAAAAAATTCGTTCCTATATGCGTGAATTTTACGTTTTCGGATTCAAAAGCAGAGAGGAATATTCTCAAAAAAGCGCGCGTTCCTACGATGATGAACGCAGACGCATGGAAAGCTGGCTCGGCGACTATATGCGCTTCACCCGAACGGCGGAAGGAAAAAACACGTTTCTTTCCATTGACAGCAGAAGCAATGCCCACAATCCCTTTTACCGCGCATGGAAAGCAAAAAGTTTTACCGATCTGGACATTACTTTCCATTTCATTTTGTTTGATATGCTTCACGATCCGGACACTTCCCTTTCCGTTTCACAGATCACGGAAAAAGCAACGCTTGCATATTTCTTCGGATTTGACAAACCTCCGATTTTGGATGAATCAACCGTTAGAAAAAAATTAAAAGAATATGAAAAGGAAGGTTTGCTGATCGGCGAAAAAAGAGGTCGGCGCATTTTTTATCGGCGCGCCGAAGATACGGCTTTGGGAAGAGATCTTTCCTTTCTGGATTTTTATTCGGAAATCGCGCCCTGCGGTGTCATCGGTTCTTTTTTACTGGATAAATATCCGCCTCATGCAGACGTATTTTCCTTCAAGCATCATTATATCACAGGAGCTTTGGACAGCGGTGTGATCGCCGATTTATTTTGCGCCATGAGAGAAGAACGGATCGTTACCGTTTCTAATCTTGCGCGCCACACAGACGAACCGAAGCGGCTCCGTCTGATTCCTCTGCGCATTTTCATCAGCGCGCAAAACGGCAGGCAGCATTTGATTGCTTATCAACCCGAAGGCAATCTCTTTCGGGCTCTGCGCATAGATTATTTATCCGACGTAAAAGCAGAAGAAATCACGCCGCGTTTTTCCGAACTCCGCGCCGAATTGGATATCATACAGAAAAAAATGTGGGGCGTAACACTCCCCTTGAAAAGAAATATGAAAACGGAGTGCGTGGAATTTACGATCAAGGTTGAAAGCGGCGAAGATTACATCCCCGAACGTTTAGAACGTGAAAAGCGCGTGGGAACGGTGGAAAAAATCGGAAAAGATACATACCGTTTTTCCGCAGAGGTATACGATGCAGGCGAAATGATTCCATGGATCCGAAGCTTCATCTGCCGTATTACGGAAATTCATTTTTCTAATCCCCGTTTGGAAACGCGCTTCAAAAAGGATCTTCGGGATATGTATCGTATGTATGAAACGGAGGAAAAAACATGATTTTTAAGGAATGGTACGGTGTATATTATCAGACGACGGCAAAAATCATCACGGCAATTCTTTCGGAACACCCCCAAGAAAAGGATTTACAGAATCTGGTGCGGAAATGTGCGTTCGGAGAAAGCGCGCTTACCGTTTTGCCCGCGCTGAAAAACGAAAAATGGCATTTACTTCGCCATGATATGTCAACCCCTCTGAAACACCCGCCCTCCATGCCGTTGACACTGATACAAAAGCGATGGCTGAAAGCAATTTCGCTTGATCCGCGCATACGCTTATTCGATTTTCAAGCCGACGGGTTGGAAGAAATCGAACCGCTTTTCACATCGGAGGATTATCGGATCTACGACCGCTATACAAACGGAGATCCTTTTGACGATCCCAATTATATCGAACGCTTCCGTACGATTCTGCACGCAGTCCGCACGAAAACGCCCTTATTTCTGAAAATCGGCACTCGCGGCGGTATCCGCACATTCGGCTGTATGCCCGAAAAGCTTGAGTATTCGGAAAAAGACGATAAATTCCGCTTGCTTGTCAGCGGTGTGCGTCGGGTTCAAACGGTCAATCTTTCTAAAATTATTTCCTGCGAACCTTATTTCGGTAAGCTTTCCGGAGCGGTAATAAATCCGCCGAAACAAACTCTCGTACTTTCGGTTCATGATGAACGAAACGCTTTGGAACGCGCCATGCTTCATTTTGCGCATTTTGAAAAGCAAACCGAGCGCATCGGTAAAAACGAATATATCCTCCGTCTTTGCTACGACCCGAACGACGAAGCGGAGTTGGTCATCCGTATTTTATCCTTCGGTCCCATGGTCAAAGCGCTGGAGCCTGAAAGCTTTTTGGAACGTATTCGGGAAAAACTGAGAAAACAACAGCAATGGCAACTTTGAATTTTTTCAAAAGGAGGATCTTCCCATGAGATATTTCAAATATGAAAATACCGGCGAGAACAAAAATAATGCGCTGACAGAGCAATACAAAACTTTGTCAAAACGTGAAAAACAAATCGTTCGCAAAGAAACGACATGGAAAATGCTCATCAAGTTTTGTTCAACCGTCATTTTTTTCTTCTGTATGATGCCGGCACTTCGTCTGATTCGCGCGATTCCTCAACCGACGGTTTGGTTTTGGGCAATATTCGCAATCATCGGAAAAATTATCCTTGGTCTGATCTTTCTCATCATCAGCGGCATTTTGACTTTTTACTTAACGTCGCCTCTATGGAAAAAACTCCGCTCTTTCTCCTTGCCAACAATGAAAAAAGAAATTTTTGCAAAAGCTTGTTGGCATTTACGTGTTTATTATCATTTTCAAGAACCGTATATCATTACCAAATGTTTCGATGCAACAGACCGGAAATTCAAAAATCATGACGTATGCATCTTTTTCGTTCAAGATGAATTACGCATAACCGCCGATTTGAAAAACGGATTTCTTCATGGCGAACGGGATTTGGGTTGCTATATTTTCGAACAAAATGAAATCTCCCTTTCCAAACAACAAAACGGTAAGCATTTGAGCGTGCTCCTAAAAACAGACGATACCTTCTTTTTATTGGGTTACCGCGCAAAAAGCTTTATTGAAAAAAACTTCACATAAAGATCAATCCCCGACAGATTAACTATCGGGGATTTTCTGCATCTCAAATAAAAATTTTTAATTTGTTTCGTCCGTACTTTCGGCAGCTTTCTTTTTCAGTTTTTTCCCGTAAACGAAAATACCGAATGCCGCGATACCGAGCGCCGTTACGGCAGAAACGGTCAGTCCGAGCGCCAAACCGGGTGCGCGGTAACGATATTCCACCGTATGCGTTCCCGCTTGGATATCACAGAACAAAAGTCCCATGCCAAGATCGTAGGTCTTTTGTTTTTCCCCGTCAATATAGACTTCCCAACCGTTTTCCGCAGGAATGGAAGCGTAAAGAACGCCGTCTTCTTTTACCGTAACCGTTCCTTTGATTTTGGTATCCGACGCGGATTCCACTTGCAAGCCCTGCTCGGAAAGCTTGTTATACGTTGCTTCCAAGTCCTTTTTCGGCATCGTATACGCACGCATTCCGAAAAGAATCACGGAATAACCTTTTACCCTAACCGTCACGGAAACCGTATTACCTTCATAAAGATAGCCGACATCAATCAAAGTATCCGCACCGCAGGCACCTGTACGCATCTTCAATCCATTGACGTGGATTTCATAATTCCCTACCGTAAAATCGGAATCCAGAAAAAAATATCCTTTTTCGGCAACTTCAAATTCCACGGTATAGGTCACTTCGCTTTCGGCATCTTTTGCATAAATATAATCGCCCCGAATCGTTCCGTTGGAAACCGTCATATCCATATACTCATTTTCACGAATAAGACGTGAGGAGGAACCGCTTGCCAGGCGGAGAAATCTTTCCTGCAAATCAATTCCCGTTTTTTTGGTTTTTTCAATATTCAGAATATCATAATCCACTGCATAAGCAACGGGGAGCGCATAAGGGCTTTCATAAACGGAAAGCGAGCCGTCCTTTTCCAGAACTTTTCCATAAGACAAGCTTCTGCTTCCTCTCATATAATAATAGCGTACCCCAAACATCATATCCTGCAACGGCGTGGGAATATATACCGAACTGACATTCTTTGCATAAACGCGGTTTCCGAGTCTTTCCAACAAATGATAGATATTCCCGTTCATCGTGGAAGAATAATAGGAAATTCCTTTCATTCCGTAAATCTGTCCCGGATTGAACGTAAAATTCGAAACGGTTTCCGTTCTGTAAAAATCTTTCTTTCCGCTTTCATATTTTTCCGTATACGTTTCCAGAAGTCCGGCTTCTTTTGCATACAAAGCGCCGTCGGAAATCCTGCTGTATCGGCAAAGAACGTAAATACCGTTGACACAAACATCCGCAAGCAAAACAAAAACCAGCGCGCAATTCGCAAAACGAATCAAGCTTTCCTTGTTTTTCATGGCAGTCATAATAATCAGAAAAACAAACACTGCCGCAACGATCAAAACGGAAACAAATCTTCCCTCGGCATTTTTACTCTTCTGTAAGCCGATAAAAAAGAATCCGAATGCAGCCCAAAAAGAAAAAAGCAAGCGCGGCACAGTCAATCCGTTTCGGAAAACAACAGTTTCATAACTCATAAGCAAAATCAGAAAAATAAACAAAAAGCTTTGTCTTCCGGGAAGCTGATTCGGAAAATGCAACCCGTGCCAGATGAAATCCAGAACATTGAATTCAAAAGAAACAAACAGCAAAACCGCAAGTGACGTGAATGCAATCCTTTTTCTGATCGAAATTTCTTTGTTCAGTATAAATGCAACTGCAAAAAAGAGTACTGCCGAACCGCAAAAAACGTTCGCGGGACCAAACTCCCAGGAAGAGCGCAAACCAAATGAAAAGGAATCGACGATTTCCGAAATTTCATGATACCATTCGGCAGGCTCATCAAAACCGATGGAAGACGAAATCCAATGGTCCATGTGAGAAATCAAAGGAAAAAGCGTAACTGCGCAAAGCATGCCCGCCGCCAAGGAACTCAAACCGAAAACAGCCGTCGTATGAAAAAGATTTCGAAAACTTCTTTTCTTCCCCTCAATCAAGGAAACGACAAACCACAGAACAAGGAAAATACAAACCGCCCACGAAATATAGAAATTCGAAAAAATGGCAAGCGCAAGCAAAAGAATATAAGGAATCGGACTTCTTCCTTCCGTCAAGCGGTCAAGCGCAACCAAAATCAAAGGCAAGAGCAAAACGACGTCCAGCCACATCGGCTGTAAAATATAAGCTGTCAAATAAGCGCTGAGTCCATATGCAACGCCGAACACCATGGAGAAAACGTCATATCTTTCAAACTTCTTTTCGAGATAATAAACAAAAAATGCCGCCGAAAGTGAAATCTTGAAAAATATCATCAGATCCAAAGCACAAACGCGCGCATATCCCGAAAAAGGAGCCATCAAAAGCAAGAAAATACTATTGGTATAATACGCGCTCTGCGCGGCAGAAGAAAAACCGAGCGATCCGTTCCATGACCAAACCGAAAAGAAATCACGGAGTTTTTGCATCATCATCGGATAATACTGTCCGTGCAAGTCCATGGAAAGAAGCGCGTTTTTACCGAACGGCGCAATCTCCGCAGCAATCGCGTAGATGAAGAGTGAAAGTAACGTAATACCAAACGCGCCCAACGCATATTTTTCACGAAAAAGAAACTTTTTTAACCGAACCATGGATATTCCCCTTTATTTTTCTTCACTGATTTCAATTTCAGCCCAATGCAATTCCGTTCTTCCCTCGCAAACGCCCACTTCGATGACGGATACGGGAGAAAAGTTTCCGTTATTTTCCGCTTCGAAACGGTAATATTTCATATCAGGATATTGCTGAGCGTAAGGCGCTTGTTCTCCCGCAAAACGGCAAGGCTTGGCATTCAGATACACGCGCAGATCTTCCGTTTCAAACGTTGCTCCCGCAGAAAAACCGAGAATCACGGAAACGCATTGCGAGGGGGAAATTTTTCCCGTCGCAATGCGAAGCGCGGAAAATCCCGTTGGATTTTCCCTTTTGCCCGACAAACGGACGGGCAATTGTTTTCTTGCTGCCACGCCTATGGCATGCACGTCGTTATACGTTACCAGATGACGGCGGTGTGCCGCCGCGGCAGAATCGTAATCCCCTGCCGTACACAAAAATTTTTTATAAATATCCCGATCCAGACAAAGAGAATAATCTCTGCCGTCAGCGGTTTTCAAAGATTCCTCTTTTTTGATGGCATCCATATAATTGAAAAGATAGATGGCATCCGCTTTTTGAAAATGATGTGTGCAAGCCGTCGCAATCGCCGTTTCATAGGTATTATATTGAGGTAAAAATCCGCGTCGGTTATAAGCGCCGATCAGAATTTCCTGTCCCGCCGCAAGCGTAACGTTCTTTCCTTTCAGAATTTTTTTCCAAAGATCAATGGGCATGTGATTATCCGAGCTTGCCCAACGTGGCGTTACGGTGATGCAATCCACAATACCCGCTTCCACCCAATCAAAAAAATCAAAGCCCAAGCGGAGCGCTTTTTCGGGAGTATCGGGCAATCGAACGGCAATTTTGACTGTATGCCCCAAACGTTTTTCGGCGTTTTGGACGAGTGCGTACACCTTTCTCATAAACGCATTGATAACGGCAATGCCTTCATATTCCCTGCCGACACCGATCGAGTAGATCTCACGCATAAAATCAAGCTCAACGCCCTGCACATCAAAGCGTTCCAAAGCTTCTTCGATCATCGTCAGATAATGCTCACGCACTTCTTCAAACATATAGTCGAGCGCATAATCGTAGTATCCCGCAGGTTCTCTGTGCGATACACGGTTTTTATGACGGTTTTTACGGTAAAATTCACTGTGCAAAATGGATTCCTCCATCCCTGCTTCATGAATATCGTTCATGCGAATACTGATCCAAGGATTGATTCCGATCTCACGGAGTGTATCAAGCCAGACCGCTTGCAAGGACGTACCGTAATCTTTATAAAAATTTTCAACAAGACGAACGGAGCTTACAACGGCATTCGTTTCGTTTTCATTCGTCTTACCTTCCGCAACCCAACGTCTGTAGGTCTGTATGATATTGTCCGTTTTTTGGGAATCGTACCAAGCACCCGAGGCACCCAGACAAACGAAAAAATCCGTAATTTGCGTATCTTTGTATTGCAAAATAAAATTCCGCGCATCTTCCATCGTGATTCTTTTATATCCGGCAAGTTTTCTCGAAATGACAAAATGGTTGGGATCTTCATTAAAAAATATTTTTCCCATTTTCTTTTCCTCCGTTTCGGATGTTTTCAGATTTGGTTTCCCTGATTTTTGCATACTGATTCCAAAGTTGAACATTGTTCAAACAAGAACGTTTTGCCGTTTATATAATTTCGCTTTCAAGGTTTTTGAAAGCATTTGATTTTCTTCAAGCGAAAGCGTTGGATCTTCCGCTACGGTACGTTTTGCTTCATCAAACGCCGTATAAAGTAATTTCACGTCTTTTTCCAAGGAAGCGATCCCGAGGTCGAATTCTCCGCTTTGTCTGGTCTTTACGCCGCTTTGTTCCAGAAAATCACCCGGACCTCGCATTTCAAGGTCCTTTTGCGCAATAGCAAAACCGTCGTTGGATTCACACAAGATTTTCATACGTTCCTTTGCTTTTTGCGTTTTACTGTCTGAAACAAGAACGCAATACGATTTTCTCGTGCCTCTGCCAACACGTCCACGGAGTTGATGCAAAGCGGATAAACCAAAGGTTTCCGCATTTTCCACGATCATCAACGTTGCGCGTGGCACGTTTACACCGACTTCAATAACGGTTGTGGAGACGAGGATCGATATCTTTCCCGAAGCAAAATCATTCATAATTCTGTCTTTTTCCTTGCCGTTCAGTTTTCCGTGCACGAACGCACACGAATATTCGGGAAACACTTCCTCCGAAAGTTGCTTTGCAAAATCCACGGCGGCTTTCAAACGAGGCTTTTCTTCTTCCCTGCCCCCGAGGGGGACAGCTTCGTTTTCCGTTACCGTTTCTCCGTTTTCACAAACAAGCTTTTCTTCCTCCTCCACCGCAGGGCAAACGATATAAACCTGTCCGCCCGCTTCTACGTTTTTACGGATAAAAGCATTCAAACGCGATCGGTAGGATTCGTTCACGAGAAACGTATCCACTTTTTGTCTGCCCGGAGGCATTTCATCAATGACGGAAACGTCCGTATCACAATATAAAACCATGGCGAGCGTTCGCGGAATCGGCGTTGCACTCATGGTCAGAATATGTGTTTCTCTGCTCTTTTTCGCAAGAGAAGAACGCTGTGCCGCACCAAATCTGTGCTGTTCGTCAATCACGGCAAGTCCAAGATCGGCAAATACGACGGCTTCTTCAATCAGCGCGTGCGTACCGATGATAAAATCAATTTCTTTTTCCGCAAGCGCGGCAATCACTTTTTTCTTTGCGGAAGGTGTCATGCTTCCCACAAGAAGTCCCGTGCGAAATCCCAGTCTGCCAAACATCTCCGAAAGATCTGCATAATGCTGTCTTGCAAGAATCTCTGTCGGCGCCATCATAGCCGCTTGCTTCCCATTGATCATCGCAAGATAAACCGCGTAAGCCGCGCAAACCGTTTTACCCGAACCGACATCACCCACAACCAGACGGTTCATCAAAATTCCGCTTTTCATATCCGAAGCAATCGCTTGTACCGTCCGCACTTGTGCGCCCGTCAAATCATATGGGAGCGCGGAAAGAAACGGCGTATCATCCCAATTGCGGTAAATCTCGCTTAGACTCTGTTTTTCCGATTTTCCGTACAGCAACATGGAAAGCGCAAACAAATACAATTCGTCGAAAGCAAGTCTGCGAACGGCTCTTGCCGTATCTTCCCAAACCCGGGGTTCATGAATCAGCAAGAGGGCTTCTCTGAGCGTGCAGAGTCCGAGACGGGTTCTCAAATCTTCTGGCAAAAACTCATTTATACCATCCGTTTCAGACTGAACAGCGTTCAACGCCTCTCGCATGACCGAACCCATGAACTTTTGTGTAATACCCGCCGTCAACGGATAAATGGGAACCAAATCACGAAGAGGAGCTGTACCGATACAGGCCTCCATGATCGGGCTCGTCATGGAAACTCCCGTCCGTTCCCTCTTCACTTTTCCGAAAAAACGAAAAGTCATCCCTTTTCTTGCCGCATCCTTTATATACGGCTGATTAAAAAAAATAAGCGAACACGTTCCATCGCAATCGAAAGCCGTAAATTTTGTAATGGTCATACCTTTGCGGATCATGGCGTTTTTCGCTTCTCCCGCAACGGTCAAAATCAAAGAACATACTTCTCCGTCTTCTGCCGTTACCGTTGTTTTCACGTTTCCTCTCGGCTCATATGCGCGAGGAAAACGATAGACCGCATCTTCTGCAGTATCAATTCCCATTTTATGAAACGCTTCCGCGCGTTTTGCTCCCACGCCGTAAAACCGTTCAATCGGCGTATCTTTTCCCGTTTGCAAAAGATTTTTTCTCATTTTTCCTCATTTAGCATCCATCTGCAAAAATATTTTCCGTCTGCAATGCTGAAAGGATTCCCAACACGAATATCACACCCAAATCCAGCATTTATTTTCCGAAATATTTTTCAGCTTTTATGTTTTCAATATGTTTGGCATCGTTTACGAGTTCAAAACGCGGCATGACGAGTTTTCCTTCTTCGCCTTCCAGCGAAACGACGGTAACTGCCGTATAATCGGCACTGACGGTTGCCGCCACCAAAGGAAACGGCAAAGAAAACATTCTTGCAAGCGCCGCGCTTGAAGCGCCGCCGTGGCTGACCATAACGACATTTGTACCGTTCTTTTTCTGCACGCGATAATAGTTTCCTTCTCTCACATAACCCAAATCGGCAAGCCACTCATCAAATCCGTTTGCTACGCGTTCAATATCAAAAATCGTTGTATTATTACGAAAACGATCGCCCTTTACAAAATCGGGATCATTGAGATTTTCGCCTTTTTCAATCATGTCGTCGATCGTGAACCAAGGATGTCCGTTTTTGAAAAGTTCCGTCCCGTCGATGGATCCCCAGCCAATCTCACGCATAAAATCAAAGGTTTCAACAGGTAGCGCGTGATGTTTTGCAATATATTCGGCAGTTTCCCTTGCTCTGCCGCAAGACGAAGAACAAATACGGTCTATCTTTTCATCACGAAGGCGCAACCCAACGGCATTTCCGTGCAAATGTCCGATTTCCGTTAAACAATCCTTCCGATAATCGGGATGACCATGTCTGACAAAAATAATTTTCATGAAAATTCCCTTTCCGTTGCCTGCGGCAACCATCGAAATATTTTTTGTTCTCTGATTGGAAAAACGGACAACCCAAAGGGATCGTCCGTTTATATAACACATGGGAATCACTTAAAGAACTTTGGAGAGAAATTCCTTCAGTCTTTCATTTTTGGGGTTTTCAAAAAATTCCTCCGGAGTTGCTTCTTCCTTGATATAACCGCCGTCAACGAAGATCACACGGGTAGCAACTTCTTTTGCAAAGCCCATTTCATGGGTAACGATAACCATAGTCATACCTTCGTTTGCAAGCTGACGGATGAGATCAAGAACCTCACCAACCATTTCGGGATCAAGAGCGGAGGTAGGCTCGTCAAAAAGCATAACGTCGGGATCCATCGCAAGCGCGCGGATGATGGCAATTCTCTGCTTCTGACCGCCCGAAAGCTTGCTCGGATACTCGTCCTTTTTATCATAAAGACCAATGCGGTGGAGAAGCTCCGTTGCTTTTGCTTCGGCTTCTTCTTTCGTTTTCAAATGAAGCTGAACAGGGGCAAGAGTCAGGTTTTGCATGATGGTCAAATTATTGAAAAGGTTGAAATGCTGGAACACCATACCCATACGCTGACGGGCAATGTTGATGTCGATACCGTATTTATTCTCGACTTTCTGCATAACCTTTTTGTAAGCTTTGCCTTCTCTTTTTGTAAGAAGATCGTCCTTTTTGATGAGAGCGATCAATTCCTGTTCGGTGGCATTCGGATTGGCTTTGGAAAGTTTTTCAAAGGTTTTGGAAACCTTCATAACAGCGGGGTGCAGATAAGGATCGGGCGGTGTTACCAATCTGCCATCCAACCAAACTTCGCCGTAAGTAGGTTCTTCCAAAAGGTTCATGCAACGAAGAAACGTAGATTTACCGCTTCCGGAGGGTCCGATAATAACGACGCGTTCTCCGCGTTTGATATCACAGGAAATGCCGCGCAAAACGGAAATTTCACCCGTTTTTTTATCACCGAAGTTTTTATAAATATTCTTAACGCTTATCACCGGAACGAAGTCTCCTTTCGATTATTTTCACAATGAACGTAAGCGCGTAAACGATAGCGAGATAGAAGAGGGCTGCAACCGTCATCGGCGCGATATAACTGGCAAGGTTCTGACCGCTGCCGACGTCTTTTGCCGCCGCCGTAAGGTCGTACATACCGATCATACTGACAATGGAAGTTTCCTTGATCAGCGCAATCATTTCGTTACCAATGGAAGGAATTACGTTTTTGATTGCTTGAGGAATGACGATGCGGAACATGGTAGTACCGCCGGAAAGACCGAGCGCACGTCCCGCTTCCGTTTGTCCGATATCAACGGAAAGAATACCGCCGCGGATATTTTCCGCAACGTAAGCACCGGAGTTAATACCGAAAGAAAGGATCGCAGTAATTTCAAGAGGGAAGCCGCGGATGGCAAAAATAACGAACGCCATGATAAAAAGCTGAAGCGCCATCGGCGTACCGCGGATAATGGTAATATACAGATTGCAGATCGTGCGGGGAATGATCATCCATTTACTTTTATTATTGGAAATTTCAACGAGAGCAACGATCGTACCCAAAAGCAGACCTACAATTGCCGCGCCGACGGAAATGATCAAAGTCAGCTTCAGACCTTCAAAGATCGAAGTCAGATATTTACCGTTGACGAAACATTGAATGATGTCATTAAAAAATTTCATAATGTTTTCCTTTTATTCCGCAATGATTTTCAGAAAGTTACAGCACAAAGCGGAACCGCGCGAAAACACGGTTCCGTCTGCTATTCTAAAATTATTCTTCAATACCCATGTGTTTTCTGATGAGCTTTTCAACGCCTTCTTCGCCGAGTTCAGCAAGAACTTCGTTGATGGCTTTCAAAAGTTCATCATTACCTTTGGTTACGCAGATTGCGTAAGATTCTTCGGTAGGAACGTCAGCTTCGCCTTCGCCGCCCTTGTAGTAAAGAGCTGCGCATTCATAATCGCCGGATTTTTCAACGATGAAAGAAGCGGGAAGCTTGTCAACGACAACGACGTCGATCTGGTTTGCCTTGATGGCATCGGCAGCAACCTGTGCGTTATCGTATTGTGTCAATTCCGTGTTCGTTCCGTAAAGAACACCGTTGTAACCGTAGTCGTTATCTTCCTGTGCATTGATTTCGCCGTCCACATAGATATCACCGGTGGTATTTCTCTGAACGCCGATCTTCTTGCCTGCAAGGGAATCCCAAAGGATATAAGAAACGTCGCCGTCTTTACCGTCGGGAGTCATCGTGCCTTTTTTGTAAATAACATACTGAACGGATGTGAAGTAAGTGTTGGAAAAGTCAACCTTTTCTTTACGCGTGTCTGTTACGGTAATGCCTGCTGCGCCTGCATCGCAGATCTTACCGGCAGAAACGTTATCGATGATAATGTCAAAATCCACATTCTGGAATTCAACTTTTTTGCCGAGCTTTTCGCCGACGAGATTCATGATTTCAACGTCAACACCGATGATTTTACCGCCATCCATGTATTCAAACGGTGCGAAATATGCGTTTGTCTGAACAATGATGGTATCCTGATTACAGCCTGTCATGAGAAGGCAGGTTGCCATCATAAGAGCGCAAAGCGCAAATGCAATGATTTTTTTCATGATGTAAAGTCCTCCAAGAAATTGTTAATAAAAAAATTTACAGATGTAATTATACACTTCCATCAGGCTTTTGTCAATAGAATTTGAAAAAAATACATGTATTTTTGCATATTTTTGCATTTTTATTCAAAACGGGATGAATATGCTACATATAAAGGAAACAGTCGGAAAGGTTCCGACTGTTTCAGGAAGATATATTTTCAGAATTCCGGGCGGAAAGCGTTCTCAGGGAAAAAGAATTTTTGCCACGCGGTCTACTGTACCTGCGCCGAGAATCATCACGGTATCGCATTCTTTTGTATTCTCACGAATCCATGCGGCTGCATTTTCATAAGAAGAAATATATGCGCCGTTCGGGACGCAAGCGGCAAGTTTTTCCGAGGAAACGCCGTAAATATTATCTTCTCTCGCTGCATAAATATCCAAAAAATACGAAAGATCGGCATCGGCAAAGGATTCGGCAAATTCATTGAAAAGAGATGCCGTTCTGGAATAGGTATGCGGTTCAAAAAATGCGATAACTCTGCCCTTCGTCATGGCTTTTGCCGCTTTCAGGGTTGCTTTCAGCTCTTTGGGATGGTGCGCGTAGTCAATATAGACCTCAGCGCCATTCATCTTTCCTTTATATTCAAAACGGCGCAAAAGTCCTTCAAACGTGGAAAGTCCGGCGCTGATCTCTTCGGGAGTAAGTCCGAGCATATCTCCGACTGCCGCAGAAGCAAGAGAGCCGTAGATATGATGATAACCAACCACGTTCAAATCGACGTGTGTAAAAAATTGTCCGCCTTTTTGGATATCAAAGGAATATCTTCCCGCGCGTTCCATGATGTTTGTCGCCGTATAATCCGCAGACTTTTCGATACCGTAGGTAAGCAGAAGAGGAATTTCCTTCATGGCTTCCATCAAAAGCGCATCGTCCGCATTGGCAACAGAAAAAGGAAGGACGGCGGTTTCGTCCGCAAAAGGTAATTTTGCATAAGTTTCAAAAGAAGCTTGAATCTGCGGAATTCCTCCCGTAAAATAATCCGTATGGTCAAGATCCAGATTCAGCATCACGGAAACACTCGGATAAAAATGCAAAAAAGAATCCTTATATTCACAGGCTTCAAAGATAAAATAATTCTTTTCTCCCACGGTATACGCGCCGCCCATTTCTTTCGTTTCTGCACCGGAAAGCACCGTCGGTTTTTTATCGGCGTGTATAAACATATGTGACAGCATAGAGGTACAGGTGGATTTTCCGTGCATACCCGCCACGCCGACGCGGTGTTTATAAAAGCGCATAAGATACGCAAGCAGATCCGCGCGGTAGATCATGGGAATTCCCTTTTTTGCAGCCGCCGCCATTTCGGGATTTTCCATCGAAACCGCCCCCGTATACACGAGCGCATCATAGCCTTCGATATTTTTTCCGTCATGGATATGCGCAACGGGCATTCCCGCTTTTTCAATGCGTTCGGTCATGGAAGAATACGCGCGGTCCGAACCGCCAACCCGATAGCCGCGCGCACGGCAGCAAAAAGCAAGGCTGGACATACTGATTCCGCCGATTCCGACGAAAAACAGACTTTTAACATTGGACATAACCGTTTCAATATTGGTTTGAAAATTCATTTTGAAAACTCCTTTTTCTTGATCGCTATCAATATATATATGATTTTGCTTCCCGTTGCGTTTACAGATAACAAATTTTTTCCTTTTTCGATTTATAATTAAAAAACTTCTTACCTTGTGTTTAAAATATGTTCATATTTATGCGTTATAATGAACTCACAAGCGGGGAACCTCCCCATCGGAAACGAATCCGTTTCCGAAAATTCCTTATACAGTCAATAAAATTTCCATTATCAGGAGGATGATTAAAATTATGCAAATTACAGATGTCAGAGTCAGAAAAGTTTTTGAAGAAGGCCCCATGAAGGCAATCGTTTCCGTTACGTTTGACAACGAGCTTGCGCTTCATGACGTAAAGGTTATCAATGCGCGCGAAAAATATTTCGTTGTGATGCCCAGCAGAAAAAATCCCGACGGTACTTTCCGCGATATCGTACATCCCATCAACGCTGCTTCCAGAAATATGCTGGAAACCGCAGTCATCGATGCCTATTTCGAAAAAATGAAGGAAATTGAAGAAAATCCTTCCGTCATGGCATTTTCCACAGAAGCAGAATAAGCGGAAATTTCCCATAACTTAAACCTGAAAGAAAGCTGTTGCACCGCAACAGCTTTTTCTTTTATTCTATGGGAAATTACGTAAACCGACGATGTCCGGCTCAAAACGTATTGCTCATATCTCCTGCAACGGTTTCGGATACGTTGGTTTTTCTTCGGGAGGTGGCAACCCGTTTCATCAATTCCTCATAATAGAGTTCATGGTCAAAGGTTTCCAGCTCGATCGTTTTACCCGTAAACGCAGAAAGGTGCATGGCATTGGAAAGCGTAAGTCCGCGAATACCTTCCACACCTTCCGCAATAAGAGGAGTGCCGTGCAAAATTGCGCTTGCAAATGCATTCATAACACCTGCGTGCTGAGGATTTTCGCCATCCGTTTCCACTTCGCTTACCTTGAATTTCATGGAGCCGAAAGGACTGGTATTGACAGCGGAAAATTCTTTTTCGCTGATTTCGGATTTCCACATGGTCAAACGGTCGCCTTCCGCAATCAGCTTGCCTTTATCCAGCGTGATTTCAAAACGGTTGGTGCCGGGCGCATCGCCTGTGGAAGTAATGAACATACCCGTTGCGCCGTTTTCATATTCCACGTACGCGCTGACGTCGTCTTCCACTTCGATATCGTGCCATTTTCCGAAATGCATATGCGCGTAAACGGATTTCGGCAAACCGCAGATCCACTGCCAAAGGTCCAGATTGTGGGGGCATTGATTGAGAAGTACACCGCCGCCTTCTCCGCTCCAGGTTGCGCGCCAATCACCCGAATCGTAATATGCCTGCGAACGGTACCAGTTCGTGATAATCCAGTTCGTTCTGCGGATCTCTCCCAATTCTCCGCTCTGCACAAGCTCTCTCATTTTACGGTAAATACAATTGGTCCTTTGATTCATCATCAGACCGAATTTCACGTCGTGCGCTTCGGCAAAAGCATTCATTTCCAGAACCTGCTTGGTATATACCCCCGCAGGTTTTTCCAGGAGAACGTGCAAGCCGTTTTCCATCGCAAGCATGGCATATTTCGGATGGTCGTAATGCGGTATACTGATCAAAACGGAATCAATCAGTCCGCTTTTCATCATTTCCAACGCATCGGTAAATACGGGAAGCTCTTTTCCTGCAAGCTCTCTTGCGTATTCCAAACGATCGGATTTCAGATCGCAAACGGCGGCAAGATGAATTTCGGGGCATTTTCCGTCCACGATTCTTTTGACGTGATCTCTGCCGATATTACCGATGCCGAGAATACCGAGATTGATTTTTTTCATAATAAAATTACCATTCCTTTTCTTAAAATATTTTCCGAGACAATCAGAATTTCATTCCCAAGCTTTTCAGGTAATCAAAGCTCTTTTTCAAGCATACAAACGGATCCTCTCCGTAGCAATTATCCTGTTCCACGAGAAGATATTCCGCTTCAACCTGTTCCGCCGCCGCAAGAATTGCTTCAAAATCCATATTTCCGTGTCCGACGGGTGCCATACGGTTTTCATTACGTTCCCACACCGTCATATCCTTCAAATGTACGCATTGCGCGCGCCCTTTGAGGGAAAGCAAAGCCTTGGCAGGGTCTGCTCCTGCGAACTGTGCCCAATACGTATCAAACGTAATACTCATCTTTTCTGCCGGAAAATCCTCAAGCATTTTCTCAAAGAAACGCTTGCCGTCCGCGCTTTTTGAAAATTCAAACGCATGGTTATGGTAGAAGAAACGGTATCCCGCTTTGTTGATTTTTTCAATGGCAGGCATGAAATCCGCTTTGAATTTTTCATAAATTTCATCGTTGAGTTTGCCGCCCGGAACCGCGCCGAGTCCGATATTGGAACAGCCGAAAATGCCGTGATCACGGCAAACCTTTTCCGTGTTTTCCAAAATATCCGATGCCTTGATATGCGTCAAAACACAGGCAAGTCCGTTTTCTTTCAATTTTTCGTTCAGCCATTCGGCTTCATATTCACACGTTCCCGAAACCTGAACCGTTTTACAACCGAGATCTGCAATTTTTTTGAGTGTTTCTTCAAAATCCGTCAGATTTTTGGCAAAATCACGAACCGTATAAAGCTGTGCACCGATAATCATAATATTTCCTCATTTCTTCCCCGAAAGGATATTTTTCAAAGCCAATGCCGCTGCATCGAAAGCTTCATCGTTATTGCGGTATGCGGAAATTCCGAATTTTACGGAAGCGCCGTTTTCCAAAGCGGAAAGTCCCGTAAACGCAAAAAGATGCGGTTCCAAAGTCATCACACTGCCGCCCTTAGCAAGATATTCTTCCACGATATAGGGTACGTTGCCAAGCCCTTTTCCCGCGGGAACGACCGTTCCGTCCGCAGCGGCATCCTTGATGTGAAGGTATTCCGTATATCCGCGGAGCTTTTCCCACGCTTTTTTCGTATCCACGCCGCATTGAACAAAATTGGCAGGATCGAAGACCGCGCGCAAGCGGGGAAATGTTTCATGAAGCCACAGACAGTTTTCCGCGTTTTCTCCGAAAATATCTTTTTCATTTTCATGACAGAGCATAACAGAATCGGGCGTCAGAGAAAGAAGCGCGGAAATTCTTTCGTAAACCGCCTCCTTGATTGCCGTTTCGTTCATTCCCTTCACGGGAAAGAAGCTGAACATTCGGATTTTATCCGCGCTCAGAATCTCTGCGGTTTCCAGAAGTCTTTTGAAATCATCCTTGTGAACTTCAAAATCATCCGCAAGCGAGATCTTTCCGATCGGAGAACCGATGGACCAAACGGAAATGCCTTCCGAATCCAAAACGCTTTTGATCTCTTTTGCTTCGCTTTGGGAAACGTCCTTGATGTTTTTGCCGTTCACGCCGCGGATTTCCAAAAGAGAAATTCCGTTTCTCTTCAAAGCCGCAATCTGCCCCGAAAGCGCGGCTGAAGCTTCATCTGCAAATGCACACAATTTCATAAGTTTACTTTCCTTTCTTTGTATTGAAATATGGATTTATATATCCTGTTTTTTCTTTTCCAAAAGAAGTTTTCCACAAAACCTGTCGAAATCCCCCGTTTTCAAACAAGTTTTCCACAATTTTTCTCCACCGTTTTGTGAAAAAGAGGGAATATCTGTGGATAACTGCCTCATTTTGGGGTTATTTTCCCCTCACAGAGTCTATCAAACGGAAAACCTGCCCGGCAGTCCGCTTTAAATTTTGACGCGCGGTTTCCTTTTCCATCGCTTTTTCAAGAGAACAAGGTCCGGAAACGATAGGAAACACGGCATCAATACCCTCAAGAGATTCCGTATTGGAAACGGAGCCCGCCAAAACGATGACTTTTTTTCCGTGCGCTTTTGCCAATTTGCCGCTTCAAACGGTCCTTTGCCCATGGAGGACTGATGATCGAAGCTTCCTTCTCCCGTAATCAGAATATCCGCACTCTTGATCTTCTCTTCCAATTTCGTCAGCTTCATAACAAGTTCCGCGCCTTTGCAAAGATCAGCGTTCAGATAAGAAACAAAAGCAAAGCCGAGACCGCCTGCGGCACCGCTGCCCTCTTTCATCGCAAAGTTATTTTGTAAAAGCCGTCCCGACATAACCGCGTAACGCACGAGAAAAGCATCCATCAAAGGAATATCCTTCGGGTCAGCACCTTTCTGGGGAGCAAAAATTCTGCTGCATCCGTAAGTTCCGCCGATCGGATTTTTCACATCGCAAGCCACGGAAAAATGACATTCGGAAAGAGCGGGATTTCTTCCTTCCGTTCTGATTTCGGAAAGATATCTCAAAGCGCCTGCACCGCTTCCGATCGGCTCTCCGTTTTCATTCAGAAATTGATATCCGAGCGCACGCAGCATTCCCACGCCGCCGTCATTGGTCGCGCTTCCGCCAATGCCGATCAAAAACTCACGGTATCCCTTTTCAATGGCATGGGCAATCATTTCTCCAAGCCCTGCGCTGGAAGCTTTCATAGGATTTCTTTCGTTTTCCGCAAGTAAAACAAGACCGATTGCTTGCGCGGATTCTATGATCGCAAGCTTTCGATCGCCAATCACGCCGTAACGCGCTTCCACGGGTCTGCCCAAAGGATCGTGAACCTCACACGTTTCCCAAAAACCGCCCATGGAACAAACGAGAGTCTCAGCGGTTCCCTCTCCGCCATCCGCCAAAGAGGCAATTTCGATTTCAGCCGTCGGACACGCTTGCAAAACACCTTCCCGAACCGCATTTCCCGCCTCTGCGGAAGAAAGACTTCCCTTGAACGAATCCATTGCAACAACAACTTTCATCAATATGTTTCTCCTTTCCTTCTACGATTTTTTCATTGCTTTCATTATATCACATAATTTTAATTACACAATGTTTTTTCAATTATTTTTCTTAATTTTCTTCGACAAAATTCTTGCCGTTTCCATGTTTTTTCAAATTTTTCGAAACATGCGACCGCAGAACTATTTTCTCTAATTCTCCGTTTCAAAACAGATGTGTTCGATAACCTGAAGGCAACGAGGAACAGAAAACAACGGGAATTTACGGCAGAAAGGCGCACATCGAATTTGATGTCGGTAGGGGGGCGGCAGTCTTGTAAAGAATCCCGTCGGAATACTTTTCTTAGTTTGTAAATCGTTTTCCGCTTCCACAAAAAAAGCGCAAAAAATACAAATAATCCTCAATAAAATATTGAAAAATAAAAAAAAGCGTGTTATAATGATTTTTGATAATCATTTCAAACCATTATTTGAAGGAGAATGACATATTTATGCAGGAAAAAGTTACCCCCAGAATTCTGCCCGGCTTCATGGAATTGCTCCCTGCCGATCAGATTCTTTTTAACGATATGTACGATAAAATCCGCAGCGTTTATGAAAGCTTCGGTTTTCTGCCGCTGGATACGCCTGCCATTGAGCTTTCGGAAGTTCTTCTTGCCAAAGCGGGCGGGGAAACGGAGAAACAGATCTACCGTTTCCAGAAAGGCGACAACGATCTTTCTCTGCGCTTCGATCTGACCGTACCGCTTGCGCGTTACGTTGCGGCGCATTACAACGATCTGGTATTCCCGTTCAAACGTTACCAGATGAGCAAGGTTTACCGCGGCGAACGTCCGCAAAAGGGCCGTTTCCGTGAATTTTATCAGTGCGACATCGACATCATCGGTAACGATGAACTCAGTATTCTTTACGATGCGGAAATGCCCGCCGTCATCTATCACGTTTTCAAAAAGCTCGGCATTGGCGATTTTACCATCCGTCTGAACAACCGCAAGGTACTCGGCGGCTTCTTCGCTTCTCTCGGACTTTCCGACAAAATCGAAGAAATTCTGCGCACCATTGACAAAATCGAAAAAATCGGAAAAGAAAAAGTCGTTGCGGAATTGATTGCCGCAGGTGTTCCCGAAGAAAAAACGGAAACCATCATCAGCTTCATTACCATTAGCGGCAACAGAAAAGAAACCGTTGCAAAGCTCCGTGCGCTGAACGTGGATAACGAAGTTTTCCACATGGGTGTGGACGAGCTTGAAACCGTTACCGAAGCAATGATTACGTTCGGTATGCCCGAAGAAAACTTCCGCATTGACCTTTCCATTGCCAGAGGTCTTGACTATTACACGGGTACCGTTTACGAAACCACCATCAACGGACACCCCGAATTCGGAAGCGTATGCTCCGGCGGCCGTTACGATAATCTGACAGGCTACTATACGGACAAAAAGCTCCCCGGTATCGGTATTTCCATCGGTCTTACCCGTTTGTTCTCCCAGCTCCGCGATAACGGCTTGATCGCGCCCAAAAAAGGCACGATGGCAGAAGTTCTCGTGGTTCCCATGGATAAAGAAACCGTTCCTTACGCCGTTTCCGTTGCGGCAAAATTCCGCGAAGCAAACATTCCCTGCGACGTTTACTACGGCGAAAAGGGCATGAAGCAAAAAATGAAATACGCAGGAAAGTCCGGATTCCCCTACGCTGCCGTCATCGGCGCGAATGAAATGGCAAGCGGCTCACTTGCACTGAAAGATCTTTTCGGTCAGAACGGTCAAAAAACCGTTACGATACAAGAAGCAATTGAAATTTTGAAAGAGAGAGAGGAATAATTCTCATGGCAAGACTTGAAAAATCTGACAAAAGAACACATTACTGCGGCGAACTCCGCAGAGAAAACATCGGCGAAAAGGTTTGCCTGATGGGCTGGGTACAGCGCGCAAGAGACCTCGGCGGTATTATTTTCATTGACCTTCGCGACAGAACCGGTCTCGTTCAGCTCGCTTTTGACGACACCACTGACCGCGCCGTATTTGACGAAGCTTTCCGCACCCGTTCCGAATACGTTGTTGTCGCAAAGGGTATCGTACGTGAAAGAAGCTCCATCAATAAACAGATCCCCACGGGTGAAGTTGAAATTTCCGTTACCGAATATAAAATTCTTTCCGTTGCGGAAACCACACCTTTTGAAATCAACGATTCCGTTAAGGTTCGTGATGAAATCGCTCTCAAATACCGTTATCTCGACCTGCGCCGTCCTTCCTTGCAGAACAACATCATTATGCGTCACGAAATCGCGCGCGTAACCAGAGAATATTACTATGAAAACGGCTTTATCGAAATCGAAACGCCTATGATGATGAAGGCTACTCCCGAAGGCGCCCGCGACTATCTCGTTCCTTCCAGAATCCACCACGGCTGTGTTTACGCGCTTCCCCAGTCTCCTCAGATCTACAAACAGCTTCTCATGCTTTCCGGTTTTGACCGTTACATCCAGCTTGCGCGTTGCTTCCGTGACGAAGATCTCCGCGCAGACCGTCAGCCCGAATTCACGCAGATCGACCTTGAAATGTCGTTCGTTGACGAAAACGACATCATGGAAATGAACGAAGGCTTCATCGCAAGACTTTTCAAGGAAATCCTGAACGTAGATATTCCCCTTCCCCTTCCCCGCCTGACTTTCAAAGAAGCAATGGAACGTTACGGCTCCGATAAGCCCGATACTCGCTTCGGCATGGAAATCACCGATATTTCCGACCTCGTGAAGAACAGCGGTTTCTCCGTATTCTCCGGCGCGGTTGCAAACGGTGGTTCCGTTCGCGCAATCGTTGCAAAGGGTGCGGCTTCCAAGCTGACCAGAAAAGAAATCGACAAACTGACCGAACACGCAAAAGGCATTGGCGCAAAGGGTCTTGCATACATTCGTTACGTTGACGCAAAACCGAACTGCTCCTTCGCTAAATTCATGGCGGAAGGCGAACTCGAAGCCATCATGGAAAAACTTGACTGCCGTCAGGGCGACGTTGCTTTGATCGTTGCAGACAAAGATAAGGTTACACTTCCCACACTCGGCGCGCTCCGCTTGATCGTCGGTAAACAGCTGAACATCATCCCCGCGGGTTACAATTTCCTCTGGATCACGGAATTCCCCTTCTTCGAATGGGACGAAGAAACCCAGACTTGGGCTGCTATGCACCATCCTTTTACCATGCCTCTTGATGAATGCCTTGAATATATCGATACCGATCCCGGTTCCGTTCGCGCAAAAGCTTATGACCTGGTTCTCAACGGTGTTGAAATTTCCTCCGGTTCCATTCGTATCACAGACTTTGAACTTCAGCAGAAGATGTTCCGCCGTCTCGGTCTTACCGACGAAGACATTCAGAAGAAGTTCGGCTTCCTCGTTGATGCTTACCGTTACGGCGCTCCTCCTCACGGCGGTGCGGCGCTCGGTCTTGACCGTCTTGCCATGATTATGTGCGGCGCAGACAGTTTGCGCGACGTTGTTGCTTTCCCGAAGGTACAGAACGCTTCCGAACTCATGTCCGGCTGTCCCGCACCCGCAGAACCCAAGGCTCTTGCAGATCTTTCCATTGCCATCATCGACAAGGAATAACTTTTATTTTTCAAAAAATTCGGGAATGCAACATTCCCGAATTTTCAATCCATTCAATCTTATTAAAATTCAACATCATGAAAAAGAGGTTTTTCAAAAATGAACTTTGAACAATTTCTCGTTAATCTTTGGAACGGTCTTTTGAATTTCGCAGTTGCTTACGGTTTCAAAATTCTCGGAACTCTTTTGATTCTTCTGATCGGTCCCTTTGTAATCAAATGCATCATCAAAACGGTTTCCAAAGGTAAAAAATTCAACAAACTTGACCGCAATACGCAAACACTCATCATTGATATCATCAAAGTTTCGCTTTACGTTCTGCTTGCCGCAATCATTACCGCAAACATCGGTATTCCTGCCGCAACGATTGCCGCTGTGATTGCTTCCTGCGGTCTTGTGATCGGTCTTGCTTTGCAGGGCAGTCTTTCCAACTTTGCGGGCGGTATCATGATTCTGGTCTTCAAACCTTTCCGCATCGGAGACTGCATTGAAACAGGCTCCTATCTCGGCACCGTTACCGACATCGGTATTTTCTACACCTCCATTACAACTTTTGATAATAAGGTTGTTACCATTCCCAACGGAACGATTTCCAATTCCTCCGTTATTGACTACAGCACAAACGAACTCCGCCGCGTGGATCTTAAAATCAGAATCGCTCTCGATTCCGATATTGAACTGGCAAAAGAAACGCTCCACGATCTTGCGGATATGCATGAGCTTGTGATCCATGAGGACCCCGATCATCCCATATTCGTACGCATTGGAGAACAAACGGAAGATGCACTTGTGATTTATTTCCGTACATGGGTAAAAAACGTTGATTATTGGACCGTTTACTTCGATCTTCTTGAAGCTTCCAAGCAAATTTTTGACGGCCGCGGCATTACAATTCCCTATAAACAGCTTGACGTACATATCAATAACGGCGACAATACGGAAAAATAAATTTTTAACAGCAGAGACCTTGTTTCTCTGCTGTTTTTTTGATATAATAAAATCAATATTCTTTATAAAAATTTTGAGAGGTTAATCAGATGAGCAAAATCGATCAATTTGAAACAGAAATCATTCTGAATGGAATGACGGATGAAGATTTTATCGAATATGAAAAACTCTTGAAAAAAGTCCGTACACCTTTTTCAAAACGCCAACATTGCTATACAACTGCCATTCGATTTCCATGCGAATATGCAGAACAAGCAGTCAAATTGATAAAATACGGTCTTGAAAATTTTGAAGACGGATGGTTTTCCACATACACATCTTATTTGTATATAGGACATATATACGAAAAAGCGCGGGAATATCAAAAAGCGTTCGATGCCTATTTGTCAGCAAAAGCGGTATTGGGCTCCGAACAACAAGATTACATCGAGGAACTCTCCAAAGATTTACTCTGGATGAAATTGCACATCGATGCCTTTCAATATTCAAAGGAATTGGAAGACTGGTTTCTGTGCTATGAAAAAATCGATGCATTTTCAAAATCTTTTGTAAACAGTGAATTTCGTCTGGCTGTCGCCGGCATGGTAATTGCTCTGCATTACGGAAAAAAAGATGAAGCAAAACAACGTCTTGAAACGGCAAAACAAATCTGCCTGCCGAATTATACGGGGAAATTAAACAATATCCTTGCAAGACATCAATATCAGGATTCGTTCAATGAAACGCCGGAATCCATAACGTTTATTCAAAACATGAAAATATGACCGAATGAATAATACCCCGACAGTTATCTGCCGGGGTTCTTTTGTATGGAATCCGTCGTTTACTTTTCGGAAATGGTTACGTTTGCGGGAAGGATATTCGCCTGAAGATAAACGATTTCAAGAATCTGGGAGAGCTGATTGGGTCTCAGACCTTCGCTCTTAACAACGATGTTCGCTTTATCTCCGCTGATAACGGCAACGCACTCTTCAAAGCCTTTTGCTTTGATCAAAGATTCAATGTTTGCTTCGGTTTCAATGTTTGCGGCGATTGCTGCGATTTCGGCAAGAGCCTGTTCTTTTGCCGCATCGAGAGAGGTTGCATCATCAACAACGTTCTGCAAAACTTCGATTGCTTCGTCTCTTGCGCGCTGACGTTCGATCTGGGAAGCTGCAAAGAAATCTACCGTTTCATTGGTATTGCCGTTTGCACCGCCATTATCCGTATTACCGCCGACAAGCGCGGAATCACCGCCGTTTGTTGCATCATCGCCACCCTTATTGCCACCGAAAATCGTCCAGTTGACAAATACTGCCGCGCCGATGAGCAATACGGAAAGCACGATCACGATATTGCGGATACCAAACTTTTTGATACCGTTTTCGCCGTTTGTGAAAATGCTTTTGAATTTGAATTCTTTTTCTTCGGTTTCGGGAAGTTCCAAAACACTCGCGGTTTCTTCAACCTCTTCGGTTGCGCCTGCTCTCAAGGCTGCTCTTTCTTCGTTTCTCATGATTCAAATCTCCTTTTGAATTATAAATTATTATTTCTATCATCGAATGCCCACAATGCAAATCCGATTGCTTCCGATATTCAGCGACGTGGAAATGACTGCAATTAATTTCGCTTGGATTTCCACAGAGTCGCCTCCTTTGCAAGCAATGGAAACACCCGTCACCTGAGGATAGATTTCCTTGAACAAAATCAACTCGTCTGCGCCGTTTTCCGTACGGACCGTGATATATTCCTTCGAGGAAGAATTTTCTCCCTGCTTCTCATTGGAAACGTATATGTATTCCGTTCCCGAAGAAACGCTCACGATCACGCGGACATTGCCCGAACCCGTGATTTGTTCTGCTATGTTTCCGATTTTATTCTCCAAGTGTTCAATATATTCCAAAGTTGAGATATTTTCTTTCGTATTTTTTGAATTTTCTTCATTTTCGTCTTTCTTTTCTCCAAACGTACCGAAAAGAATCAATAAAAGTCCAACGATCCCCGCGATTGCCAAGATCAGACTTTTCTTCTTTCCCGAAAGTCCTTCCAAAAATTGCAAAACAGCACCTCCTTGCGGGCAACGCCCGTTTGTTTCTGCATTTCATTTCGCGGAAGAAACCGTAACGCGGCTTTTGCCGAGAAACATTTCCTCCAGATCGCTTCGGATTTTTTCAAAGGATACCGAACATTCTCCGCCAATCTCGATATGAATTTCCCGAATCTCAATCGACTCCGGGTTTTCCGCATCCAAAACCGTTTCCACGAAAATTTCCGTTTCCGCAATCGCATATTTTCCCGCAATATAGGAAGCGATTGCTTTTTCAATCTCCTTTTTACTGACAGAAATCAAAGAATCCTCTAATTTTTCATTTGTCCCTACTTCTCCCCTTTCCGCTTCCTCAAAGCTTTTTTCAAAAATCTCAGGTAAATCCATCACCATGGAAAACATGGGAACCGCCAAAGAAACCACGATACAAAGCGAGATCACAAAATGCAGATGTTTCTTCAGATTCCCTTCGGGCGAAACGGTATAAAGCAGTCCGGAAACTGCCGTAACCAACACGATTTCGCCAAGATATGAAATCCATTCCCGCATAACCGCCTCCTTCATGAATTGAATATTGTTCAAACTTTTATACCGATGCCATCATGGAAAGCGAAAGAATAAAAAAGACCGCAGAGATCGCCATAATCGCCGCCACATAACCGAGATAAGATGCAATTTCACTCATCAGTTTTCCTTCGCCTGAAAGTCCGAGAATCCCTGCAAAAACAGAAATCCATTCAACAAAGGTTTTATGTAAAAGCATTCGTATGACCGGAACCGCCGCAATCAGACATACGGTAACGGCACCCGTTATCCCCGTAGCGGCTTTGATCGTTCCAATGCCTCCGATGACCGTGGAAAGCGCTTCATTCACAGCGCCGCCAACGAAAGGAACAAATTGTCCGACCGCAAATTTAATGCCGCGCATGGCCAAAGAATCCGTGCTTTTCGCAATGATTCTTTGAAACATCAAAACTGCCGAAAGAGATGCCGTTACAAACCCAAATACGTAGGAGATCATTTTTTTCACGGAAGGAGCAATCCCCGAAATACCGGGAAGTCCAAAAAGATTGGTTACAAGCGACATACACAAAGAAAGACGGATCAAAGGAAAAAGTATTTCCGCAACAATGCGTTCCAAAAGAGATACCGCCGTGAAAATCACGCCCGAAATGACTGCTGCCGACGTAACTTCTCCTCGGGCGATCATAAATCCCGCCATTGTCGGCGTTATGCTTGACATAAACGAAGAAATCGAAAAAATGAATTCCTCCGCCAAAGAAAAAACACCTTCCGTTACCGCAAAAACAGCGCTTGCAATGCAAACCATACTCACAAGATCCATGGCAACCTGCAAACCCGGAACGGTAACCGTACGCTTGACAACACCCAGAACCGCGCAAAGCAATAAAACCCCTAAAAGCATGGCAAAAAGTTTTGCAGCTTCCGGTGCCGCTTCCATCAATATTTTCATGCCTGTTTTCGAAAAAAATCCGAAATCAAAACGTTCCATCACATCTACCGCCCAGAAATTCTCCACGTCATCCGGCAAATAATCCCGAAGCTCTTCGGGAACGGTAATATTGACACGGCTTTCTTCGGAAGCACCTTCCGCAAAAACAGGAAAACTGCAAAGAAAAAATATCACGGTAATCAATAAAACAACTCGCTTCAAACATCTTTTTTTCATTTCAAAAAACCTTCGATCAAAGACATCAACGTTTGCAAAATCGGAACGCAGAGCAATAAAATAATGATCTTGGCAGCAAATTCCACCTTGGATGCAATCATTCCCACACCGCTGTCTCTGCAAACGTCAGCCGTTGTTTGCGCCAATATACCGATTCCCATAGATTTCAAAATCACGGAAGAATATACGGAAAAACCCGTATGTGCAGCAACCGATGTAATGGAATCCATAACCGTTTTCAACGGTGAAAGCGTTCCGAAGAGTAAAAGCATACCCACGGCAATCCCTGCAACAGTCGCATATTCAGGACGAAATCCGCGCAAGATCAAAACAACGGCAACGCCCAGAAGCGCAAATCCGCATACTTGCAAAACCGTCATAACCCGAATATACTTTCCACAGATTCGAAAAGTCCTCCGATTTCCTGCACAAGCATAAAAAGAACGATAATCAAACCAGCAAGTGAAACGAGCATAGCTTGTTCATCTCTGCCCGATTTATGTAAAATCTGATATGCAACCGTTACGAGAATACCGATTCCCGCAACCTTCATTAAAAGTTCAGTATTCAAAAAAACACCTCCAAGCATTCCGTGATATTCGTCTTTTCAAATCACAAGAATTAAAATCGCCGCCCCCGCGGAAAAGCCGAGCGTTCTGTAAAGCTTGATATTTTTTTGCATTTGTTTCTTTTGTTTTTCCGTTTCTGCGCGAAATGTCTTGGTATGGTATTCCAAATGTTTCAATTGAAGTTCCTCATTGCTCTTTCCAATACACGCGCCGAAGGAACGAACCATTTCAAACTGAGATTCGGAAAGCCTCAGATTTCCGCGTGATTCCTTGAGCGCGGTTTCCCATGCATCAAAATAGACCTCATCCGATTCATGTGCACATAATGCGTCCAAAAATCCCGTTTTTTTCAAAACTTCATGATGAAAATTTTTATACATCAGTTTTGTCGGTGCCAAAAAATACCCGACTTGGTTCTGAATATAAACGAAAAGCTCCAAAAAAGCTTCACATTCTTCCGTTCTTTTTCTTTCGTTTTTTCCTGCCATCCATCCGAGGGAAAGCGAAGTCAGAAAGCAAAGAACAGCACCGATCCATTTCAAATTCTAAACACCTCCGTCTTCAAATCACGGAAGCGGCGGAAATCGCCGTATCAAAAATATCAAATGCAAAGTTTCTTTCGTCCGCTCTTCGTTTTAACCCAATATAATAACGGAAAATTTCATTTTCATAAAGCATACGGATATTGGGGCGGCGAAATAATGCTTCTCTGCTTTCCGCATGCGCCGTGGCAATCAGCGGAACACCGCTGTTTTGCGCGCTGAGTATGGCTTTTGCTTCTTCTGCTGACCCAATCTCATCACAAAAAATCACTTCGGGCGAAAGTGTTCGCGTGGCAATTTCAATGCCTTTGGCTCGCGGATATCCGCGCAAAACGTCAACCAAACGGTTCTCAAACATCTCTCTCATATAAATTTCTCCGCGCGTGTCAATTAACGCCACACGTTTGGGATATTTTCCCCCTGCAAAAGAAGAAGCCATATCCCGAATCAACGTTGTTTTTCCAACGTTTGGCGGCGCATAAAACAGCGCACTTTCCACAGTCCCGTCCCGAAATAATAACGCTTGGATTTTTTGAGAAATATTCCTGATCGGGTGAGGAATACGTATGGAAAGAGAAGAAATACCGTAAATACTTTTGATGGAATCTCCAGAAACACCCGCCCTGCCGCAAACACCGATCCGATATCCGTTTTCAAGCGCCACAAAACCTTCTTTCAAGGTTTCACTGTAAGTATGCACCGAATCTTCACAAAGCTTTTGTAAGGTTTCCGCCACTTCAAATTCATTGCACAAAATGCTTTTTCCATCAAAAAGACAGATGTTTCTCTCTCCGTAAGAAACGGAAACCGGCGCATTGGTACGCAATCGAATTTCGGAAATATAAGCTTCTTTACCGTGTAAATTGGATGCAAAACGAAAAACTGCCGCAGAAACTTTTTCAGGTAAATATTTTAAAATCCGCAGAAACTCTTCGTCCATTTTCATAATCATCCTTTCTTTATTTTGATAGTACCATATATATTTACTTGTCCTTAAAAATAGTACTCCTTTTCAAATAAAAAAGTGGGCAACGCCCACTCGAAGTTACTTGCCTATCCGACTTTTACTTATATCCAAACAATGCAAAACGGCAAGGTCCATTTTGCGCAATTTTCTATAGGTTAAAAAAGCGGAGAATCGCCGCTGATGGTTGCCGTCACATCGCAATGTATTCCAATTTTACGCATTGCTTAACCGCACCGATTTTATAAAAATTTTCAAAAAAAGATGCTTGCCGAAGCAAGCATCTTTTATAGGAATTTGATTATTCAGCCATTTCAGCTTTCTTTGCCTCCCACATAGCCTGGAGTTCGTTAACAACCGCATTGAAGAATGCATTTTCAGAAAGAGCATCTGCTGCTGCTTTCATTTCTTCAACATTGGTGTAATCCTGCATGTAAGGCTTAGAAGCATTTTTCAATA
>SVRL01000062.1 GCA_015064845.1 Oscillospiraceae bacterium | reverse complement strand
GGGCGCAAATACATTGCCAATGGGAAAAATCCATCAAAAAAGGAGAAATACAATGAAGCTTTTTTCACAGACACTCATTAAGTTTTTCATGGGATTGCTGATGATTGCCTTACTCTTATTCTTACCCGCAGGAACCTTTGCGTATCCGAATGCATGGCTTTTTATGGGATTGCTTTTCATTCCCATGTTGATCATGGGCATCGTTTTATTTTTCAAATCTCCTGCGCTTTTGGAAAAACGGCTGAACAATAAAGAAAAAGAAAACGCGCAAAAAGGCGTACTCGCGCTCTCGGCACTCATGTTTCCCGTCGGATTTATCCTTTGTGCGTTGGACTTTCGTTTTGCATGGTCCGTCGTTCCCAAGTGGTTTGTGATTCTCGGCAGCGCGCTTTTTCTGCTCGGATACGTTATGTATGCGGAAGTCATGCGTGAAAATGCATATCTTTCCCGTACCGTTGAAGTACAAAAAGATCAAAAAGTCATTGATACGGGACTTTACGGCATCGTACGCCACCCCATGTATCTCGCAACGCTCCTGATGTTTTTACCCATTCCGCTCATACTCGGCTCCTTTTGGGGATTGATTCCGTTTGCGCTCTATCCTTTCATCCTCGTCATCCGCATTCTGAATGAAGAAAAAATATTGAGCGAATCTCTTGCGGGATATACGGAATACCGCAAAAAAGTAAAATACCGCCTCATTCCGCTCATCTGGTAAGCGGTGGCAAATTGCCACCCCCAATTGCTCACCTGTCCAAGCTTAAATTGCACCTTCATATAGCAAAACGGCGAGGTCGTTTTTTGCAATTTCCTATAGTTAAGTATATTAAAGAGGTTTTTATGAAAAATTCCGAAATCTTACGCATTGCCATGGCGCAATCCGCCGAAGATCTTTGCTGTTCGGCAGAGGATTTTGAAAAGAATGAAAATATCATCGTCGTTTCAAAAGAAAATGAAAAAGCAAGGAAATATCTGACACTTCCCTTTTCCTGTCAGCTCGTGTCATACGGAAATAACATCGTTGCTTCCGTTTTACCTGAATTTGCGGAAATCACACGGGATTATATCAGCCGTTTTGACGTCTGCCATTGCTTTGAAACCCCGAATATGCTCGTGCTTTCAGAAAAACTCCGTCCGTTCGGGTTGGATATCTGCTTTATGGCGGAATATTTTCTGCCGGATCTTCACGCGCTGAAACCTCTCCCCTGCCCTTATGAACTGCGCGTGCTGAATCCTTGCGATTTCAGCGATTTGTATCTCCCCGAATGGAGTAATGCGCTTTGCGAAAAAAGAAAGCATTTGGATATGCTTGCCATCGGCGCGTATGACGGAAATTCGTTGATTGGACTTGCAGGGTGTTCTGCCGACTGTGAAAGCATGTGGCAGATCGGCATTGATGTACTGCCCGAATACCGCAAAAAGGGCGTAGCAAGCGCGTTGACTTCCCGTTTGGCGCTCGAAACGCTTGCAAAAGGAAAAGTTCCCTTTTACTGTTGCGCATGGTCAAATATTCCTTCTGCCCGCAATGCCATCCGAAGCGGATTTCGTCCCGTATGGGTGGAAATGACGGCAAAATCCCAAGACTTTATCAACGAAATGAACGAATCTTAAACCCTATTTTTCGAAAGAAAGGTCGTTATGAAACATATTTTACTCATTGCCACAGGCGGCACCATTGCCTCCGAACAAACGGGAAGCGGACTTGCACCCCGTTTACATCCGCAAGACCTGCTTCGCCACGTTCCCGAAGCAGCGGACATTTGTATTCTGGACACCATTCAACCTTTCCATCTGGACAGCACGAATATCAGTCCCGCGCATTGGCTGACACTAACAGGTGTGATAGAAGAAAATTATGAAAAATACGACGGTTTTGTCATTTCACACGGAACGGATACATTGGCATATACCGCCGCCGCACTCTCTTATCTCATTCAGAACACAAAAAAACCGATCGTTTTAACGGGCGCGCAAAAACCCATCGGAGAATCCTCCACCGATGCCAAAACCAATCTTTTGGACAGCCTTCGCTTCGCTTGTTCGGGAGATTGCGGAATCGTGGTCGTTTTCGGCGGACAAGTGATTGCAGGAACGCGCGCGCGTAAAACCAGAACCAAAAGCTATAACGCTTTCACAAGCATCAATTTTCCCGAAATCGCCGCCATTCACGATCAAAGAATCGTCCGTTATATTCCTTTCAGGGAACCTACGGAAGAACCCGTATTTTATCACAGACTGAACACAAACGTCTTTTTGCTGAAGCTGATTCCGGGAATTGCACAGGAAGCCTTTACACTCGCAGGCGAATTTTGCGACGGACTTGTGATTGAAAGCTACGGCGTGGGTGGAATTCCCGACGTCTATCTGGACGAATTGGACGACTTGATCAAAAAAGGAAAAACCATCATCATGGCAACGCAGGTTACGCAGGAAGGTAGCGATATCAAGGTTTATGAAGTCGGAGAACGATTAAAAACGCGCTATCGTATTCTGGAAACTTACGATATGACACTGGAAGCCACCGTTGCCAAACTGATGTGGGCGCTCGGACAAACCGAAGACCCCGCGGAGATCCGCCGTCTTTTCTGCAAGAGCGTCAATTACGATCTCTTATTCTGAACGAAATTCAAGCCTTATTTTTATATAATAAAAGCCGCCAAGCGGCGGAGATTGGAGAAATTATGAAAACAATTGCCGTCATTACAGGCGCTTCCAGCGGAATCGGAAAACAGTTTGCCGAAACGCTGAAGGAAGCGGGAAATTTTGATGAGGTATGGGTCATTGCAAGAAGAATCGACCGCTTACAGGAGCTTGCAAATTCCATGCCGTTCCCCACGCGCCCCATTGCGCTTGATCTTTCCGAAAAAGCAAGCTATAAAACCTACGCCGCGCTTCTGGAAGAAGAAAAACCGAATATCGCTCTTTTGATCAACGCAGGAGGCTTCGGTAAATTCTGTGCAACCACGCAAACGCCCGTGGAAGTGAATCTGAATATGATCGACCTCAACTGCGAAGCCGTCGTTGCGCTCTGTCAGCTTTCCGTTCCCTACATGCAAAAGGGCGCTCATATTCTGAATATCGCCTCCGTTGCGGCATATCAGCCGATTCCGTATATCAATGTTTACGGCGCGACGAAATCCTTCGTTCTGCATTTCAGCCGCGCACTGAACCGCGAATTGAAAAAAGACGGAATCACCGTTACTGCCGTTTGTCCTTTCTGGACAAAAACGGAATTTTTCAACCGTTCCATTGATAAAGAAAAAGATACCGTCGTCAAAAAATACGTCGTGATGTATACCCCCGAACAAATCGTTTCCCAAGCATGGCGTGATATGAAGAAAGGAAAAGAAGTCAGTATGTTCGGCTTTACCGCCAGAACACAAACCTTGCTTGCCAAGCTTCTTCCGCACAGCTTCGTCATGAACTATTGGATGAATCAGCAAAAACTCAAATGAAAGAATATCTGAATTGTCAATTATGTCCGCGCAAATGCGGAGCAAACCGAAGCGAAAAAAAAGGCTTTTGCGGAGAAAGCGAAAAGCTTCGTATTGCACGCGCTTCCCTGCATATGTGGGAAGAACCGCCGATTTCGGGCAAAAACGGCTCGGGAACCGTCTTTTTTTCGGGTTGTAATCTCGGCTGTATATTCTGTCAGAATCATGAGATTGCCCATAAACACAAAGGAAAAGAAATCTCTCCCGAACAGCTTGCCGAAATTTTTCTCGTTTTACAGAAAAAGGGCGCGGCAAATATCAATCTCGTTACCGCCGTCCATTTCGTTCCCCACGTCATCCAAGCGCTCGATATCGCCAAAAGTCTCGGACTTTCCATTCCCATCGTTTATAATTCAAGCGGTTATGAATCCTTCGAAACCCTGCGCTTGCTGAATGGCTATATTGACGTCTATCTTCCCGATTACAAATACTGTTCCCCTTTGCTTGCCGAACGCTTTTCCAAAGCAAAGGACTATCCGGAAACCGCTGAGCGCGCGCTTGCGGAAATGGTATCTCAAACGGGGCCTTGCGTTTTTGATGAAAACGGTATGCTCAAAAAGGGTGTCATCGTCCGCCATCTCGTTTTGCCCGGACATACCGACGATTCCATGGCTGTGCTGGAATATCTGCATCAAACTTACGGGGACAGCATTTATATCAGCATTATGAATCAATATACACCCATGCGGAAATATGAAGCATATCCCGAGCTTTCGCGCAAGCTGACTACCTACGAATACGGAAAAGTCGTAAAATTTGCGGAAAAGATCGGAATCCGAAATGGCTTTCTGCAAAGCGGAGAAACTGCCAAAGAAAGCTTTATTCCGTCTTTTGATATTGATTCGGATTCTCTCGTTGTATAGATTGGATGATACGGACAGCATTTTCTTTTGAATGAATCCAACGATCAAAAAATATATCGAAAAAAAGGACACGTTCTCGTTTTTTACGGAATCCGTGTCCTTTTATTTATATCAGATTACGTCGATCTGGCACATTTTCATGGTCAGAAGAGCGGCTTCATGGCTTTCGGGGGTAACGCCCGCACAACAGGAAGAATCAACCTTCACGTTTGCTTTCGGAAAATTTGCTTTGATAATCAACGCATTGGAAACCACGCAGATATCCGTACAAAGTCCGATGATCTCAACATCCTCCAGCGTTTCGTTTTGCCAATCGCGGTAACCAAACGTGGGTTTATCAATGATCCTTGCGCCCTGTACGTACAAACCGTCAGCAATTTCCCAGCCTCTCGTTCCTCTGATACAATGCAGAACGGGCAATTTTTTTCCTTCGGGTGTTTCAAGATAATTTTCAAAATGAGTATCTCTTGTAAAAATAATTTCATCTCCGTTTTTCACGTATTCCTCAATTTTGGCTTTCACATTGGGAACAATAGCAACGGCTTCTTTCGTACCGAGTGCCATATCAATAAAATCATTTTGCATATCAATCACAATTAAAGTTTTTTTCATAAAACATTCTCCTATATGCCAAACAAAATTTATATATCACCGAATTGATCTTTTTACTTTTTACAACTGCGATATGTTGATTGCTTAACTACAAGCAAAAAACAGCAAAGCAAGCAATTTATCGGACAGTGTCCGCCTTTTTGCAAAATACAATACAAAGAACCGTACTGATCACAATTCCGATCAGAAAAGGAACGGCGAAGATAAACGCAACTTCGGGCGGCGCGCTTGCGCCGCAATGATTCATCGCGCAAAGCATTGCCGCATAGTGAAACGCCACGACCGCGCACATCGCGCAAAGCAACAACACCGTAACGATGCCGAAAACAGCGGCAAAAAGCTTATTTCGTTTCATTTTCAGCCCCTTTTCTTTTGGGAAATACCTTTCTCACGTCAAAATTCAAAACGAAAGCAAAGAATTTTTTATCGCTGTGCTTATGCAGGATACGGTAGATTCCAAGCGTAATCATATATGCAATGATACCGCCGAGCGTACCGACAACCGCGCCCGCAATCACATCCGTCGGATAGTGAACGATAAAATAGTTGCGGGAAGCCGCCATCAGAGCCACGTAAGGAATGGAAACGGCAAGATATTTTTTTCCTCTTGTGAGCCAAAGTCCCGTTGCCGCCGCGGCAGCCGCCGTCGTGTGTCCCGAAGGGAATGAAAATTCACTTTCCGTATGCGCACCCGCAAACGTCCAGAATTCACGGAAAAGCTCGCTTGCTTCATAAGGACGGATTCGGCAAATGGTTTCTTTTAAGATCACGTTGGTCATCAGCGCACCGCAACAAATGGCACCAAACATACAGATCCCCGTTTTTCTCGTCTTGGGAAACAGACCGAGAATCAAAGCGCAGATTAAAAGAACGATACCTTTATCTCCCGTAAAGCTGACAGCGCGCATGATCGGTGTCAAAAGAACACCGAGAAGCTCCGCAAGCTTATGATAAAATTCCAGAATGACGCCGTCAAAACCTGCAAAGGTCTGATTCAGCCACATCGCAAAAGAACTTTCCATCAAAAACCTCCCTGTTGTTCCCGTTCGGCAAACGCAATTTGAATATTTCCGATGCCGCCTTGAATTTCAAGAGAAACAGCGCCGTTTCCGACTTCTTCATCATTGGAAACGGATTTTCCGTCCACCGTTGCCGAACCGATTCCCGTTTCAACGGAAACGGTATAATTCTCTTTGGAACCGAGCAAAACGATTTCCGCATTACCGATTCCGCATTCAAATTCGCTGTCTTCCGTCAGTTCGAATGTCAAAAAAACGTCGCCCACACCAACGCCGAACTCCAGCCCGGCAACACTTCCGCCGAGAACGGAAACTTTTCCGAAGCCTGTTTCGATTTTTGCTTGCTTCGTTACACGCAGGTCTTCAAAAACCGTTTCGCCCGCGCCAAGATCCATACGTAGTTTTTCGGTGCAGAGAGATTCCACCGTCAAATTTCCCGCGCCCGTTTCAATTTCCGCGCGGTCAAAGAAGAATCCCGAAGGAACGGTCAGAATCACGTGCGCGCCCTCCCTGTTCTTCAAAAAGGAAGGTGTAGCGTCCTCAATCACAAGCGTACCGTTCTTTACTTTAACGTTTAAGTATTTATGATTGCTTTCCAGAGAAAAAGCTTCTCCGTTTTTGATTTCAAGCGCCGCCGCGCCGATGGAGATTTCCAGATTTTTCACGCTTTCAAGATCGGAAAGCTCGTGGGTTACGTTTTCTCCAACAATATCCGAACCTTTTCTGAATGCGGAAGCAATGGAAGAAACCACTCCCACAATGCCGCTGAAAATCGAAACGATCAAAAGAATTGCAAATGCAATCGCGCAATATTTAATGATTTTTTGTGCCTGTGTCATTTCACGTCCATGCCTCCGAATATGCAAGTTGCATTGATGTAAACCGTCGGCACATTTTCCTGAAACGTGCGCTTCTTTTTATCGGAAACGCCGCCGAAAATCGAAGTGGAACTGATTTTCACATTCAGACCCTCGGGAACGAAAACGTCAATGCCGCCGAAAACAGCGCAAGCGTTGATCACGCAATCCTCATGAATATGAGCGCCGTTCAAATTGCAGGTCAGACCGCCGAAAACAGCGTTCAATTCCGCGCCGTAAAATTCCTGTCCCTCAAAATTCATATCACAGCCGGAAAAAACAGCGGTACCGTCTTTTTGTTCCCTGCCGTCATTTTTTAGTTTTTGAGCAACGGTATTTGCCTTTTTGTTGAAAATACTGCCGAAAATCATTTTCAGACCGATTGAAACCAAAATAAAAGGAACGATCAGCTTCCAAAGCAAAGAAAATTCAATCACATTTTGGCAAGCGAGAAGCAAAAGCACGCCAATACCGATACCGATTATATTTCCGAGCTTTTCACGTTCGGTAAACAAACCGATTGCGCAGGGAACGATGATGAAAAGCGTCCACCAGCCGTCAAAGAAAACGTCAAAATTCACACCGAATGCGTTCAAGGCGAAAAGCACACCGAGAGCAACAATCACAATGCCCCATAAAATATTTCCTGTTTTTTTCAAAATAAATCTCTCCTGTCTGTTTTTATCATAGTCTTGTTTGATAATAAAAAAGTAAAAATAAATGATTGTTTAGATCAACTTTTTTCTTTACCAAAAAGAAAAAAGATTGCAAAAAAGAAGTTGGCAACCTTGCAGGTTGACCGCCGTGTTCAAACTTTATGCTTTTTGCGCAGATGAAATTGTAAAAACTTAACGCGGTATGCTTCATTCTCCCTGAATCGGTCGAATGAAGCAAGATTTCCGCTATTTTTACAAATTCATCTTGGGACGTATGTGCAATTTTTATGCGTGAACTACATTTGCTCCGTAGTGCGCTGACAGAATAATTTAGCATAATTCTGCATTCTGCCTTTACCCTCTGCATTCTCCTATCCTTCCACTTGAAAATCTTCCACGCGGAAAGAAACGTGATTTTCCTTTGCCAATTTTGTAATAAGTTCTAAAATTTTATCTTTGTTTTTCTGAATAAGCAAAACCGCAAGCTCGTCCTGTGTTTCTCTCGGCAGGAGGTTAACCATTTTTTGCACGGTTGCAGGAGGAAGCGCCGTCAGCTTCAAAAGAATTTTATTGGCAAACGTATTTTCATCCTTGGCAATGTGTCCGTGAACCGTCGGAAGAAGGGCGGCAATCAACGCGCCGTAATCCAGCTCCTTGATGTCAAGCGTAATTTTCATAACAAGCCTTCACTTTCCGTATGATCGGCAAATTTCGGCAATATCGTTTTCTTTCAGTTCCAGAATATCCGCCAGAATTTGCGCGTTTCCGTAAAAATCATGTTGTTTATTGTCGTGCGCATCGCTGCCGAACGTAAACTTACATCCGCATTCCTTTGCCAGACGGAACATACGGATATGGCAATCTTCGGCAAGCTGTTCGGGTGTCATGTTTTTGGTATATGCCACATTGATTTCAAACGCAATATTTTTTTCGGCAGTGCGGTCGAAAAGGCGTTTGAACGTATCGTCGGAAATCATATTGATGAGAATACTCGGGTCGTAAGGACAGCAAACCGCATCAAAAGGATGCGCCATCGCGGTAACGTAACGGCTGAGAGGACTGTTAATAATATCCTCGTACGCTTGAATCATGAAATCTCTGTGCTTTTCGTAGGAAGGAATATAATCTTTCGGCATAATCATATGCGTATGGGAATTGGGAACGGTAATAAAATCAAATTTTTCCGCTTCTTCTTCCGTAATGGCAATATCTCTTTTCGGCGTATGATATTCCGTTTCACAGCCGAAATAAAATTGGATATCGGGTTCTTTGAGGGAAGCCAGCGTTTCTTTCAACTGCGCGTTATGTTCATACGGATGCGCGCGGTAAAATCCTCTTGCGCCCGGAATATCGCCCGCGCCGAAATGGTCGCTGAACCCGATTTTTTTGAGTCCCAAGCGTTTTGCGTGCGCAATATAATTTTCCACCGTTGCCGTTTCATTCGCGCAAATGGAAAGATGGGTATGTACGTGGAAGTCATGTGTAATTTTCATCTTCAATAGCCTCCGTTTCCGTTTTTTTGATTTTCAAACAAGCTCTGTTTATAGAGTATCACAAAATCTTTGAAAAGTAAAGATTTTACGGAATTTTTCCTGTAAATAAAACATTGATAAATTTTTGTTTATATCTGCATTTCCAAACATTCCCGGACGAATATTATAATATTCCCTCCCTCAGTTCAGAGAATTTACTGTTTCAAACAAATCATGAAAAATTTTATCGGACAAAAATCTCGGTTTTTGTTTCCCTGATTTTATATTTATTCAACGCAAAACAAATAAATATTTACGCGCAATAGAGTTATTGATGTGAAAAATCAAGCGATCACTATATAATGAAACGTTAAATAGATTCAATATTTCATTTTATTCACGTATGATTTTGAGTGATTTTATGAAAAATAACACTTGACAAAACAAAAGGTATGGTGTATAATAAGTAAGAACACAAAATCTTGTTGTTCCTTATCCCGTACGGGGATTGATACCAATTGTCATAAACTTCAGTTACGGTGCCGTACTGGTTCCTTATCCCGTACGGGGATTGATACTTTTTCTCGATGCACACATCGCCTTCGTCCAAGCGGGTTCCTTATCCCGTACGGGGATTGATACAGAATCCAGTTCTGCATTTGCTTGACTTACAGATGCGTTCCTTATCCCGTACGGGGATTGATACGTACAATCCGGCTCACCGTTCGCCGCCTTGACGGTTCCTTATCCCGTACGGGGATTGATTCATAATAATCATCTCCAGCGCATTTGTGTACGCGTTCCTTATCCCGTACGGGGATTGATACTCGCTTTGTAGAAAACATCTACCTTGTCGTTTTTGTTCCTTATCCCGTACGGGGATTGATACTGTTTGCCACCGGGCTGTTCACCGGGCTGTTCACCGGTTCCTTATCCCGTCCCGTACGGGGATTGATACAATTACCATTTTCCGGAAGCAAATTTTGAGACATGTTCCTTATCCCGTACGGGGATTGATACCTGCTGCATCGCATACAGTGCACTTACCGTTTGCGTGTTCCTTATCCCACTTTCGCTTGCGAATGTGCAACTGCCAACGCGAGTTGGCTGTGCGTTCGGGGATTGATACCTTCCAGTGGTGTTCTCATACTCTGCGTTAATCGTTCCTTATCCCGTACGGGGATTGATACTATTACCGCGGTTGTTACCGCCTGTAAATTCATGCTTGCAAAAGAGTTCCTTATCCCGTACGGGGATTGATACAGGATATGTCCATTGTCCAGATAGGTAAATTCACAAGTTCCTTAACCCGTACGGGGATTGCACAGAATCCTGCGGATTCCGTTAGGCTTTCGTAAAACAAAGCCGTTTCAGCAAGATTCCGAGCGTTCCTTAACCCACTTTCGCTTTGCGAAAGTGAACCGCCAACGTGAGTTGGCTGTGCGTTCGGGGATTGATACTTGTCGATTTGAGGAACGGTGTTCCAGTCTACCTTTCTTTTTGCAAAAAGAAACCCGCTGTTGTTTTTACAGCGGGCGTTTTTCTTTTTTTCATCGAACTCGCGTTAATGTAAGATAAACGGGAATTTAGCGTATTTCCTCGAAAGGAAATACGCAGTGATATTTGCCTACGGCAAGTGATATTGCGCTTTCGCACAGTGATATTCTGAAAGAGTGATATTCGCCTGATGGCGAGTGGAATATTTGAAGGAAGAACATATTTGGGGATGAACTTGTAAAAATAGCAGGAAATCTTGCTTAATTCGACCGTTTTAGGGAGAATTAAGCATACCTGCGTCTTGATTTTTATAAGTTCATCGTAAGCACATAGCTGCAAGT
>SVRL01000061.1 GCA_015064845.1 Oscillospiraceae bacterium | reverse complement strand
TGCTTAATTCGACCGTTTTAGGGAGAATTAAGCATACCTGCGTCTTGATTTTTATAAGTTCATCGTAAGCACATAGCTACAAGTTTGCACAGGCGGTCAACCTGCCCAAGGTTGTTTGCTTCTTTTTCGTACTTTTTCTTTCAAATAAAGAAAAAGTACATAATGTAAACAATCATTTATCTTCTCATCAAACTCATATTCGCATATCAAAAAAAGGGAGAACTCTGCGGAATGAAATCCGTTTTGTTCTCTCTTTTTTTTACTATGAAAAATTGTTCCAATCAATCTTGATGGCTTTAGTCGATGATTTTCAAATATTTCACGGGTACGTCTTTTGTCAGCCATACACCGTTCATGGAACGATAGAATGTATATCCGTCCTGCGACATTTTGTTTGCATCTACCTGATAGATCATTGGATTTCCGTGCCTTTTCCCAACATTGAGCGCTGTATCAAAATCAGAGGATAGGTGAACGTAAAGGCGTGATTTCGGGATTAATCCGTGCGTTTCGATAGATGATACATATTTTTCGCCCGTTCCGTGATATAGAATCTCCGGCGGGGTTAATGCCTCAAGCTCAACGTCTACGGGAATGGAATGTCCTTGGTTGGCTCGGATTTTCGTTTTGTCCTCGTTGAACGAATAACGTTGTTTGTTGTCAGTGGCAACGATCTGTTCCAGCATTGCCATGTCGCAAGGCTGTCGGAGAGCGATGCCATGGATCAGTTCTTCTACGTTTGCCCAACCGTGTTCGTCAAGCGTGATGCCGATGACATCAGGCTTATGTCGGAGAATCAGGCTGAGAAATCTTCCGGTGTCTTGGGTTTTCATTGGAAATCTCCTTTGATTACATTCTTTCTGCTGTAATCACGCCGTCCTTCACGTGCAGTTTGCAAATGCGGGCGGTGCGCGCTTCGGTGTAGTCAGCGGAGCCGTCATTTTGCTTGCCGTCGCGTGCGTGATAGATTGCGTAATACTGTCCGTCAACCTTGATGACGCTGTGATGTCCAACGCCTTCTTCCACGTCGTTGCGGAACATAACGGGCTTGAATTTTCCGTTGTCGGTTTGTTTGACGTAATTGACTTTTGTAAGGTCTTGTTCATCGGTTTTTGCACAGGCGTAGCCGATGTGATAGGTATCGTCGGTAAAAGCGCCGCCGCTATACATCACGTATTGCCAGCCGTCCTCTTCAAACCAGAAAGGACCTTCCACCGTGTGCCACGGTTTGCCGTCTCGGATTCCCGTTACTTCTTCATCGTAAGTCGGAACGATGACTTCCTTGCAGATGTTTGCAGGTGTGAAGGGATCCAAAAGGCGGTCTACAAAAACGCGCGTACCCACGCGGTCGCAGTTTTTGTTGTCTTCCGCATACCAAAGGAAAAGTCCCGCTTTGGTCTGCACAACGTGAGAGTCGATGGTAAAACGCTTGTAAAGGCGCGTGATATTTTTAAAAGGTCCGAGCGGATTTTCCGAACAGCCGACGTGCATATGCTCAAACATACCGGGGATGTGATAAGAAAAATAAAGATAATATTTGCCGTCAAGCTTGATCATGCTGGGCGCCCAATATTCATCTCCGCGGGGCATTTGCAAAATGATTCCTTCGTATTTCCATTCTCCCGTCAGTGAATCCGAAGAATATGCATGAATGCCGTCAACACCCGTATTGTAAATATAAAATTTTCCGTTGTCATCTCTGAAAATGAACGGATCGGGCTGAGTTTTGTTTTGTACGTTGAATTGCAGTTTCATGAGAAGCTTCCTTTCTGTACTTTATAAATTCCGATTCTATTTTACCATGAAACTCGGTAAGATGTCAATTTCTTATACGTACTTTTTCAAAACGGCGTTTAATTTTTAAGGTGCATTATTCGATGGAACGATAAATGATTGTTTAGATTAACTTTTTTCTTTGCCAAAAAGAAAAAAGGTTACAAAAAAGAAGTTGGCGAGCGTGCCGCTCGACCGCTTTCCATCAGACTTTGCACTTTCTGCGTAGATGAACTTATAAAAATCGAGACGCAGGTATGCTTAATTCTCACTCAAACGCTCGAATTAAGCAAGATTTCCTGCTATTTTTACAAGTTCATCCCCAAATATGTTCTCCCTTCAAATATTCCACTCGCCGTCAGGCGAATATCACTCTTTCAGAATATCACTGTGCGAAAGCACAATATCACTTGCCGTAGGCAAATATCACTGCGTATTTCCTTTCGAGGAAATACGCTAAATTCCCGTTTATCGTCCTATTTCTCATCGAACTCATATAAAAAATTCATTCAGATAATTTCATATGCAACCCCAAACGGATTTTGGAAAACCCGTTGATGTTTTGCACTTTTTATGTTACAATATAAACAACTATAGGCGAAAATCCGTGACGAACGGTTTTTGCAAACGATTATATCGGAAAGGAATTTACGATTATGGCAAGAGAATATCATGTTGCGAAATACGGCAACGATCAAAATCTCGGTACGAAAGAGAATCCGTTTTTGACGATATCGAAGGCGGCGAAGCTTGCGGATGAAGGCGATACCGTCATCGTTCACGAAGGTGTTTACCGTGAATGGGTAAAACCCGAAAACGGCGCGAGAAACGAATGGAAACGTATCGTGTATACGGCGGCAGAGGGCGAAAAAGCTGTTATCAAAGGCTCAGAGATTCTGACGGGCTGGACGAAAACCGAGGACGGAAAATGGACGGCTTCCGTCGATAATGCGATTTTCGGAGATTATAATCCTTATGCAACGGAAGTCAACGGTGACTGGATGATCCGATCGCTTGAACATCCCTGCCATACGGGTATGGTTTATTTGAACGGCAATGCAATCCGCGAGATCAATACGCTGAAAGAAGCGGAAGAAGGCGAAATGCTCTGGGATGCCAAGGTTTATGAGGATCAGACCGTTTTTACCGTATTTTTTGCGGACAATGATCCCAATGAAAATCTTGTGGAGATCAACGTCAGAAAATGCTGCTTCTATCCCGAAAAAACGGGACTCAATTATATTACCGTACGCGGTTTTGAAATGGCGCAGTGCGCAACGACTTGGGCACCTCCCACAACGGAGCAGTTCGGTATCATCGGTGCGCATTGGTCCAAGGGTTGGATCATTGAAAACAATATCGTTCACGATGCCCGTTGCAGCGCGATCAGCATCGGCAAAGAGCTTTCCACGGGCGATAACGTTGCCGTTCGCTATCACAGAAAGCCCGGCTATCAGACACAGCTTGAAACCGTTTTTGCGGCAAAACGAATCGGTTGGAGCAAGGAAACCATCGGTTCCCATATTATTCGCAATAACGTGATCTACGATTGTGGACAGAATGGTATTGTGGGACATCTCGGCGGCGCATTCTCCGAAATTTACGGAAATGAGATCTATAATATCGGTTCCAAGAGTGAATTTTTCGGTTATGAAATCGCAGGCATCAAGCTCCATGCGGCAATCGATACGCAGATTCATCATAACAATATCCACCACTGTTCTATGGGTTCATGGTTTGACTGGCAGGCGCAGGGCGTTCATGTTTATTCCAATATCTATCATCACAATTTCAAGGATATTTGGTTTGAAGTTACTCATGGACCTCATCTCGTGGATAATAATATTTTCGGTGCAAAATACTGTCTGCTGAATGCCGCTCAAGGCGGTGCTTACGTTCACAATCTTTTCTGCGGCGGTACTTACCGTTATGACGTCATCGAGCGTTCGACGCCTTACCATTACGGACATTCCACGGATATGAAAGGACTCGCACTCGTATACGGTGGTGACGACCGTTTGTATAACAATATTTTCGTCAATACCATGACGGCGCCCAGCACACAGTATTTCCCCGGCACGGCGTTCTATAACGGCTATCCCTCCTCTTTGGAAGAATATATCGAGCTTGTGAAAAAGCACGGTAAGGGCGACGTGGAATATTTCATGAGAGAAAAACAGCCCGTATATCTTGCCAATAACTATTACGGCGACGGTGCTCCCGCTTATGAAAATGAAAAAGGCGCGGTCCTTTCCGAAATGGCTTCCGAAGTGCAGATTCTGGAAGAGGATGACGGTCTTTATCTGGAAATCACGCTGGACAGCGCATTTGATTCCATGAAAACGGAAACCGTTACGACGGAAATGCTCGGTATGCCGAGATTGACGGAAGAACTTTATGAAAATCCTGACGGTTCGCCCATTTGCGTAGATACCGATATGCTCGGAAATCTTCGCGGCGCAAATCCCACCGCAGGTCCCATTGAAGGCTTGAAGGCGGGTAAGAACAGAATTAAGGTTTGGAATAAATAATTCAGCTCTTAATGGTAAGATAAATGGGAATTTATGCGAATTACATACATCGACCCCTACGAATAACTCCGAAATTACCGCCTAAACAATCATTTATCTTATCAAACCGAAAAAATATATTGAAGTGGAGAAAAATTTATTGTGCAAGAAAATCAACTAACAGCAACCAAAATGAAACCCAAACGAACGACGTCGGAAAAAGTCCTGATCGCTCTTTTTATTGCCGTGCTTTTATTCTTTGCGGGTATCACGGTATATCTGATGGCGCAAACGTTACGGAATCAGAACGCTCCCGTAATAAGGGAGACTCTCGGTTTGCAATATACCTCGAATGGCGATGGCACTTGTTCCGTCATCGGAATCGGGAATTGCAAGGATACCGAGATCATCATTCCTTCCAAGCATGCAGGTATGAGTGTCACGGGCATTGGCAAAGAAGCGTTCCGTAAATCCAATTTGACAAGCGTTACGATTCCGAACGGTGTAACGAGCATTGGCGATTTCGCGTTCTACGACTGCTCGTCTTTGACAAAAATCACAGTTCCGAACAGTGTTGAGAACATTGGCGAATCGGCGTTTCGTGATTGCTTCTCTTTGACGGAATTTACGATTCCCGTTGGCGTAACGGCAATCGGCAAAAGCGCGTTTGAAGGCTGTTCCGGTTTGACGAAAATTACGGTTCCGAACAGTGTTGAGAGCATTGGCAAATCGGCGTTCCGTAATTGCTCCAAACTCACAAGCATAACCTTGCCCTTCATAGGAGCGTCTGCCGACCAAGAGCAGTATTTCGGATATATATTCGGCGCCAAAGGCACTTCCGAGAATCGCAAATACGTTCCCGATTCCTTGCGAACCGTCGTTATTACCGGCGGATTGTCAATCGGCTATTCCGCGTTCTCCGGTTGCTCCGGTTTGGCAAGCATTACGCTTCCCGACAGCGTAACGAGCATTGATGAAAAAGCGTTCCATTATTGTGAAAGCTTAACGGAAATGGTAATTCCCAACGGTGTGAAGAGCATTGGCGACCAAGCGTTCTACCATTGCACGGGTTTAATGTGCGTTACCGTTCCCGACAGCGTGACGAGCATTGGTAAATCCGCGTTTTCCTCTTGCTCCGCGCTCACGGAAATTACGATTCCCGACGGGGTGGAGAGTATTGGCAGTTACGCATTCTCCGATTGTTCCGCTTTGAGAGAGATTACGATTCCGAGCGCTTTGAAGAGCATTGGTGAAAAGGTATTCTACGCTTGCTCGGGATTAACGAAAGTGACGATTCCGAACGGCGTTGAGAGCATTGGAAAATCCGCGTTCTCTTATTGTTCCAAGCTTGCGGAAATTGCGATTCCCGAGAGCGTAACCGTTATTGATAAATCTGCGTTTTATAAATGTGTCGCTTTGAAAGAATTTGTGATTCCGAACGGAGTGACGACTATTGGCGAATCTGCGTTTTATAATTGTTCCAATTTGAAGAACATTCAATTTATGGGAACAATGGCCGCATGGAATACAGTTTCCAAGGGATTGGATTGGAATTTCAATGTTCCCGCAGCCGAAGTGGCTTGTTCCGACGGTACGGTGCGCTGAATTTCATGCGGAATGAACGGCTTTGTTTCTTTGCTCATTGCCATAACGATTGACTTATTGTAATGAATCAAGAAAAAGTCGGTAATATATCAAACAATCCGGAAAGGAGAATTATTATGCATATTCTTGTTCTGAACGGCAGTCCGAAAGGGCAAAACAGCATTACCTTGCAGACCGTCCGTTTTATAGAAAAACTTTGTAAACATCAAACTTTTGAGATACTGCACGTCGGTCAGCGTATCAAAGCGCTGGAAAGAGATTTTTCTCTCGCGAAAGAAGCGTTGGAAAGAGCTGACCTCATTTTGTTTTCTTATCCCGTTTATACCTTTATTGCTCCTTATCAACTTCACCGTTTTATTGAACTGATAAAAGAAAACGGTGTTTCATTGAAAGGAAAATACGCAACGCAGATCACGACTTCCAAGCATTTTTATGACGTAACCGCGCACGCTTATATCAAAGAAAACTGCATGGATCTCGGTCTTCGCTATATCCGCGGACTTTCCGCCGATATGGACGATCTCTTAAAAGACAAAGGCAGAAAAGAAGCGATAGATTTCTTCCGTTTCGTTCTTTGGAGCGTGAAAAACGAAGCATATGAAACCTTTACACCTGACACACTTCCCGTAAGCGGCGTGGAAGCGGATGTTCCCGAAACAAAATCGGGAAATCTTGAGGGCGACGTCGTCATCATTACCAATATGGAAGAAAACGACCGTAAGCTTTCGGCAATGATCGACCGTTTCCGCGCGGTTCTTCCGAAAAAGAGCCGTGTGGTCAATATCAGAGAATATCCTTTCAAGGGCGGTTGTCTCGGTTGTTTCCATTGCGCAGTTTCGGGAGAATGCGTTTATAACGATGGGTTTGATCGTTTCCTCCGTGAAGATCTGCAAACGGCGGAAGCCATCGTTTATGCGTTTACCGTCAAAGATCATTCGATGGGCGCATCGTTCAAGCTTTATGATGACAGACAGTTCTGCAACGGACACCGCACCGTTACGATGGGTATGCCGATGGGTTATCTTGTCAGCGGAAATTACGGCGCGGAACAAAATTTGCAGATGATTCTGGAAGCGCGCACACAGGTGGGCGGCAACTTCCTTGCAGGCGTTGCCACGGATGAAAACGATCCCAATACCGAAATCGACCGTCTTGCGAAAACGCTTTGTTATGCGCTGGAAAACAAATACGTGCCTCCTCAGAATTTTTACGGAATTGGCGGCATGAAAATTTTCCGCGATCTCATTTGGATCATGCAGGGCATGATGAAAGCCGACCATCAATTCTATAAAGCGCACGGACAGTACGATTTCCCGCAGAAGCAGTGGGGAACTATGTTGAAAATGTATCTTGTGGGCGCGCTCATTTCTTCTCCGAAATTGAAAGCCAAGCTCGGAAATAAAATGAACGAAGGAATGCTCATGCCATATGAAAAGATTCTGAAGAAAACGGAAGAAAACAGAAAATAATAAAAAATATGAGGAAACGAGGCGTTTATGAGTAAAATTTGCTATGCTTTGCTTCAAGGCTCCATGGATTGTAAACGCAATATTCTATCTGAAATAAAACGTATTGCAGACCGTTACGGCTTGGGTTATTATATTTTGAAAACAATTGACGAACCGTTTTTTGATTGCAACCGTTCCGATTTTATAATCAGCTTTTCCGATAATTATATTTATGATAATTGTGAAATGCTCTTGTTGCCCGATGGTTGCACTTACAACGGAAAAACAAGCAAAACGTCTTTTTTTGAAAGAATGACAATGATTCGTAACGTTACGGACCTTCTGAAAGAAAATCATTTCCGAGTGGAGTTATATGTCGGTGAAAGCGGTACGGAATCGGAAGATTATTTAGATTTCAGTTGCGAGTCTTCCGATATTCCGAATGTGATATGCAAACACCTGAATGATTTCTATGACTGCAATTTGCACATTATTGTTGAATAATTATTTGTTTTGAGAAGAAAATTGCCGTGTGTTAGATTTTATTTTCAAGCATACGGCATTTTTGAAAGGAAAACTCATTATGTTTTACTGTTTGTCGCATACGGGTTCCAATCGCTATAAATATATTTTCTCAACATCGGAATATTATGTTTTTGAAGACCGTATTTGCGAGAAATGCGGGCGCAATGTACGGATTCCGCGTATCATCAATTTCCCTGTGCAGTTTTATGCGGAGGGCGGAAAGCGGTATCCTGATTATTTTCAGATTACCACGCCAATCGAGCGACACTGCGGTATGATCGTCAGCGAAAAGGCGTTGCAAGCATTTACGGAAAACGAAATCAGCGGATTTGAATCCATGCCGATTGAGATCTTGGAATCTTGCGGAAAGAATCTCATCAAACCGACGGATATACCGCAATATTATTATATCACGGTGCAAGGAACCGTTTCATTGGATTACCAAGCCATGCATTACCGAAAGAAAAATATTTGCGATACGTGCGGAGGTTTTTCGTGGAGCAGAGAAAAAATCGGAGAATCCTTTTTGGATGCTGCAACGTGGAGCGGGCACGATCTGTGTAAATTGACGGATTATCCCAATGTTTTTATTTGTACGCAAAAAGTGATTGAGGTAATCAAAAAGAACGGTCTGAAATGTTTTGCGCAACGCTCCGAGCATGATATTTTCAGAGGACTCCGCGCAGAAAAAATTTGTTAAAATACTGTTTTATCCGAAAAGAAAGGAGGATTGCCATGAACTTTGAAGCATTCAGAAAACAATACGGACTGGAATTGAATAATGCTCAATGCGAAGCGGCGCAGGCGGTGGAAGGTCCCGTTCTTTTGCTTGCCGTTCCGGGAAGCGGTAAAACGACGGTCTTGGTTTCCCGTCTCGGTTATATGATCATCGGGCTTGGTATTCCTCCTGCCTCTATTTTAACGATGACGTATACCGTGGCGGCAACAAAAGATATGAAAGAGCGCTTTTGTTCCTTTTTCGGAGAAGAATGGCGCGGTGCCGTGGAATTTCGTACGATCAACGGTGTATGCGCGAAAATCATTCGCGCGTATGAGAGAAGAACAGGCGGAAAAGCTTTTCGGCTTGTCAGCGATGAAAAGGAATCCTCCGCACTGATCGCTTCGATCTATAAAGAGGTTACGCAGGAATTTCCGACGGAAAGCGATATCAAAAATGCGCGAACGCAAATCACATATATTAAAAATATGATGTTTTCCGATGAGGAGATCTGCGAATTTGACAAAAAAGCAGATATTCCCATCAGACAGATTTACCGCCGTTACTGTGAGATCATGCGGGAACAGCGCGCGATGGATTACGACGACCAGATGGTTTACGCCTATCGTATTTTGCGCAAACACCCGCAGATTTTGAACGCGGTTCAAAACGCTTACCGTTATATTTGCGTGGATGAAGCGCAGGATACCTCGAAAATACAGCACGCCATCATTTCTTTGCTTACGGGAGAAAAGGGAAATCTTTTCATGGTCGGAGATGAAGACCAGAGCATTTACGGGTTTCGCGCGGCATATCCCGAAGCGCTGCTTTTCTTTGAAAAGGAACATCAGGGGGCAAAGGTTCTTCTGATGGAAGAAAATTTCCGTTCGGACGGAAATATCGTGGAGTCCGCTGACCGCTTCGTGCAGAAAAATCCGCACAGACATGAAAAAAAGATGGTTGCCGCCCGTCCCGCAAAATACGCCGTTTCGGAGGTTTTGCTTCATTCACGAAAGGCGCAATACGAATATCTTTTGAAAGTTGCCGCTAACTGCAAGCGTGAAACGGCGGTTTTATACCGTGAAAACGAAAGCGCGCTTCCTTTGATCGACCTTTTGGAACGCAAAGGCGTTCCTTATCGGGTCCGTATGCCTGATCTTGGATTTTTTACGAATCACGTGGTTCTGGATATCGAAAATATCATTCGTTTTGCTTACGACCCTTATGATACGGAAGCTTTCATGCAAATCTATTATAAGCTTTCCACTTATCTGCGTCGCGACGATGCCAGAATGCTTTGTTCGCTTTCCAAATCGCACGGCATTTCCGTGTGGGATGCGCTTGAAATGACGGACCTTTACGGAGGGACTGCAAAAAGCTGCCGTTCCGTGCAAACGCAGATGTATAAATTGCAAAACGACCGCGCCGATGCGGCAATTTTCCGCATAGAAGCCTTGATGGGGTACGGCGATTATCTGAGCCGCGCTCAAATGAAACGGAGTAAACTGGACGTTCTTTCGGGAATCGGGCAAAACGAGCCTTCGCCTTTGCATTTGCTCAAACGCTTGGAAGCCTTGGAAAAACTGATTGCTTCGGGACAGGCAGGTATTGGCAATTTGGAAATCCAAACGAAACCTCTGATTCTTTCCACCGTTCATTCCGCAAAAGGTCTGGAATACGATACAGTTTATCTGATTGACGTCATCGACCGTATTTTCCCCGAAAAAGTGATCGAAAATCCCTTGACCGAATCCAAAGAGTATCTTGCGCTTTATGAAGAGGACAGAAGACTTTTTTACGTTGCCGTTACCCGTGCAAAAAATCATCTTCATATTGTAACTTATAAGGGAGAAGAGAGTTGCTTTTGCGATGAATTTTTGCAGAAAAAGCAGACGGAAAGCTTGGCAACGAATCTGAAAAAATCTTCCGCTTCCGAATATATTGATTTTTGCAAACGGTATGAAAAGGGTGCGGAGATCATTCATAAAAAATTTGGAAAAGGAACGGTTTTGAAACAGGAAGCGGGATTTATTGAAGTGCGTTTCCTTGGTGGCGTAAATCGGAAATTTGCGCTTGCCGTTTTATATGAAAAATCGCTGACGGAATAAAAACCGACAGCGATTTTTTGAACGGTAAGATTTGCGCGAATCCCCCTCAACGTTTGAGTGATTTAACGTGAGTTCGGGGCTGACACTGATAAGATAAACTGGAATTTAGCGTATTTCCTCGAAAGGAAATACGCAGTGATATTTGCCTACGGCAAGTGATATTGTGCTTTCGCACAGTGATATTCTGAAAGAGTGATATTCGCCTGACGGCGAGTGGAATATTTGAA
>SVRL01000060.1 GCA_015064845.1 Oscillospiraceae bacterium | reverse complement strand
GGTTTTCGTAACCGAATTGACCATCAACTATTACAGTACCTATTTCATCAGCAGATACGGCTGTAAAGAATATTACAAACACAACAAAGAGCTTCTTTTCTACGAAAGACAAAAAGAAATTATTCGCAATATCGAAATGCTCGATCTTGATTAAGAGGACGATGTCCGCTCAATAGCGGATCGCGTGCAATCTGTATGCACGCCTATCCAAGTTTTGTTTGTATTCAAACAATGCAAACGGCGAGGAAAAATTGAGCAATTTCCTATAATATAACGCGAGTTCGATAAAAAGATAACTGATTGTTTATGCTCATAAATTCCCGTTTATTTTATCATCGAACTCAAGGTATAATATAAAAAAGAATTCGCCCAACTTCCCATAAGGAAGTTGGGCACCTTTATTCATCTGTGGCGTTTGATATTTGTTATGCAAAAAATAATATCGCTTTACATCTTTCTGTATTTTTTTCTTGCATAAGCAAGGGTTTGTTTCAGCGCTTCTTCTTTTTTTACTCCTGCCAAACGGAGCTTGTGCGCGTATTCCAGTAGCTCCGAAAAAAACGGCGATGGCTTCAAACCGGCTTCCGTAAGATCACGTCCCATGACATACGGTTCTTTCATGAGTTCTTCGTAAACAAGCATTCTTTTCCACAAAAAATCTTCTTGAAATTCGTTTTCCGACGAAGTGATTCTTCCGAAATGATCCGATTTTGCAAAATAAATCAAATCTTTTGCGCAAAAAACGCTGTCAAACATTTTGTTTGTTGCTTTTTCCGAAGAACCGAAAGAAGCAAGGGCATTGGGGCGCATATGAAATTCCGTCAGATTCAGAACATAATCAATCCGTTTTGTTTCATTGGTCAATCTTTTCAAAAAAGTTTCAATCAACGGCAGCCCTTTGGTTTCGTGATTATAAGAACAGATTTTCCCTTTGATAACTTCCGTACAAACAGCTTTTCCGAAATCATGACAAAGGGCTGTCAACATGAAACTGAACGGATCGGAAACCTCATCCCGATATTTTGCCGCTTCATCCAGAACCATCATTGTATGGCAAAAAACATCTCCCTCTGCGTGATAAGCAGGATTTTGCTTGACACCAATCAAATTTTTCACTTCGGGAAACCAAAAGGAAAGTTGATTCATTTCACGCAATGTCCAAAAGAAAACAGACGGGCGCACGGCTTTTATCAGCGCTTTGCGAAGTTCCTCCCAAACCCTTTCATGTGAAAGATGGGAGAGCGGCATATTTTTGCAAAGAGCAACCGTTTCAGGCACAACAGAACAATGAAATCTTGCAGCAAATTGCGCGCCTCTGAGTACGCGAAGCGCATCTTCCGAAAAAGTTTCTGTGGAAACATGGCGCAAAATACGATGTTTCAGGTCTTCTCTTCCCCCGAAATGATCCACAATCTCTCCTGTCAGAACATCCATCATCATTGCATTGAAAGTGAAATCTCTGCGTTTTGCCGCGTCAAAGGTTCCAATCATGGGATCTGTGAAAGTTTCAAAATCACGGTGTCCTTTTCCGACCGCTTTTTCTTTCCTCGGCAATGCGATATCCACGTTATACCCTTTCAAGGCATAAATGCCGAAACTTTCTCCTATGGAGACCCGCTCGCCCAAGGAATCCAGAATTTCTTTCAGAGTCTCAGCGGCCACACCGTGTACTTCAATATCAATATCCTTATTTTCAAGATTCAATAAATGGTCCCGAACATAGCCGCCGACATAATATGCCGTTCCGCCGTGTTTTTTCACTTCCCGCGCAATGTTTTCCGCCATGGCGCGGTTATTTTGCAAATCGTTCATGATTATCCCCCCGGGATTCAAATTTTTAATTTCAAACGGAAAAAACGCTGTAATTTCCGCTTTCAAATGTGAATACGGCTTTTCCGTTTTCCGTTTTATAAGGAATCGGCGTACCATTTTCACAAAGCTTACCTGCATAAGCTTCGGGCAGATAAAGCGTTGCCGTTGCACCGAAAGGCACGGTAAAATCAATTTCCGTGTTATCGTTTTCTTTTCGCCAATCAATGGAAACTTTACCGAGCATACTTTCGTGATCTGCATGCGCAAACGTCAAACCTCCATCCACAGCGGGACGGAGAATGACGTGAGAAAATCCGGGCGCATTTTCATCGGGCGAAATACCGCCGATATATTTATACATGAAAGAAGAAAGGTCGGAAAACATGTGGTGGTTATGGGAACCGCCTCCATTCCAACATTCCCAAAGAGTAGTCGCACCGCGGGAGATCCATTCGCCGACGCCGGGAAACGTTCTTTGCGCAATCATTTTTTCGCCAACACTGCCAAAGCCCGTTGCACCGAGCGTATGCATAACGAATTTATTACCGAGAACACCAAAATCCAGGTGTCCGTCCTTTTCTTCGATCTGTTCGAGCAAGCGATTCAGCAAGCCTTGTTTTTCCGTTTCATTATCGTAAAGTCCGAAATAGAGCATAACTGCCGTTGCCGTCTGGCAATCCCCCTTCACGCGGAACGTTTCTTTTTCAAAGAATCTTTCGCGGAAAACAGCACGAATTTTTGCGGCAAGTTCGCTGTAATATACTTCATCTTCGGTTTTTCCGAACATTTTCGCAAGTTTTGCCACCGTATGGGAAGCGTAATAGAAAAATCCCGTATCGGAAACTTCAACGGGGCATTTGTAAGAGCCCATATTTTTACCGATAGCCGGACCGATAAACGGCGCGCACCAGTCGCCCGTTCCGTAACGAAGCGTATAATCATCGGTCATACTTTCCATGAAATCAATATTTTTCTTGATAGCTTCGTAATTGATCTTCAAAATATCCGTATCGCCGTTATAAAGATAAATATTCCACGGAATCATCCAAAGCGCGGCAGACCAATCAGGACCCATCAGTCCGTAATATCCCCAGCCCGTTGAGGGTACAACGCAAGGAATCTGACCTTGCGGACGTTGCGCGGTACGCATATCACGGCTCCATTTCGTCAAAAACGAACGCATGCCGAAATTTGTCAGCATTTGCTCGGAAGAAAGCATCGTATCGCCCGTCCAGCCGTTTTTCTCGCGATGCGGGTCGTCCGTCGGGAAAGAATGGATATTCGCGAGTGTAGACCAGCGGCAAAGGTGTTGCAGACGGTTCAGAAAATCATCCGAGCAGGAAAAACTGCCGATGTCCCCCACGTCAGAACAAACCGCAACACCCACCACGTCCGACATGAGAGGCTCAATATCCGTTCCCGAAACTTCGATATATTGGAAGCCGTGGTAAACGAAGTTCGGATGCCATACCTCGGGAAGATCGCTCTTTTTGATGTATTTATCCGTTTGGAATTCGCCGCTTCTGATGAAGCTTGTCAGTGCAAAGAAATCAAGCTCCTCATCTTCCGTGAGCATATCGGAATAACGGAAAACATATTCCGTTCCCGCTTTGCCGCGGAGCGTATATTCACCGTAACCTGCAAGATTTTGTCCCACGTCAAACGCCCAACCGTTTTTGGTTTTCCATTTTTTAACGGCAGAAAATTTTTTATAAACGCGGATAGGTTCCATTTCCTGCGCACAAAGCAAACCGCCCGGGCTTTTACAAATCTTTACTTTTACCCATTCACTGTCATCATAGTCTGCTTCCGTCCATGCGCCAAGCTCCAGACGGGCATCATAAAATTCGCCGTTTCGGATACCCGTAAACGTAATCGGACCGAAAGAAGACTTCCAAGAGGTGTCTGAAATTAATGTTTGTGTCGTTCCGTCACAGAAAGTCATTTTCAATTCACAGATCATTTTCGGCCAGTTACGCCACGTTGCCGCCGTTGTATTCCACATTCTGTCTTCAGTGAAACAGTTATACCAACCATTTCCGAGAGAAACACCAATGGCATTTTCACCCGTTTGCAAAAGCTCACGCACATCGTACTGCATATAATAGGATTCCTCATCATAACGGGTAAAAGCAGGAGAAAGAATATCATCTCCTGTTTTTTTGCCGTTAATAAAACTTTCAAAATAGCCGAGACCGCAAATACTGAGATAAGCTTCCTTGATTGCTTTTTCCACGCGGAAGGTTTTACGCAGATATTGCGCTGAAACGGTATTCTTATTGGCTCTGATATCCGAAATCCATTTTGCTTGCCATCTTTCATTCAGCTTACCCGTTACGAAGCTACTGACAGCGCTTGCTTTGTCTCCGTGAACATTCTCTGTTTCCACAGAAAACCAATAACGCTTGACAGGGAGCAGATTTTCGCCTTCGTAACCAATCAAAACGGTATTCGCCTCTTCCACAATACCGCTATCCCAACAAGCCGAACCGTTTTCCATTTCTTTCAAAGAAGCGAAAAGACGGATTCTGCGGCTTTTTTGCCGATCTCCGCGCAAATCGGAAGACACCTTATAAGAAAATCTCGGCAAGGTATCCACGCCGCAAGGAGATTTTAAATAATTGACTGTCAAATCATATACGGAAATCATGAATTCAATTCCTTTCATAAAGCGGACAATGCCGCAAAATAGCAATTTGAAGTAAATTTTTACTCGTTAAGAAAAGTATACCATACTTTTCTTGTTTTGAAAATGCTTTTTCCTAAAATCTTTATTTTTTCAAACAGACGGAATGAAATATAACACTAAACGGGAATTTACGAGCATAAAAAGTTGCTGAAATTTCTGTCAGCATACAAACAAACGCTACGCACTGTCATTCTGGAGTGGCGTTTCCGATTCAGAAATCGGAGGCGGCACGATAGAATCTCATCGCAAACCTCAACTAACTTTAAAAAGACTCCTATCTTTTGCTATGAGATTCTATCAGTCGCTCCGCTCCTTCCAGAATGACAGCAAAAAGGGACAGTTCATCAACAGACAGGATATTTTACAAATCTTTTATTACCCTAAACAATCATTTATCTTTCCACAAAATTCACATTATTTTATCATGAAAAAAAGAACCTCCGCGAAAAATTCGCTTCGGTTCTTTTTGAATTTTGTTCAAATCCCTATTTTAAGTTGCAATACCCGCAAACTGGGACATATAAAGATTATAGTATACACCTTTTTGTTTGAGAAGTTCATCATGATTGCCCGCTTCCGTGATCTTGCCGCCGTCCAAAACGATGATCTTATCGGCATCGCGGATGGTAGAAAGACGGTGAGCAATAATGAGGGTGGTTCTTCCCTTCATCAGCTGAACCATCGCTTCCTGAATACGCATTTCCGTGCGCGTATCGACACTGGAAGTTGCTTCGTCAAGAATCAGAATTTTCGGGTCGGCAAGAACGGCTCTCGCAATGGAAAGGAGCTGTCTTTGTCCGTTACTGATATTACCGCCCGATTCCGTAAGCATGGTCTGATAGCCCTTAGGCATTCTGCCTATGAAACGGTCCGCGTTTGCCATTGCCGCCGCTCTGTGGAGTTCGTCTTCCGTGGCATAAGGCTTACCGTAACGGATATTGGATTCGATGGTATCCGTGAACAAAACCGTATCCTGCAAAACGATAGCAATATTTTTTCTCAAAGAATCTTTGGTAATATCCTTGATATTTTTACTGTCAAGCAAAATTTCGCCTGAATCAATCTCATAAAAACGTGTCAGAAGATTGATAATGGTTGTTTTACCCGAGCCGGTTTTACCAACGATGGCAATTTTCTGACCCGGTTCCACTTCCAGATTGAAGTCCTTCAGAACGGGTTCACCGGGAACGTAAGAGAAATGAATATTACGGAAAGAAAGTTTGCCCGTAACTCTTGCGGGATTCAGATTGACCTCGCCTTCATCGATTTCAGACGGTTCATCCATGATTTCAAAAACACGTTCCGCACCGCTGATCGCATTGAGAATCGCAGTAAACTGATGTGCAATTTCATTGATCGGACGGGTAAACTGTTTGGAAAGCTGAATGAAAAGGAATACTGTCGGAACGGAAAAATAACCGTTCAAAGCAAAAATAACACCGGAAACAACAATCAGCAAGAAGCCGACGTTATTGACGATATTCATCAAAGGACCCATTACACCGCCGAAAATTTCCGCTTTGATACCCGTTTTACGAAGCTCCGCACTGATTTCTCCAAAACGCTTTTTGGTAACTTCTTCACGCGAAAACGCCATGATCGTACGGTAACCCATAACGCTTTCTTCCACTTCGGCATTGAGCGCACCGAGAAGCTTCTGTTGTGTCACAAAATAACGGCGTACGCGCTTGGTAACGAAGGAAGTAACAAAAATGGTAATCGGAATCGTAACAATACTGATCAGCGTCATTTGCCAGCTGTGGTAAAGCATAACGGCAAGCGCGCCGACAATCGTAATCAATCCCGAAATCAAAGCGGCAACGGATTGCGAAATGGTATTGGAAATATTTTCGATATCATTGGTCATACGGCTCATAATATCGCCGTGTGGATGGTTATCAATATATTTGATGGGCAAGCGTTCGATGCGCGCAAAAAGGTCGTTTCTCATTGTGCGAACAGTCCCCTGCGAAAGTTTTGCGGAAAGCCTGCTCTGAATAAACGTAAAGCAAGAGGAAAGGATATACAAAACGGCGATCAAACCGAGAATTTTTCCCATGGATTTGAAATCCACGATGGGATTTCCTTCCTCAAATTCCATATAACCACCCATTTTCACGGGAGTCAGGAAATTGAGAGCTTCCGTTTGCAAAGTCGGAGAAATCAACGTAACCAGCGCGGAAAAAATAACGCAAACAATCATAACGACGAGAAGCAATTTGTTTTTTCCGATATAGGAAAGCAATCTGCCTGCTGTTTTTTTCATGTTTTTCGGCTTTTCCACTACCATCGGACCGCGTCTGCCGCCCATTCCCGGTCTTCCGGTCATACCCATGCCGTTTTGATTTTGATTTCGGTTCTGATTGTTATTCAATGCTCTCACCTCGTTTCAGCTGTGATTCGTAAATATCGCGGTAAATGGGGCTGGTTTCCAAGAGTTCCTCATGTGTACCGCAAGCGGCAATCGTGCCGCCATCCAGTACGAGAATACGATCCGCGCTCATAACGGAAGCTACTCGCTGCGCAATCGTAATTACAGTCAGCGAAGAAAGCTTTTCACGCAAGGCTTTCTGAAGTTTGGCCCCCGTTGCAACGTCCAGCGCTGACATACTGTCATCAAAAATCAAAACATCGGGTTTTTTGAGCAATGCACGCGCGATGGCAAGTCTTTGCTTCTGACCACCCGAAAGAGAGGCACCTTTTTCGGAGATCATCGTATCGAAGCCTGCAGAAAATTTGGAAATGAATTCTTCCGCCTGTGCAATTTGCGCCGCTTCGAGCAATTCTTCGTCGGTTGCGTTTTCATTACCCCATCGGAGATTTTCCGCAACCGTGCCCGAAAAGAGCTCACTCTTTTGCAACACGTAGGCAATCTTTTGACGCAGTGCTTTCAAGGTATAATCCTTCACGGGAACACCGTCCAGAATCACTTCGCCCTCGGTGGGATCGTAATAACGCGGAATCATTTGAACGAGTGAGGTTTTACCCGAACCGGTCGTGCCGAGAATGGCAATATTTTCGCCCGCTTTGATATCCAGATCAATATGATGAAGAACGGGAGAACCGTATGTATTGGGGTAACGGAACATAACGTCTTTGAAAATGACGTGTCCGCGTTCCTGTTCTTCGCCTTCCCCTTCATAAGCGCCGTCCTGAATCACGGGAATGGAATCCATCACTTCGTTGATACGCTTTGCGGATGCCTGCGCACGGGAAATGAACTGGAACATACCCGCAAACATCATAACGGAATGGAGAATCAGCGTGATATAAGTAATAACCGCCATCACGTCGCCGACTTCGATCACACCGCCCTGAACCTCATAACCGCCCAGCAAAATAACGGCAATGATGGAAAGGTTCATGACGACCATCATGATCGGAGAAAGGATCGCCATGGTATACTGTACGCGGATCATGCGGTTATAAAGATCGTCATTTACACCGCGGAAGCGTTTGATTTCGTGGTCTTCACGAACGTAAGCCTTAACAACGCGTGCCCCCGTTACGTTTTCCTGCATAACGGCATTGACTTTATCCAATCTGGTCTGCACGTCGTCAAACATCGGACGTACTTTACGCATGACAAGCCATACGAGAAGTAACTGAATGGGGAGAGAAATCAAAACGATCACACCGAACTTCGGATTGAGCATAATTGCCATAACGATACCGCCCACGAACATAATCGGAGAACGGAAGAAGATACGGAGAGCAGCGGCAACAAAGCTCTGCATCATAGTAATATCGTTAGTCAGTCTTGTAACGAGAGAGCCGACTGTGAATTTATCGGTTTGTTCGGGAGAAAGAGACATTACTTTGGAAAAGGCATCTCTGCGCAAGTCATTACCAAAGCTCTGGGAAGCCGCCGAAGCAAATCCCGCCGCGCCGAGCCCCGTCAAACCGCCGATGACCACAAGAACCATCATAATGGTTCCGTATTTAGCAACAACGGCAAGACCTTCTTCAAGTGTTGCGGCACCGATACTGTCATTGACGATGGTTCTCATAATAGTCGGAAGCGCAAGATCCACCAAAACCTCCAAAATCATACAGATCGGAGACCCCATGGCTATATACCAATAAGGTTTAAGATAGTTCAGAAGTTTTTTCATTCGTCCGTTCCTCCTTCGCCTTCCATTGCGGAAAGCATATTGTCTCTGGCTTTCGTAAGCAGACGGCAAAGAGTTTCTTCTTCTTCCGCGGAAAGACCTTTTGCAAGAACTTCTTCGCAATCCATAATTTTTTCAAAAAGTTTTCTTTCCAGTTCTCTTCCCTTTTCGGTAATGAAAACTCTTGAGCAGCGCGTATCGTTCTTATCGGTTCTGCGGTGAATCAGACCTTCCTTTTCCATTTTTTTGAGGGTTACGCTGATTGTGGGCGCAGTAAAATGGGCATCGCGCGCGATATCAATCTGTGTAACGCCGTCCTCATGCACAAGGAAACGGAGAATTTGTCTGTAACCGTTCTGAAAGCCGAGGTCTTCCGAGGTTTTTCGCATTCTGTCATGAAAAAGCTTGGCAATTTCATTGATCAGAAGCCCCGGCTTCGGCGAGCGCGGTTGAGTGGATAACATAAAAACACTTCCTTTCTTAATAAAATTAGTTAGTTAACTAATTATCTTGGTTTTATTATATACCATATATGCCGAAAAGTCAAGTATCGCGCATTTATTTTCCACTCTTTGAAAAATAAATTTTTGTTTAGAGTAATAAAGAAATCTGCAAATTTTCCTGTCTATTGTGGCACAATCCTTTTTCGTTGTCATTCCGGAGGGGCGTAAGATCCGATAGAATCTCATCGCCAACCTCAACTAACTAAAAAGAATCTTATCTTTTGCTATGAGATTCTATCGGGCAAAGTTTTGCCCTCCAGAATGACAGTACGGAACATTTGTCTGTTTCCCGACACAATGGGTTATCATAATTTTGCATTCTCATAAATTCCCGTTTATCTTACCATTTTCTATCGAATTCACGTTATATAAATAAATTTTTGTAAAAACTGCAAATCTTTTTATTTTTTATTGACGGTTATCAATTTATATGATAGAATATAAAATAAGACTTATTTTCCTCATCAAATTAAAAATCGGGAGGTTATTATGGCAGACTTTTACGATCATGTAAAAATATATATCAAAGCAGGCAACGGCGGAAACGGATGTATTTCTTTTCACCGTGAAAAATACGTTGCTTACGGCGGTCCTGACGGCGGTGACGGCGGCCATGGCGGTAACGTTGTTTTCGTTATTGACGAAGGTACAAACACACTTTTGGATTTCCGTAACCGCAAAAAATTCGTTGCCAAAAACGGCGGCGACGGTATGCCCTCCAAATTCCACGGAGCAACCGCAGAAGATTTGATCATCCCCGTTCCCGAAGGTACCGTCATTCGCGATGCCAAAACAGGAAAGATCATCAAGGATATGAGCCGTTGCGAACCTTTTATTGCCGCAAAGGGCGGCAGAGGCGGTTGGGGAAACCGTCATTTCGCAACCCCCACAAGACGCGCACCCCGTTTTGCAAAAAACGGTTTGGAAGGAGAAGCCAAAGAACTTCTTCTTGAACTGAAAATGCTTGCCGACGTTGGTTTCGTCGGACTTCCAAACGTTGGTAAATCCACGTTGCTTTCCATGATTTCCGCAGCAAGACCGAAAATTGCAAACTATCATTTCACAACCCTTGCGCCCATGCTCGGCGTAGTATCCGTGGATGATAACGCTTTTGTTGCCGCGGATATTCCCGGCTTGATTGAAGGTGCTTCCGAAGGTCTCGGTCTCGGACATGATTTTCTGCGTCACGTTGACCGTTGCCGTTTGCTCGTTCATGTCGTTGACATTGCGGGTTCGGAAGGCAGAGATCCCATCGAAGACATTGAAATGATCAACGATGAACTTCTCAAATACAGTGTAGAACTCGCTGAACGCCCGCAGATCATCGCGGCAAACAAATGCGATATTCTTGATCCCGAAACCGCAGACGAAGCCAAGGCGCGCCTGGAAAAATATGCCGCAGAAAATGGCTTTGAAGTTATTTATATCAGCGCCGCTTCGGGCGAAAATGTAAAGCCCCTTTGCCGCCGCGTTTATGAAATGTTGCAGGAATTGCCGCCTTTAACCATTTACGAAGCCGAAGAACAGGAAGTTATCGAAGAACCGCAGAATCCCGACGATCTTACCATCACTAAGCAAGGCAAGGATTGGATTGTCGAAGGAGAATGGCTGAAATGGCTGATGAGCGGTATCAACTTTGACGACCGTGAATCCTTCATGTATTTCGAAAAAATGATCCGCGATAAGGGCATTATTCAGAAAATGCGCGAAGCCGGTATTGCTGATGGCGATAGCGTTATCCTTTACGACCTTGAATTTGACTTTGTAGATTAAGCAAGTTTTAATTCGAACCAATTCCTTATATAAGTCAAGGACGAAGAATTTTTTCATTCTTCGTCCTCTTTCTTTACTCCAATATAACGCAAGTTTGATGGAAAATGGTAAGATAAATGGGAATTTAGCGTATTTCCTCGAAAGGAAATACGCAGTGATATTTGCCATACGGCAAGTGATATTGTGCTTTCGCACAGTGATATTCTGAAAGAGTGATATTCGCCTGACGGCGAGTGGAATATTTGAAGGAAGAACATATTTTGGGATGAACTTGTAAAAATAGCAGGAAATCTT
>SVRL01000059.1 GCA_015064845.1 Oscillospiraceae bacterium | reverse complement strand
GTGGATGAGGTGTTAATAAAAAAGTTTTGCTAACATCTGTCTGTTTGCGAAAACCGAAAGTAACGCCTCATCCGTCATTATACCGCTACGCGGTAAATGACACCTTCCCCCACCGGGGAAGGCTACTAAGCCGTAATTTCTCGGCAACAGACAAACGCATAAACTATCATTTATCTTTCCATCTCAATCGAATTTTGTTAAATGGAATCGCCATCTTTCCCATTGCCAAAACGGAAAAGTTATGATATAATAGTTTCACCGAATGAAATATGGAGGCTGACATGATCTATTTCAGACAAACAGGAGAAACATTTTCGGATATTTATGAAGCAAGGGAAGCGGTGCTGTCTTTTTCGGAGAAAGTCGAATCGGGGAAGCGTGAGCAGGCTGAACTGATTTTTGATGATGGCTCTTACGTTTTGGAAAAGCCGATTGTCTTTGATACGTCGGAGAACCCTGCGCTTGCGAATATTTCGCTTTCTTTCGTATGTGAGAGCGGAAAAGCGAGATTCACATCACAGCAAATCTTGCATACCGACGGCTTCAAAAAAGAAGGAAAATATTACACTTATCGCTTTGAGAAGAACGAAAACGGAGAATTTCCACGTATCCGTGATTTCTATGTGAACGGAAAAAGAGTACCGATGTGCAGATCCTGCGGATTTGTTCATGCGTTCCCTTTCGCACCAAATAAAGAGCGCATTTGCGATGAAAATTTAGAGGGTATTTATGTACCCGAGGAGGCGCTTTCGTGCTTGCCTGACAGCGATTTCGGCGTGATGGAATTTCTGATCCATATGGAATGGGAATTTTATCTTTTGCACGTGCTTTCCGTAGATAAAACGCGTGTGAAATACGATGAAAACGGCAATCGGCATATTCTTTTGAAGATGAACGAAGAAGAACTTTATGGTTATGTCAAGGGCATAAACGGATGTCTGCAACCGAAGGACAGAACGTTTTTCTTTTTGAATCATCCGAATTTTTTAACGGAAAACAGCTTTTGCTACAATCATCAAACCGGTGTTCTTTGTTATCGTCCCGTCGGAGAACTGAACGGAACGCTTTCCGTTCCGAGATCGGATCGGTTATTTTCATTTGCGCGTATGGACGGCGTTACGCTTGAAAACGTGGAATTTACGGGTATTTCCGAAGCCTATGTCAGTGATCACGGATTTCTTTCCGGCCAGGCGAATATAGAGAAGAGGGAAGGGAAGAAACTCGAAGCGGCGGCGATTTTTGCGCGGGATATCCGCAGATTTTCAGCTCGGAATTGTAAATTTTACGATATGAATACGAATGGTATTCTGGTGGTCGGAAATGCATCCGGAATTCATGTAAGGGACTGTCGTTTTGAAAATATCGGCATGAGTGCGGTATCCATCGGCAATCCCGTCTGCGTGGGAGCTGCTCCCAAGGCTTGCAGCTACGACGTGCGCATCGAAAATAACTTCCTGCATCGCATCGGATTTGATTTTCCGAGCGCGCCTGCCATTCAGGTTTTCCGTGTGGACGGACTTTCCATCTGCCATAACTCGATTGAATATTGCGCGTATTCCGGTATTTCCGCCGGTTGGGAATGGGGATTACAGCCGTATGTTCTCGGAGAGATGGTCAATATCCGAGATGCGGAAATTGCCTATAACCGTATTCTCCACCATATGCAGATTCTGAACGACGGAGGCGCAATTTATGTGGTTGGCTGTAACTGCAATAAAGAATACACGAAATATTTTAATTTCATGCACGATAATTTTGCTTACCGTGATGCGCCGAGAAGAACGGTCAGAGGCTATTATCTTGACGGCTCTTCAACCAACTGGCACGTCTATGAAAACGTAACGACGGGAACACACCGCCCCATGTTTGCTCAGTTTATCGTACCGACCGAATATACGTGGAACGTCCGTATGGATCACATCTATACGACCGATTTTGTCAATCCCGATACCCATGCACCCGAACGGAATACCATCCTCGGAGACGTATTTTTTGAGCCTTCCTTGGAAGAGCTTTTTGAAAAATATCCGAAAGCAAAAAAGATTTTTGAACGTTCGGGCTGTAAATATTTTTGAATGTCAATAACGCGGGTTTAGCGAATTTTCCAAACAGGAAAATTCGCGGTGGTATTCGCCTGATGGCAAGTGATATTGTGCTTTCGCACAGTGATATTCTGAAAGAGTGATATTCGCCTGACGGCGAGTGAATCACTATGATTTACACATAAAGTCAGATGAGACACATCAAGATGAACTTGTAAAAATAGCAGGAAATCTTGCTTAATTCGACCGTTTTAGGGAGAATTAAGCATACCTGCGTCTCGATTTTTATAAGTTCATCGTAAGCACATAGCTGCAAGTTTGCACAGGCGTTCAACCTGCCCAAGGTTGTTTGCTTCTTTTTGTAACTTTTTCTTTCAAATAAAGAAAAAGTTAATAACATACACAATCATTTATCTTAATACAATAAAAAAGTGGGCAACGCCCACTCGAAGTTGCTCGCCTATTCAAGTTTTTCTTGTATCCAAACAATGCAAACGGCGAGGTTTGAATTGCGCAATTTCCTATAGTATAAAAAATCGGATGGTCAAAGACCATCCGATCATTATTTCAAGAGAAAAGGGTTTTTGCTCAGGTTACCTGATAACCTGCGTCCGCAACTGCTTTTTTGATTTCTTCAATGTGTTCGAAATTACGTGTTTCCACACTGATTCTGACGTAACAGCTTGCAATTGCCATATTGGGGTCGGAGCGTTCGTGGCGAACGGAAGTGATGTTAGCGCCGCAAGCGGAAATGGTATCGCAAACGCGAACAAGCTGACCGGGTTTGTCGTCAAGCGCAACGAGGAACGTTGCCATTCTGCCGGAGGTAACCAGACCGCGCGTGATAACACGGGAAAGAATATTCACGTCAATATTACCGCCCGAAACAAGACAAACAACTTTTTTGCCTTGAATGGGAAGCTTGCCAAACATCGCCGCCGCAACGGCAACCGCGCCCGCGCCTTCGGAAACGAGCTTCTGTTTTTCAATCATAGTCAGAATTGCCGCCGCAATTTCATCTTCGGAAACGGTTACGATATCGTCAACGTATTCCTGAACCATCTTGAACGTGGTGTCGCCGGGATGTTTTACCGCAATACCGTCCGCAAAGGTGGAAACGGTTTTGAGTGTGATCTGTTCGCCCTGTTTGCGGCTTTCATACATACTCGGCGCATTTTCTGCCTGAACGCCGTATACCTTGATCTTGGGATTGAGCTGTTTGACGGCAAATGCAAGACCGGAAATCAAGCCGCCGCCGCCAATGGGAACGATGATGGCATCCACGTTGGGCATTTCGTCCAGAATTTCAAGACCGATGGTACCTTGTCCCGCGATAACGAGATCGTCGTCGAAAGGATGGATCAAGGTTGCCCCCGTTTCTTTCTGAAGTTCAATGGCTTTCATATACGCATCGTCGTAAGCACCGGGGGTGAGAACGACTTCCGCACCGAGCTTTTTCGTGGATTCTACTTTACTGATGGGCGCGCTGGCAGGCATACAAACAACGCTCTTTACGCCCTGACGGGTTGCGGCAAGCGCAACGCCCTGCGCGTGATTTCCCGCGCTGCAAGCAATGATACCCGCACTCTTTTGTTCTTCGGAAAGCTGACTGATCTTATAGTAAGCGCCGCGGAGCTTAAAACTGCCCGTTACCTGAAGATTTTCCGTTTTCAGATAAAGATCGGCTTCACAGGGAATGTTGGTCGCGTGAATGAGGTCGGTTTTGCGTGCCACTTCTTTCAAAATAAAAGCGGCGTGGTAAATTTTGTCAAGTGTTAACATGGTTCGTGGACTCCCTTCCTTCAAGATAATTGATAAATTGTTGTGCCGTTCGTCCGGAAATACCGCCGTGGCGTATTTCCCAACGGTTGGCAAGATTTAACAGTTCTTCTTCGTCAATATGAATATTCGGACGGCGTTTGGCAAGTTCTTTTACGATATCGTGGAACAACTTCCGGTTGGGCGCGTTGAAGTTGACGGTAACACCGAAACGGGCGGCAAGCGAAAGCTTTTCTTCCATGGTGTCGGAGCGGTGGAGCTCTCCTTCAAATTCCATATCGTTTCTGTCGTTCCAAGTTTCTTTGATCAGATGACGGCGGTTGGAGGTTGCGTAGATCAGAATATTATCGGGGCGCGTTTCCACACCGCCTTCAATGACGGCTTTGAGGAATTTATATTCAAGTTCGCTTTCTTCAAAGGAGAGATCGTCAATGAAAATGATAAAACGGTAATTGCGGTTTTTCACGGTGGCAATGATTTCGGAAAGATCGCGGAATTGGTGCTTGTAGATTTCGATCATGCGAAGGCCTTCGTCATAATATTCGTTGATCAGCGCCTTAACGCAGGAAGATTTTCCCGTTCCCGCATCGCCGTAAAGCAAAACATTGTTTGCGGGAATACCTTTCAAAAAGGCTTCCGTATTTTCCGTGAGCGCTTTTTTCTGAATTTCATAACCAACCATATCGGAAAGCATAACCTTGTCCGTATTGTTGATGGGAAGAAATGCAACACCCGTTCCGTTGTTTTTGATGCGGAACGCGCGGTTCAAGCCAAACATACCAACACCGTGCAAACGGTAAAAATCCGTAACCAATGAGAAAAATTCTTCTTCGTTTTCCGCTTTCGCAAGCTTTTCGCTGAGCGCCTGCACCTTTTCACTGACACTGCGGTAATAATTTTTTTCGGATTTTGCAATGGCTTTATAATTGCAAAGCGTTGAAAAACAATCTATGCCGAGCGCGTTTTCGATTTCGGAAAAATCAAAGTGAAAAAGATTGCGGAAAATGCGAAAATCGTTTTTTGCAAAATGATTGACCGAACCTTCTCCCGCACCTCTGCGTTCGGCAGTCAAAGAGAAGGAGTTTTCATTGGTGATCAAAAGAAACGTCAGGTAATTGTGCCAAAGATTTTTATCAAAGCCGTATTGGGTTGCCAGATCGAGCAGATGTTTGATCTCCGTATAAATACGGCGAATGAGCAGGGAAGAGGTGGTTTTGTTTTCTCGGAAATCTTTGAAAATTTCCGAAAGATGATTAAGGATTGCGTTTTCTCCGAGCTCGCTGAAAAGCAATAAGCGTGAGGTTTCCCGATCCATGATCAAGCCTCAAGAATCGCGCCCTTATCGGCGGAAGAAACGAGCTTGGCGTAACGTGCGAGATATCCCGTTTTTACTTTCGGTTCGGGGCATACCCAAGCGGCTTTTCTGCGCGCAAGTTCTTCGTCGGAAACGTGAAGGGTAATTTTGCAATTCGGAATATCAATGGAAATGAGATCGCCTTCGCCCACGAGCGCGATCGTACCGCCTGCGGCGGCTTCGGGACTGACGTGTCCGATGGAAGCGCCTCTCGTTGCACCGGAAAATCTTCCGTCTGTCAGAAGTGCAACGCTTTCTCCGAGTCCCATTCCGCAAATGGCAGAAGTGGGATTGAGCATTTCTCTCATGCCGGGACCGCCCTTCGGACCTTCGTAACGAATGACGACCACGTCGCCTGCTTTGATTTTTCTTGCGTAGATCGCGGCAATGGCTTCATCTTCGGAATCAAATACGCGCGCAGGACCTTCGTGAACCATCATTTCGGGAGCAACGGCAGATTGCTTGACAACACAGCCGTCGGGAGCAAGATTGCCTTTCAGAACGGCAATACCGCCCGTTTCGGAATAAGGATTTTCAATGGGACGGATGATTTCCGTATTGCGATTTTGAATTTCGGCAAGATTTTCTCCCATCGTTTTGCCCGTGCAGGTCATAACGGAAAGATTCAGGAGATTTTTCTTCGTCAATTCTTTCATAACGGCGTAAACACCGCCCGCGCGGTCAAGATCTTCCATATAAGTATCGCCGGCAGGTGCAAGGTGGCAAAGATTGGGGGTGTTTCTGCTGATATTGTTCGATTCATCCAGACTGATTTCCACGCCTGCTTCATGCGCGATGGCGGGAAGATGAAGCATGGTGTTGGTGGAACAGCCGAGCGCCATATCCACGGTTTCGGCGTTGTGCAAAGCCTCTGCCGTCATAATATCGCGCGGACGGATATTTTTTTCAATGAGTTCCATGATCTTCATACCTGCGTGTTTTGCAAGACGGATACGCGCGGAATAAACGGCGGGAACCGTACCGTTTCCGGGGAGAGCCATACCGATGGCTTCGGTCAGACAGTTCATGGAGTTTGCGGTATACATACCCGAGCAGGAACCGCAAGTGGGACAAGCGTTTTCTTCGTAATCCAGAACACCCTTTTCGTCGAGTGTTCCTGCGTGATACGCGCCGACAGCTTCAAACATATGGCTCAGACAAGTGCGTCTGCCGTCTGTCAGATGACCTGCAAGCATGGGACCGCCCGAACAAAAGATGGTCGGAACGTTCAATCTTGCTGCCGCCATCAAAAGACCGGGTACGTTTTTATCACAGTTCGGCACCATAACCAAACCGTCAAATTGATGTGCCATGACCATCGCTTCGGTAGAATCGGCAATCAGGTCGCGTGTAACGAGGGAATATTTCATACCAACGTGTCCCATCGCAATACCGTCGCAAACGGCAATCGCGGGGAACATGATGGGCGTACCGCCTGCCGCGCGGACACCTGCTTTGACAGCTTCCACGATTTTGTCAATGTTCATATGACCGGGAACGATTTCGTTGTGAGAGCTGACAATGCCGACGAGAGGACGGCTCATTTCTTCTTCCGTCAGGCCGAGGGCAAAAAGAAGACTTCTGTTGGGCGCGCGGTTCACGCCCTTTTTGATTTGATCGGAAAGCATAATAGGGGACCTCCAAGGGGATTATTTCTGATTGAAAATCAACAATCGTCAATCAGGGTTGATTAACAATTGTCGGTCTTCAATTTTACTTTATCCCGAGGGATTCCCCTCGGGATAAAATGTTTGAATGATAAGTGAATTGAGATTTTGCTCCATGAATAGGTAAACGGGGATTTATGCGAGTAAAACCTCATCCGCCTCGTAACCTCGGCACCTTCCCCATCGCAGTATCTCAGAGCAGATTTTTTATCATCATCAGGGGAAGGGCTCGCGGCGCGTAAATTTCAAAGATTTGATTCTTTGAGCCTTCAGCCCTTCCCCTCCATCGGCATAAAAAGTCTGTATATCGTTCATGTATGGGGAAGGTGGCGGGCGTAAGCCCGACGGATGAGGAACTATGCACGCTCATTCATCTCTGTTTTTCGTCATCAGAAAATCTCTTATTCATGAAAAATCACCTAATTGAATTTGCAAACGAACAGACAAAACTATTTGAACAACATGGCAGCCAAATAGGCGAATCCGTAAATGAGTGCGATGATGACGCCTATCATGATAGCAAAGAATATAATCCAAATCAGAATAATTAAAAATTTTTTGAAGGACTGATTGGAAATTTTATTAAGCAGTTTATTGTCCAAAGCAGTATATAGACGGTCAAAGAAGTTAAAAACACCAATTAGAAAAAGTTCAAATAAATCTTCCATGAATTATTGCTTTTGTCAGTTCGATGCGCTGTCAAGATCGTTGTCGTTTTTCCAAAGCATTTGTTCACGCAAACGCTGACCAACGATTTCCATCTGGTGTTTTGCGAGATTTTCACGTTTGGAATTGAAGAAGCAACGGCCGTTTTTGTTTTCTGCGATCCATTTTCCTGCGAACGTACCGTCCTGAATATCGCTGAGAACGGCTCTCATGTTGGCTTTCGTCTGTTCGTGAGGAATGATACGGGGACCGGAAACGTATTCGCCGTATTCCGCGGTATCGGAAATGGAATAGTTCATTGCCGCAACGCCGCCCTTGTTGATGAGGTCGATGATGAGTTTCATTTCGTGGATACATTCAAAGTAAGCGTTTTCGGGCTCGTAACCTGCTTCCACAAGCACTTCAAAACCGCAACGCATAAGATCAACCACACCGCCGCAAAGAACAGCCTGTTCGCCGAAGAGGTCGGTTTCGGTTTCATCGTGCATGGTGGTTTCCATAATACCTGCTCTTGCACCGCCAATACCTGCGATGTAAGCAAGGGCAATGTCGTAAGCTTTTCCGGTTGCATTCTGTTCTACGGCGATGAGGCAGGGAACACCCTTTCCTGCAACGTACTGAGAACGAACGGTATGACCGGGACCCTTGGGAGCCGCCATGAAAACGTCTACGTTAGCGGGAGGAACGATCTGTTTGTAACGGATGTTGAAGCCGTGTGCAAAAGCGATTGCTTTGCCTTCGGTAAGGTAAGGAGCAATATCCTTCTTATACATATCCGCCTGATTTTCGTCGTTGATCAGAATCATGATGATGTCAGCCGCCTGCGTTGCTTCCGGAACGGTCATAACGGTGAAGCCGTCTCTTTCGGCAACAGGCCAGGATTTACCGCCTTTGCGAAGACCGATGATGACGTCGCAGCCGGAATCACGAAGATTCAGCGCGTGCGCGTGTCCCTGAGAACCGTAACCGACGATTGCGATGGTTTTGCCGTCGAGTTTGCTGATATCACAGTCTTTTTCATAATACATTTTTGCCATAATCAAATTCTCCTTTTTCTTTTGTTGCTTCATAAATGGTATCGGAACCGCGTTCGAGCGCAACCATACCGGTTCTTACAAGCTCCAGAACGCCGAATTCTTTCACAAGGTCAATAATAGCTTCCGCTTTGCTTGCGTCGCCGATCATGGCGATGGTCAGCGTCGTCGTGGAAACGTCGATGATGTTTGCGCGGAAGATGTTTGCGATCTGAATGATTCTGTTGCACGCATCGTAGCCGTTTGCGTTGACTTTCAGAAGGATCAGTTCGCGGCGGATGGCTTTATCCAGATCTAAGAGCTTTACCGAATGAACGGGGAAAAGCTTGCGGAGCTGATTGCAGAGAAGATTCGTTTGTTTTTCGTCTGCCATTACTTCAATGGTAATACGGGAAATGGCAGGGTCTTCGGTCGTACCGACGGCCAAAGATTCAATATTGTAACCCTTTCTGGAAAACATTCTGGAAACCTGCGAAAGTACGCCGGATTCATTGTCTACCAGAACGGAAAGAGATTGTCTTTTTACTTGGTTCATCATCTGCCGCCTCCTCAGGAATCAATCAGAAATTGTGTAATGCGGCCGCCGACGGGAACCATGGGGCGAACCATTTCGTCCATTTCAATGGCGCAGTCGATCACGTAGCCGCGTCCGGAGGAAAGCGCTTCTTGCAAAGCTCCCTCCAATTCGGAAACGGAGGTTACGCGTTTACCGCCCAAGCCGTAAGCTTCGGCGAGCTTCACGAAATCGGGACCTCTGTCCAAGGTCGTCTGGGAATAATGTCCGTTATAAATGAGCGTTTGCCACTGACGGACCATGCCGAGCGTTTGATTGTTATAAACGATCGTAATGATCGGCAGATTGTAAAATTCTTCGGTCGCAAGCTCGTGGCAGTTCATACGGAAACAACCGTCGCCGGTAATATGGATAACGGTCTTTTCGGGATTTCCGACTTTTGCGCCGATTGCTGCGCCGAGACCGAAGCCCATCGTTCCGAAACCGCCCGAAGTGATAAGCTGACCGGGATAATCGTAATGGAAATGCTGAATAACCCACATCTGATGTTGACCGACGTCCGTGGCAACCATGGTATCCTGCGGACAAACGCGCGCGACAACGTCGGAGATCTGTTTGGGCGTCAGCGTACTGCCGCCTCCATCGTATTCGGTTTCCGTTTTGAAAGAGAAAACGTAATCTTTCCAGGAACTGTGGCTTTGCTGTTCCAAGCGTTCATTCAAAAGCTCCAAAACGCGTTTGGCATCGCCGATGATGTGATGATCGACTTCCACGTTTTTATTGATTTCGGAACGGTCAATATCAATCTGAACGATTTTTGCCTGTTTTGCGAAAGTTGCGGGGTCAAGCGCAACGCGGTCGGAAAAACGACAGCCGACGGCAATAAGAAGATCGCAGGCATCGCACGCCATATTGGAAGCTTGCGAACCGTGCATACCGATCATACCCGTCGTAAGCGGGTTTCTTCCTTTGAATCCGCCGCCGCCCATAACCGTAATGGCAACGGGAGAGTCAATGCGTTCCGCAAATGTAAGAAATTCCCGATGGGCTCTGCTGCGAACAACACCGCCGCCGCAAATGAGAAGCGGTTTTTTGGATTGAGAGATCATATCAACCAAAATATTGATATCTCCGAGATCGGGTTCGGGGGTTTTCAGATCATGGCTGGAACGCTTGATCAAAGAACCGAGACGGCCTTGTTTGGAATGTTCTTCTTTGGGGAGAGGTGTAAATTCCGTTTTTTCGGCAGTTACGTTTTTCACGATATCAATCAGAACGGGACCGGGTCTTCCGCTTCGTGCGATGGCAAATGCTTCGCGGATGATGTCGGCAAGTTTTCTGATATCGCGGACAACGTAATTGGTTTTTGTAATCGGCATGGTAATGCCTGTAATATCCACTTCCTGAAATGCATCTTTACCGAGCAAACCTTCGTTAACGTTGCAAGTAATGAAAACGATGGGAGAGCTGTCCATATAAGCGGTTGCGATGCCTGTGGTAAGATTGGTACAGCCGGGACCGGAGGTAGCAAAGCATACGCCAACCTTACCTGTGGAACGTGCATAGCCGTCAGCTGCATGAGCTGCGCCTTGTTCGTGAGCGGTCAGATAATGCTTGATGCGGTCGCTGTAATTATAAATTTCGTCATAGACGTTCAGAATGGTTCCGCCGGGATAGCCGAAAATGGTATCGACACCTTGTTCCAGCAGACATTCCATAATGATTTTTGAGCCTGTCAATTGCATGAAATGGGAACTCCTTGTCCTTGGGATGTTTTGCCGCTTTTCGTCAAAAAAACACGAAAAAAGAATACGGCAAATGGATGAAAGTATGCTATTATACTAATTTATAGTAACACAAACCCGTTTTATTGTCAAGCGTTTTATTCAATTAAAAACATACAAAAAATCAAATTCCCGATTGGGCAAACTGATAAGCGGGATAAAAAATGCAGAATGAAGCATTGAATTAAACTACGTGAGTTTGACGGAATGATAAATGATGGTTTAGATTCACTTTTTTCTTGATTTGCAAGAAAAAAGTTTCAAAAAAGAAGCAAACAAGCTTGGGCAGCTTGACCGCCTGCGCAAACTTGTAGCTATGTGCTTACGATGAACTTATAAAAATCAAGACGCAGGTATGCTTAATTCTCCCTAAAACGGTCGAATTAAGCAAGATTTCCTGCTATTTTTACAAGTTCATCCCC
>SVRL01000058.1 GCA_015064845.1 Oscillospiraceae bacterium | reverse complement strand
CCACTCGCCGTCAGGCGAATATCACTCTTTCAGAATATCACTGTGCGAAAGCACAATATCACTTGCCGTAGGCAAATATCACTGCGTATTTCCTTTCGAGGAAATACGCTAAATTCCCGTTTATCGTTCTATTACTCATCGTACTTACGTTTTATGAAACGACTTCCGTAAATTCCAATCCGCAGAATTTATGCGCGGCACCGCCGCGTACGATCTGCGTATGGCGTTTCCATACATCGTTTGCCGCTTTGGCTTCTCGCTCTGCATTCGCAAGAGAAATTGCGGCTTTGAGTTTTTCTATTGCTCTTTGTTTATTCCGATATTGGCTGCGTTCTTCGGTACAGACCGCGCTGAGTCCGTTCGGTGCATAAATTGCCCGTACTCCCGTTTCCACTTTATTGACGTTTTGACCGCCGTTGCCGCCGCTTCGGAACGTTTCAAAAGTAATCTGTCTTTCATCGAATTTTTCCGCCGAAGCAATCGGACAAACGCTGAAATCCAAAAACCAATTTTTCCGTCTGTGTTCGGGACGGTATGCGCTTTGCCACACCCATTGGAGCGAACCGACGAAAGAAGTTAAATCATCGGGCGAGGAAATGCGGACCGAACGGTACGTACCCACATAGCACCCTTCCGAAAAATCAAGAACCGCAATCTTATAATTTTTCTGTAAATATTCCAAAAACTTTGCAACGCCAAGCTCACATTCGGCAGGACCTTGACCGGAGCTGATTTGATAAACCATTTTCAGTCCTCCTCTCCCGCTTTGAAATTATAGAGAGGACGGATGATTTTCTCAATCTCAACCGTGGGAGAAATTTTGGAAACGATTTCTTCCATCGGCTTATACGCCATCGGACATTCATCCAAAGTCTTTCGGTCAACGGAAGGAGAATGGATGCCTTTCATGGCTTGTTTATATTGTGTAAGCGTAAAACGTTCTTTCACTTCATGCCTGGAATAAAGTCTGCCTGCGCCGTGAGGAGCGGAACAATTCCATTCCTCATTCGAAAGGCCTCGGCAAATCAAACTGCCGTCGCGCATATTCATCGGAATCGTGGGACGCTCATGCTTTCGAGCGGAAATCGCGCCTTTACGGAGCACGAACCACTCGTCTTCTTTGCAAATATAATTATGCGGCGTATCTTCCGCCTGACGCGCATTGATTTTCCAACGCATGGCAGAGCAAATATCGTCGGCAATTGCCAAGCGATTCTGCTTTGCATACGCCTCCAGAATGCAAACATCCTGAACGTAGTCATTCATGAGTTCTCCGTCAATCCGGGCAAGCTGATACGAAACATCGCCGTTGCAAGCGGCAAAAGCGGCATCCTGATACCATTTTGCAACCTCTGCGCCAAGATGGCGGCTTCCCGTATGAATCAGCAAATAATTCCCCTCGGCAACCTCAATAAAGTGATTGCCTCCGCCGAGTGTTCCAAGACTCAAAAGCGCTTTCTCCATACGAATGTGCTTTGCGCATTTGAGCGAAGACAAATCCACGCGCTCGGAAAATCGGTGGGGAGTTTGTCGTATCGCTCTTCCAGACGGAATATGATCTCTGATCACTTTATCCAATTTTTCAAAATCAAGTTTTCCTTTACTTTCAAAAGGTACTCTCAAAACACCGCAACCGATATCCGTACCAATGATCGACGGAATGATCTGGTCCTTGAATCTGACCGTCGTTCCGATAACCCAAGAACCTGCGTGAACGTCGGGCATAATGCGAATCTGCGTTCCCACCATGGCAGGACTATTGCAAAGCGCTGTAAGCTGACCGCAAACGGCAGCATCGATTTTGTCTGCATAGACGATGGCGCTTGTGTATGCGCCTTTGATTTCTATCATAACTTTTCCTTTCTGTCAGCATTGTTCCAAAACGGAAAACAATACTGCATAGCGGGCAAAGTCTCCTTTTATTTTTCTATCGGGCTGTATTTCGCCGATTTTCTTTCAGAATCCAACGAACCCTTCGGCGGAGTGCTTTGCCGCCTTTTCTTTTATTTTTTCGTATAATTTTTCAGTCATTTTATGTTGTAACATTTTTATCACCTTCTCTTTCTGTAAATTGAACCCATTTCTTAAAAATTTGTGTTAAACCGCAATGCGGCTGTGTTTCATTAAAAAATCAATTTTCCGTTTTCATCGGCGGTTGCCGTTTTAAATGTCATCGTACCTGCATATCCGCTCATTCTTTTGAATCCCGTGAAAACGAGTTTTCCGTCCCACTCCGCGCCTTTTGGTACGCTTTCGCAAGGAATGATGGAATTTTCGGGTTCTCTGAAATCTTCAAACGGCTTTTCTGAAATCATATAATGCGCCTTTCCGCAAAGGCTGAAAACGAGATAATATTTTCCTTGATATATGAAATAATCGGGACATTCCGGCTGATCGGAAGTCGGAGAAATATAGATCGGCATTCCGACGTCTTCCCATTTTTCCATATCTTCGGAAACGAAATGCGCAAGACAGCCTTTGCCGTTTTCGGTCAGTGCCGTTGTCAGAAACATATGAAAAAGTCCGTCCTCTCCGAGAATCACTTTAGGATCTCTGGCGCCCGAAGCGTGATATTTTTCCGAAATGGTAAAGCCGAAATTTTCGTCTTTTTCAAAATGAAATCCGTCCGTTGAAATGCTTCGGCGAACGGGCGCGGGAATCCTTCTGCCCATTCTGACGGTATAATAGAGATATTCCGTTCCGTCTTTCCTTATCCAAGAACCGGTACAGATCGAACCCTCCCAAGGCGCGGTAATCGGAATTGCCGTGGGATGAATCTGCCACGTTTTGAAATCTTTCGTTGAAATATGTTCCCATTGGTGCGCGCCGAGATTCCATTTGCTTTTATGATGGTGTCTGTCTTTCAGATAAAGCACGTGATATTCGTCATCTCTTCTGTAAGGCATACAATCTCCCACGAACACACCCTCTTCGGGATACCAGCCTTCGGCATTTTCAAAGGTTGCAAGTACGCTCGGTTCTTCCCGATTCGGTTCCGTATACGGAGAAACGGAAAAATCCGTTTCAGGCATGAACGGATCGTTCCGTTCAAACAAACGGTTTCCCGAGGGCCATTCCTCGTCTTTCAATTTTCCGTTTACGTACAATTCGATTCGGTGCGCCATCAAGATAATTTCCGTATAGTCGCCTTCCGCGATTTTTGCGTTCAAAGAAAGCGGCGCTCTTTCGTAATCGTATTGAACGGAAACAGTTAGAATACCGTCAAACGCTTGAATCTCAAGCGTTTTTCTTCCGTTTTTATGAGAAACGGCATAAAAAGGAAGCTTTGTGATTTTAAATTCTATTTTCAATTTTTCCATAACGCCTCACGAAAAGAGAGAAAATACGGTTAAAACACCCAAAAGGGCAGTGCAAACGATCATGCCCGGATTCACGATAACCGCTTTGACGGTTTCTTTGAACGTAAGCAAGCTTTCTTCTTTCATTTTGCGAAGTGTCTTGAGATTCAGACAAAGCAAAACCAAACCCGTCATGTTGATCGCAAACACAAGGAACAAATAGATCGCGTACAACGCAAGCGTAAAGCCGTAAGTTTCCAACAAAGGCATCATGAGCGCCGTAACTTCTTCCAAGGTTTCCACTTCCATCAAGCTGTTCTCTATCAAGGCAAAGTCGTTCATAAAGCCGTTGATCTTCGGTAAAAACAGCATGGGAATGAATCCCGAAATCCAGTTGAAAATAGCGTGGATGATAACGGTCAGCCAATATTTTCCCGTTTCATAATAGAGATATGCCAGAATCGCGCCGATGGCAAAAGCGTAAACGATCTGCGTTGCGCTCATATGAAACAGTGCAAACAGGAAAGCGGGCAGAAAAACGGAAACGATTTTTCCGAACGGACGCAAGCGGTCGATCAAAAGCTTACGGAAGAACAGTTCTTCCAGAATCGGCGCAAGAACGCCGACGGAAAGAAACATGATAACAGGATTCATTCCGTACAAGATCTCCTGCAATTCACCGCCCGCGCTGTTACCCGTAACGATATTCCAAAAAGTCAGAAACATGGTTCCGATCAGATTACCGATATATCCCGCGCCGAAACAGATCAGCAGAATTTTCACAAAACGGGAAAATTCAATCGGCTGTTTTTCGGTTTTGGCTTTCGGAAGCGAAAGCAAAATCAAAACTGCCACGGCAATCGCCAGAGCCAAGGTAACTTCATTGAGAATCAACAAATATTTATTGTAAAAATCCATACCCGAAAATGCAATGATTCCCTGTTCGCTGAGATAATCGATCACGACCGTAATGCTTGAGATCACGGCGAGAAATCCCATCCAAAGCGCAATGAGGAGCGCGGTTGCCCATCCAATGCGATTAGAGGAAGAACGTAATTTTTTCTTCATTTCCTCTTTTTTTGTCTTCAAAGCGAGCGCTTCCTCTTCCGCGCTTGTTTCCATCGGATTTTCATTTGTTTCTTTTGGGATATTTTCCCATTCAAAATTTTCTTCCATACGTACAGTTCCTTTCTGAACACTGTTCAATTTATTCTTTCGGTTTTTGCGGATTGACGTAGGCGGTATAATTCGTATAATATACCACCTTACCCGGAACGGAACCCGCAGGTTTTTTCACGTTTCTGACTTCGGTATAATCCACCGCCACGTTTTCACCGTCGCGGAGCGCGGAATAGTATGCCGCCGCCGCTGCCGCTTCCGTAAAATCTCTTGCATCGGGATCTTCTCCCGGTTCGCAAACCATAATCACGTGCGAGCCGTGTCCGCCCTTGACGTGAAACCACCAATCGGATTTTCTTGCCAATTTCGTGGTAAGATAATCGTTTTGCATATTATTTTTTCCGACGAAAAATTCTCTTCCGAGCGCCGTTTTACATTTGCGGATACCTCTTTCGGGTTTTTCCTTTTGTTTGACCGCCGTACCATTTTTGGAAATATATCCCGCGTGCATAAGCTCGGCACGGATACCGAGAATATCTTCTTCGTTTTCCGCAAGCGCCATCGCGCCTTCCACGGAATCCAGATACAGAAGTTCTTCCTCTGCTTTTGCAATCTGTTCCGTGAGAATGGAACGCGCGGTTTTCAGTTTCGTATACTTTTTATAGTAACGCGCCGCATTCTGCGAAGGAGTAAGCTTGTTATCCAAAGGAATTTTTACGGTTTCCATTTCTTCGCTGTAATAATTCGTAACTTCACAGAAAGGCGCTTTTTTTTGCAACATATAGATGGAAGCCGTGATCAGATCTCCCCAAAGCTTAAACGTTTCCATTTCTTCACATTCGATCAGTTCTTTTTTCAATTGCGGAATTTTTCTGCTCAGCTTATTTTTCACACTGCCGATCACACTTTCCATATCATGCATACGGGATCGCATCGCCGCCGCACGTTCTCTCGCGCCGAAAAAGGCATCGAACAGAGCGGAAAAGCTTGGAAAACTCTTGATCTGCGCCGCCGTACCATATTGACCGATCGGACAAAACGCATATTCAAAGGGCGCGCCGTTTTCATGACAGAGCATAACGGGTACGAATACTTTTTCTCCAATCTTTTCACGAAACGCTTTCAGCGAAAGCCAAAGTACGTCTGTGCGCGGAATTTCTTCAAGCGTTTTACCGAGCGCACCTGCTTTATACGCAATCTCTCTGGCAATCAGCGGAGAAATTCCCTGAAACGTATCCAAAATGAATTTTTCTGCCGTTCTTCCCTGCGGATAGGAAGAAACCGCCGCTTCAAAATGCGCCGCATTTTCCGTCAAAGGATTGGTTTTGTCCTGCGCAGGCGGCATTTCATACGCCATTCCCGCAAGAACCTGACGTTTTGAGCTCGTCGTAAAATCAACGGGCTTCAATGCGCCGAGTACCCGCTTTTCGCCATCCTTTTCCTCTGTGAAAATCAGATTGCTGTATTTTCCCATAATTTCCGTGTGCAGAAATTTTTTGCAGGCAAAGCCCATTTCGTCAAACGCCGAAAATTCCGTTTCAATCACACGTTCAAAGCCATACATTCGGAATGCATTGATCACCGCGCCCGTCAAATGCTTGCGCAGCTGCATGCAAAACATGGGAGGCGTTTTCGGATTTTCACGGGAAAGCTCCGTCATGCAGGCACGCGCAGAGGAGGCGGAAGCGGAAAGCAAAAGTTTTCTGCTTCCTCCCTTTCCGCGGCAAAGCAAAACGATCTCGTCTGCCGACGGCTGATATATTTTTTCGATTTTCGCGCCGACCAGCGTATCGGAAAGCTCCGCGCAGACCGCCGCCGTCATACCGGCATCAAAAGCCATATTTTTTCATCTCCTTTTTCAAAGTTCAAAAAACTCCACCGTTTTTTGAACACGATTCAATACGGTTATTCCTTCCGAAAGCCATGGAAAACGCACAACTTCACAAGCCGCGCGGTACTTGGCATCCACAGAAGAAAGCGCTCGGTATTTTTCTTCCGCGCTTACGGTTTGGGTATGCAGAAACGGAGGCAATCTTCGGGTTTCTCCCAAGAGGAAATCCATTGCCAAACGCTCGCGAATTTCCTCCAAAGGTAGTGTTTTTTCCGTTTCATTTATAAAATTTGCGTATTCCCAAAGCAAACGGAACGCTTCCGTTTGAGGAAGCCGTGCAATTTCCTTGCAGGAAAACCTATTTTCGGCAAAATCGCAAACGCCGTCAAAAAAGCCAAACGGAGAACCGCAGACTTTCGGCAGATACGGAAAGGTATATTCAAATTTTCCGCTGTTGGAAAAGCGGTCGTTCAATCCGTCTATTCGCTCCAAGCGCATGAGTTCCTCAAAGGAAAGCTCTTTCGTACGCAAAACGCGGTAAGGCGGATTCGGAGAATAAACGATGCCGTAAAGTGCCGCTTCCCTTCTCATGCGGGAACCGCGCAAAAGTTTGAGAATGCCCAGCTGAAGCACGTTTCCCTTTCCGTAAACATCGTCAAAGGATTTTGCAAACGATGCGTACCCCTCAAAAGGAAGTCCTGCAATCAGATCCGCATGGATATGCAGATTTCCTTTTTCATGCAATCGTTCCAACGCTTTCAGCGTTTTTTCCGTATCCAGCGCGCGGCTGACAGCTTTGACCGTTTCGGGATTCGTGCTTTGCACGCCGATTTCAAGACGGAATTTTCCTTTCGGCGCATTTGCAAGCACTTCAAAGCTTTCTTCGTCCAAAAGCGCTGCCGAAACTTCAAAATGATATTCTTTCGTATAAACGTCTTCGGAAAGCGCGCGCCAAATTTTCTTTGCGCGCTCCCTGTCAAAATTAAACGTGCGGTCCACCAATTTCACCGTACGAATATCCGAGAATTGCTCAAAAACAAGCAGATCCGCAAGCGTTTTTTCCACGGATTTCGCGCGGATCCCTTCTTCTCTTGAAGAAAGACAGTAGGCGCAGGAAAACGGACAGCCTCGAACGGATTCATAATAAACGAGCCCGCGCGGAATTTCTCCGATCTCATCGTAATATATGCCGCTTTCCTTAAAATTCCGATAAGGCTGTGCCATAATGACACTTGGTTTTTTCAATTCTCCTTTTTCAAAAGAACGGACAAGAGAAACAAAAGCATCTTCTCCTTCTCCAGCGAGAATCACGTCCGCTTCCGGATGAAAGCGAAAGAATTCTTCGGTTTCAAAGGAAACTTCGGGACCGCCGTAAACCGTAAGCGCATGGGGCAACAGCGTTTTCAGCTCCGAAGCAAACGCAAACATTTCTGCCGCATTCCAGATATAAACGGAAAAACCGTAAACGTCCGCTTTTTGAGAAACCAAAGTTTCCAGAACGGAAAGTCTTGTATCTTTCAGATTTTTTTCAACGATAACGACCTCGTTCCCCGCTTTTTTCAAAGAAACGCCGATGGCGCGGACCGCCAGATTCGTGTGAGAATACGAGCCGTTCAAGGCAAAAAGTACGATTTTCAAAACGTCCTATCCTTTCTGAGCGCAATGGCTGACGAACCCAAAAAAACGATTCATCAGCCACTTTCCAATTCAATTTTCAGACCGATTCGGAATCGGGTCAGTTCTTATCTTTTTCCGATGGTTTTTCGGTTGCTGTTTCGATGCAGGCTTTATTTTCAAGGTCTTCGCAAACCCAAGTACCAACGGAATCTCCTTTATGATGGAAAAAATGTTTGGTTTCGCCGTCGTCACATTTTACGAGCGCGCGCACACGGCGTACACGGCTCCAAACAATCAAAGCTGCAAAAATCAAAATACCGATGACGGAAATCAGACCGCCGTAAACCGCGCAATCGGGGCGATACACAAACTTAATTTCATGGTCGCCCGCCGTGGCGGGAACGGCAAGCAAGGAATCGAGAACCTGTACAGTTTCCACACGCTCTCCGTCGATATAAACTTTCCAGCCTTCATCGTAAGGAATGGTGGTGAAGATCAGTTCCTGTCCTTCGGGAAGCGCAATAAAGCCTTCCAGATAATCGTTGCCGTATTCTTCCACAATCATGGAAGCAAAGCTGAGTTCTTCAAATGCCGCGTTCAATTGCTTATAATCCACATAGTAGAAATAATTCGAAGATTCTTTGGAGATATAAACGGGACCGCCTTCGAATTCCACTTCCACTTCCACGCGGTCGCCCTTCCGGAAAGTACCGATATTGGTAACCGTCCACGTTTCGTTTGTAAAATACGTGAAGCTTCCTGCGCTGGTTGCAACCGTGCTGTCGTCTCTGTAATATTTTACGTGAATCGTTGTATTGTTTGAAGCTCCCGCAAACAGATAACCCGGCAGGTGCATATAGATCGGACCGTCCGCTTCCGCATCAAACTTGAAGAATGCCGAACCGTCGCCGTTTTGGGTATCCGACTTATTTTCAAAAACGTAGAAGCTGTTTTTGACTTCTTTCTTTTCGCCGTTTTCATCCGTAACCATAAAGGTATGCGTATACGGCATAGGGCGTACGTCTCCCGTAGGAATGGAACCGCTGTAAGCAACCGGTTTCAAAACGTTATGCGCGGATGCTTTGTTGGAAAGCATGGTGTTGATCAACTGATTTTGCAGAGTAAGAGCGCTGGTATACTGCGGTTCCTGAATAAAGTTTTCCATCGTCAGAATTCTATCGCTGACACCGTAAGCAATCGGAAGCGCGAGCATATTCTGCATAGCGTAGATTTTACCCGTTGTGGGGATAAATTCATAATATTCATCCTCCGAAGCTCTTTCCGTATAAATATTGGGATCCATGGTATTATCTTTGGTAACCACATATTTGATACCGAAAAGCGCATCGGTTACGGGAGTTCCGCCGAGATATTTCGTCCAGTGGCTCTGAGAAGAATATCCGAGCTTTTTCATCAGAGAAATCACGGAGGAATTGAGCGTAGAGGTGGAATGGGAAATGCCTTTGATGCCGAGCGCCAGAGGCTCGTTGACACCGCCCTGTTTTCTGTAAACCTTGCTTTCCATACGGTAGAAGGTTTTATCTTCTTCTTTGATTTGGTTGATTACACCTTCCACGCGCTTGATCGAACCCGTATAGCCGGAATAATATTCCGTCTTACCGTCCACCCAGTTGCCGTATCGGATGGAACCGACGTCCGCTTCCAGATCCACGACGTTCATCAAAGCGCCGACAAACATTTCCACGCAAACGATGGCTGCCAAGGCAAAAGAAGCCGCATTCTGCCATTTTACTTCACGGAAGTAATACAAAATGATCGAATAAATGACGATAAGACCGAGCGAAAGCAAAATACATTTCGTATCGTCCAGAGGTTTTGTATCGGGTCCCTGATCGAATACGTAATCAAATTTCTGAACGATCATAACCAAGAAAGAAATGGTTACGCTTGCCATCAGAATCTTGCCGAAAGAAAGCTTCTGTACCACGCGGATACCGTCGCAGGCAAGTATCAAAAGGAAGAAGATTGCAATGAAGGAATTTCGGAATTCCAGCCAGTTCGGCGCGGAAAAACCGTGCCACGCAAGGTCAACCGTATTGACGAGGAAAGAAACCAAAAGGAATCCGAGCATTGCCGCGGAAAGCGCTTTTTTTCTTTTCGTAATAACGGGAGACATGAAAAACAAGGGAATGGCAATCACGGCAAGCATACCGCAATAGATCATCGGCAAGCCGCCCGGACGAACGTTATCATAAGAGCCGGGAAGCATTTTAACGAAAAGATCAAGGAAATCAAAATTCAACGAGGGGAAGAAGCTCGGGTTGGAGAAATCCGTTTTACCGAAGCTGAGAGAATAGAGCGCGCAGAGCAAAACAAACGCGGAGATCATCAGAGAAATGACGCTGAATACGCCGAAACGCATGAGCGTTTCGAATCCATTGGAATGGATCAGGCGCTTGAAGAAGCCGCCTTCCTTTGCGCCCGGATTCTGCGGAAGTTCCGGACGGACGAGCATGAAATAATACAGGAAATAGAAGAAAGTAAAGATTGCGCACATATAACCGATATAATAGTTTGTGCAGAATACGGTCGTCAGAGAAACCGTATAAAGAATGAACTTTCTTTCACGGATCATGGATTCGATGCCGAGCGCCAGAAGCGGCAGGAAAACCATGGCATCCAACCACATCGGGTTACAAAGCTGAACGACTGCGTGAGCGGAGAGCGCGTACATCACGCCGAAGCTGATGGTAACCATATCGGAGGTATTTCTCGTTTTACGCAGATAATACGAAAAAGTTACAGCCATTGCGCCGACTTTGGTCAGCTGAATGAACATGATGGCATCGGGAATCATGGATTTGGGGAATATCACGGTCAGCAGATTAAAGGGGCTTGCCAGATAGTAAGCAATGATACCCATAAATTCGCCGCCGAGCGTGCGTTCCCAGGAATAAAGCCAGCTTCCGCCTTCCGTCAACAGACGGCGAAGTGCTTCAAAATAATATACGTACTGCGCCTGCATATCCAGCGTCAGAACCGTATTGTTGCCGAACGGGTGCTTTTCAAGACAAATATAAACACCCAGCATAACGAGAAAAGGAATCAAAAAAGATGCGATAAGATAATATCCGTCAAAACTCTTTTTCTCTTTTTTCTGATTTTTTATTTTGCGTTTCGGAGGCTTCTCTGCCGTATTCGGCTCCGAAAGCAAATTTTCTTTTTTCTGATCGGTACTCATTGGGACCTTCCTTTCTTTTGTGCGAAATCCTATATTTACGCAGTTTGCAAGTATTATATCACAAGTTTTTCGTTTTGTGAACACTTATTTTGTAAATTTTTCTAAAAATTGTAGTATTTTTTTCCGTTTTATGCTACAATATGTTTGTCGGACGTTCACGTTCGCACAGGAAGCTGTTTTTTTGAATTTTTCATTCATTTTTACTGCCGATTCACCAGATATGTTCGATAACTAAAAAGAAAGATAAATGATTGTTTAGATTGACTTTTTTCTTGATTTGCAAGAAAAAAGTTCCAAAAAAGAAGCAAACAAGCTTGGGCAGCTTGACCGCCTGTGCAAACTTGTAGCTATGTGCTTACGATGA
>SVRL01000057.1 GCA_015064845.1 Oscillospiraceae bacterium | reverse complement strand
GCTCGGAGGGGATTTTTTTATACGATAGGAAATTGCGCAATTTAAACCTCGCCGTTGGTATTGTTTCGATACAAGCAAAACCTTGGATAGGCGAGCAGCTTCGAGTGGGCGTTGCCCACTTTTTTATACTATAGGAAATTACGCAATTTAAACCTCGCCGTTTGCATTGTTTCGATATAAGAAAAACTTGGATAGGCGAGCAACCTCCAGTGGGTGTTACCCACTTTTTTACATCAATTCTTTTTCAACCGTTACACGGATATAATCATATGTTTTCGGAACATTTTGCAATTCTCCGCTTTCCATCATTGCCGTCATACCGTATATGATTGCTTTCAATGCATATACGGTTCTTTCCGTTTCATCGGAATCATCTCCGTTAGCCTGACAGTATTGACGAATCAGCTCTTCCACCGAAGTTGCATGTTCGGAAATACGCATTTCTTTTTCCGAAGCGCTCAACACGGAACGGTAATTTGGGTTTGCCACCCAGAACCGAACGTACGCAATGCAAATTTCCGTCAATTGACGGCGAGGATCATTTTCAAAAAGGGATAAAATCTGTCCGCAAAGCAATTCCCACTGCCGATTGATGTAACGGACAATCTCTAAAATCAATTCCTCTTTATTTTTGAAATGCTTGTACGGCGCCGCACAGGAAATATTGCAAGCCAAAGCCACACGGCGCAATGAAAAATTGGCAATACCGTGGCGGCTGATCTCATTTGCGCCTTCAATGATCAATTTATCTTTTACCGTATCGGAAATATATTCACTTTCCATAATAAATCCCTCCGTTGACTGCATGATTATTTAATAATTCAAAACAGATTGTACTGTTTTCCCACAACTCATGAATATATCTGCTTCTATTATGACATGAGTAAAGGAAAAAAGCAATCATTTTTCAAAAAATTAAAATTTTTTCATAAAACTATTGACTTTTTATTTGAAATATTGTATAATTCATCCACAGGTTAACAATGTTAACCAAGACTTGGAATAGAAAGGTACTTTTTTATGTTATCTGAAAAAATGAAAGCCTTGGGCGTGAAAAAATCCGTCATTCGTGAAATCTTTGAATATGCGAAAGTACGCAAAGCGCAGATCGGCGCTGAAAACGTTTTTGATTACAGCATTGGAAATCCCAGTGTCCCTTCTCCCGAATCCGTAAAAGAAACTTTGCTTTCTTTGATCTCGGAATGCGAACCCACCCAACTCCACGGATACACCTCCGCGCAAGGTGATCTCGGCGTCCGTAAAGCAATTGCCGATTATCTGAACAAAACATATCAAGCGGAAGCTTCGGAAGATTTGATTTATCTGACCGTCGGCGCGGCAGCAGCTCTTACCATTTCCTTGAACGCCGTTCTTTCCGATGAAGGAAACGAAGAAGTCATCGTATTCGCCCCGTTCTTCCCCGAATATAAAGTATTTATTGAAAAAGCAGGCGGTAAAATCCGTCCCGTTCCTTGCGCAGAGCCTGATTTTCAGATTGACTTTGAAGCATTTGAAAAAGCGCTCAATCCTAAAACAAAAGCAGTGATCGTCAATTCTCCCAACAATCCGACGGGTGTTGTTTTGTCCGAAAACACGATCATCCAATTGACTGCAATTTTGAAAAAGGCAGAAAAATCCTTCGGACACCCCATTTATCTGATTGCCGATGAGCCTTACCGCGAATTGGTTTACAACGGTGTCGAGGTTCCCTACCTTACCTGTTATTATGACAATACCATCGTTTGCTACTCTTTCAGTAAAGCGCTCTCTCTTCCCGGCGAAAGAATCGGTTATATTCTCGTTTCCTCCAAAGCAACGGATCCCAAAAGCGTATACGCAGCCGTTCTGGGCGCGGGACGCGCTCTCGGTTTCGTTTGCGCGCCGAGTTTATTCCAATATATGATTCCATCCTGTCTCGGAAAAACATCCGACATTTCCGTTTATGACAGAAACAGAAAACTGCTTTACAATTCTTTGACTGAGTACGGTTATACCTGTGCAAGCCCCGACGGTGCTTTTTATCTCTTTGTCAAAGCGCTTGAAGAAGATGCTTACGCTTTCTGCGAACGTGCAAAAAAATACGAGCTTCTCCTTGTCCCGAGCGATGACTTCGGTTTCCCCGGTTATGTTCGTATCGCTTATTGTGTAACCACAGAACAAATTCAAAGATCCCTTCCCGCATTCGAAGCACTCGCCAACGATTACAAAAACAAAATTTGATTTGAAAGGATTCCTGCCTTATGGATAAATTGATTCAAGCAAGAGAAACGATCGGTACTATTGATAAAGAAATCGCTGCTCTTTTTGAAAAACGAATGGATGCCGTCCGTTTGATTTCCGAATATAAAACAGAACACGGATTGCCGATTTACGATGCCGCGCGCGAAGATGCGTTGATTGAAAAAAATACTGCGTTGATTCAAGATGAAGAACTTCGTCCTTATTACGTTGATTTTCTCCGCAGCACCATGCGCGTTTCCCGTAACTTTCAAGCAAAGCTTTCCGAGGGCATGAGAGTTGCTTTTTCGGGTGTTGAAGGCGCATTCGCTTCCATTGCGGCAGGAAAAATTTTCAATCGTTGCGTCCGTGTCCCCCATCCGGATTTCAGAAGCGCTTACAGAGCTGTCGTAGAAGGAGAATGCGATTGCGCCGTGCTCCCGATTGAAAACAGCACTGCCGGCGAAGTCGGACAAGTTATGGATATGATGTTTTCAGGTCCTCTTTTTGTCAGCGGTATTTATGATCTTCCCATCATTCATAATTTGATGGCAATTCCCGGAACAAAAATTTCCGATATCAAGGAAGTAATCAGCCATCCGCAGGCACTTTCCCAATGCTCTGAATACATCCGTAAGCATGGATTCAAAACCTCGGAATTTGAAAATACGGCAAGAGCCGCAAAATTCGTTTCCGAACAAAAAAACTCTTCCCTTGCAGCCATTGCAAGCGATGAAACAGCAAAGCTTTACGGCTTGGAAATTCTTGAAAAAGGAATCAATGAGCGGAATATCAATACGACACGTTTTGCCGTACTGACAAGAACCGCTCCCGTCCATGAAACTCACAAAGGTGGAAAACATTCCATTTTGATGTTTACGGTCAGAAACGAAGCCGGCGCACTTGCACAAGTAGTCAACATCATCGGTAAATACGACTATAATATGCGGTGCTTGAGAAGCCGTCCGATGAAAGAGCTTTTGTGGCAGTATTATTTCTATGCGGAAGCGGAAGGCGATCTGGACAATGAAAAAGGACATCAGATGATGAAAGAACTGGAACCTTTCTGCGACCGTTTGCGTATGCTCGGAAGTTTCCGTTACCCTGCCGAACTGAAATAACGGAGGATATGATGACTTTATCTTTGAACCTTGGATCAAACAGCTACGATATTATCCTTGAACACGGAGCGCTTTGCAAAGCAGGCGAATATTTGAATCTAAACAGAAAAATTTTAATCGTTACGGACGATGGGGTTCCCGCCGTATATGCAGATACCGTCGCCAAACAATGTAAAGCTCCCGTAAAAATAACCGTCGCACAGGGAGAAAACAGCAAAAGTTTTGCAACGCTTGAATTGCTTTGCAAAACAATGTTGGAAAACGGTTTTACCAGAACCGATGCCGTCGTTGCTGTCGGCGGAGGCGTGGTTGGAGATCTTTCCGGATTTGCGGCGGCAACCTTCATGAGAGGCATTGATTTTTATAATATTCCGACAACTCTCCTTTCCGAAGTGGATTCTTCCATCGGCGGAAAAACCGCCGTCAATCTCGGCGGTGTCAAAAATATCGTCGGTGCATTTCATCAGCCCAAGCGCGTGCTGATCGATCCCGATGTTTTAAAAACACTTCCAAAAAGACAGATTGCAAACGGACTTGCGGAAGCCATCAAAATGGCGGCAACCTTTGATGAAGAGCTTTTTCAATTGATTGAAAAAGAAGATATTGATTCCAATCTGGATTATATCATCGAACGCTCTCTGATGATAAAAAAAGCCGTCGTGGAATGCGATGAAAAGGAAGCGGGACTTCGCCGCGTTCTCAATTTCGGTCATACCATCGGACATGGCATCGAAAGTTATGAAGACCTTCACGGTCTATATCATGGCGAATGTGTTGCGCTTGGTATGATACCGATGTGCAACGGAAAAGTGCGGGAAAGGGTCATTTCCGTTTTGAAAAAAGCGGGACTTCCCACATCATTTTCTTTTGATCCCGAACGTGTATATGAAGCGGTTACACACGACAAAAAAGCAGACGGCGACCAAATCCGTTTTATTTTTCTTCCCGAAATCGGAAGTTTTGAAATGAAAAAAACTTCTCTTTCCGATTTTTATCAAATCATCAAGGAGGCGTTCCCGCAATGAAAAACACGTTTGGAGAAAGCGTTTGCGTTACACTCTTCGGCGAAAGCCACGGAAATGCCATCGGTGCAATTCTTGACGGTATGGCGCCCGGTATTCGGGTAGATGCGAATTTTATAGCGCATCAAATGCAATTGCGCCGTTCGGTTTCTTCCCTTTCCACTGCCCGCAAGGAAATCGATGAAGTGGAAATTCTGAGCGGAATCAGAGACGGAATCACAACGGGAACGCCAATCGCGTTCATGATTCGCAATCAAGATACGCACAGCAAGGATTACGAGGCTTTGGAAACCGTTGCAAGACCCGGTCATGCGGACTATACCGCGTACTGCAAATATCACGGCTTTTCCGATACGCGCGGCGGCGGACATTTCTCCGGACGAATTACAGCCGGACTTGTTGCGGCAGGCGCGGTTGCCATTACGGCACTTTCCGAAATCGGCATTCATATCGGTACGCATATTGCAAAATGTGCAGGAATCTGCGACAGAAATTTTGAAGATTATCAAAAAGATATTACAGCACTTTCCGAAATGCCTTTCGCCGTTTTGGATACAAACAAAGCAGAAAAAATGCGCGCGGAAATCGAATCCGCAAAAGCAGACGGAGACAGCGTGGGAGGCATTCTTGAAACAGTTGTCATTGGACTTCCCGCCGGCGTGGGAGAACCTTGGTTTGACACCTTGGAGAGTGTTCTGGCTCACGGGATGTTCTCTGTTCCTGCCGTAAAAGGCGTGGAATTCGGAAAAGGATTTGCGTTTTCCGATATGCGCGGAAGCGAAGCCAACGATGCTTATGCCTCAAATGGAGAGGCTGTTTTCACAACAACCAATCACAACGGCGGTATTCTCGGCGGGATTTCCAATGGCATGCCCATTCTCTTCCGTACGGCAATCAAGCCTACGCCGTCTATCTACAAAAAACAAAACACCGTAGATTTTGTAAAAAAAGAAAATACAGAACTTGTGATTCACGGAAGACACGATCCTGCCATCGTGCATCGTGCAAGAGTTGTGGTTGATAGCATGACAGCGCTCATTCTCTGCGATATGCTTGCGCTTCGCTACGGAACGGACTTTTTGAAAAACGGAGGAAACACAAAATGAAATACGGCTTGATCGGCGAACATCTTCCGCACAGTTTTTCAAAGGAAATTCATGCAAAAATCGCAAATTACGTTTATGAGCTTCATGAAATCGAAAAAGAAGAACTCGATGATTTTATGAAGAAAAAAGATTTTACAGCTATCAACGTTACCATTCCCTATAAAAAAGACGTTATTCCCTACCTTTCGGAGATTGACGAAAACGCAAAAAAAATCGGCGCAGTCAATACCATCGTCAACCGAAACGGTAAACTTTACGGCTATAATACTGATTTTTTCGGTATGCGTGCATTGATTCAACGACTCGGATTTGATTTTTCCGAAAAAAAAGTGGTCATTCTCGGCACAGGAGGAACTTCCAACACAGCAATTGCCGTTGCGGAATCTCTCGGCGCAAAAAAAATCGTCGTTGTCGGAAGAACGGCAAAAAACGGGGTTATTACGTATGCCGATCTTTACCGTTTGCATACGGATGCTGATTTTATCATCAATACGACGCCCTGCGGAATGTTCCCTTATCCCGATGGGAACGAAAAAATTGCGGGAACACCGATTCAAATCGACTCCTTTCCAAATTTGAAAGGGGTTGCGGATGCGGTTTACAATCCGTTGCGTCCCAATCTGATTATGGATGCCAAAGAAAGAAATATTCCTGCCGAAGGCGGACTCTATATGCTTGTCGCGCAAGCTATCGCGGCATCGGAAAAATTTTTGAACGAATCCTTCGAGTCCAAGCTGACCGATCGCATTTTTCATGACATCTGTACGTCAAAAGAAAATATTGTACTTTCCGGGATGCCCGGAAGCGGAAAATCCACAGTCGGTAAGATATTGGCTTCCCTGCTGAATCGAAAATTCGTTGATACCGATGAAGAGATTATCCGCAAAGCAGGAAAAGAAATTTCGGAGATTTTTGCGGAATGCGGAGAAACCGGCTTCCGTCTGTTGGAAGCAGAAGTTATTGCACGGGTATCCTCCGAACATCAAGGCGCCGTGATTGCCACGGGAGGCGGATCGATTTTAAGAGACGACAATGTGCGCGCTTTGAAACGAAACGGCAGAATTTATTTTCTGAACCGCCCTCTTGAAAACATCCTTCCGACCGCAGACCGTCCTTTATCCTTGGACCGTACTGCATTGAAGGAACGGTTTGAAGAACGTTATGAAAGATATCTTTCCACCTGCGACAAAGAAATCAAAACGGTTGAATCTCCCGAACAAACGGCAAATCTCATCATGGAGGACTTTTTTCAATGAAAATCATGGTCATCAACGGTCCGAATCTGAATATGCTCGGCATTCGCGAACCTCAGCATTACGGAAAAGAAACGTATGCGAATTTACTGGATAAAATACAAAAATACGCCGATGAAAAAGGCGTTTCCGTTTCCTTCCGTCAATCCAATCACGAAGGAGATCTGGTAGATTATATTCAATCGGCATATTATGACACCTTTGACGGAATCATCATCAATCCGGGCGCATACACGCATACGAGCATCGCCATTCTGGATGCGGTCAAAGCAGTCGGTCTTCCCACTTGCGAAGTACATATTTCCGATGTGAACGCCAGAGAAGATTTCCGTAAAACAAGTTATATCCGCGCCGCTTGCGTTCTGACCGTTTCGGGACATGGAACGAACGGGTACCTGGAAGCTTTAGATTATCTTATAAAACTCAAAGGAAAAGATTAAATATGAAAGTTACGTTTACGCCTTCGCATTTAAGCGGAACGATTTCCGCGCCTCCTTCCAAAAGTATGGCTCACCGTATGTTGATCTGCGGAGGACTTTCTCACGGAAATATCAGCACCATTAAAGGAATTTCAGATTCCGATGACGTTACGGCAACACTGCGTTGTCTGGAAGCACTCGGCGCTTCTTATGAAAAACACGGAACGACCGTTACAATCAAAGGTACGAATATTCTCAAAAGCAATCCGAAAAAAGCACTTGATTGTTATGAAAGCGGCAGTACTCTCCGATTTTTTCTCCCCCTTTGCCTTTTGAGTGGACACCTTGCTACTCTTGTCGGTACGAAAAAATTGTTATCTCGTCCTTTGAGTGTATATGAAACCATCTGCAAAGACCAAAATTTAATTTATCAACAGACGGAAAGCAGCGTTTTGGTCAGAGGAAAAATTTCCGCGGGAGAATATAAAATTCCCGGAAATATCAGCAGCCAATTCATTACGGGACTTCTTTTCGCACTCCCTCTTTGCGAAAAAGACAGTATTCTTCACATCATCCCCCCCATCGAAAGCCGTTCTTATCTGGATTTGACCATTGAATCTCTTTCCGCATTCGGCATTAAGATTATTTGGCGTGACGATAAAACACTCTTTATCAAGGGGAATCAAACATACCTTCCCGCAGACGTTTCCGTGGAAGGCGACTATTCCAATGCCGCATTTTTCGCCGCGCTCTCTTCTTTCGGACAAGATGTTACCGTTACGGGACTTTCCGATCAAAGCCACCAAGGCGATAAAGCGTATATCAAATTTTTTGAATTACTTGAAAAAGGAACTCCCACCATTCATATCGGAGACTGCCCTGACCTTGGACCGATTCTGATGGCGGTTGCCGCCGCAAAACACGGAGCCGTTTTCACGGGAACGAAAAGGCTGAAAATCAAAGAAAGCGACAGAGGTGCCGTTATGGCGGAAGAGCTTGCGAAATTCGGGGTTGCCGTGACCGTACGTGAGGATTCCATCGTTGTTTATCCTATCCGATTCCATGCGCCGACAGAAACGCTCTGCGGGCACAATGATCACCGCATTGTAATGGCGCTTTCTACCTTGCTTTGTTTGACAGGCGGCGAAATTACGGGTGCAGAAGCGGTCAAAAAAAGTTTACCCGAATATTTTGATCTTCTGCAATCTATAGGCGCAAATTTTACCGTGTGCGGCAAAGAAGGAGAGAAAAATGAAACTGAATAAAAATCATAAAATTCTGATTGTAGGTCTCGGTCTGCTCGGAGGAAGTTACGCGCAAGCGCTTACAAAAAAAGGATATTACGTAACAGCAATCACAAGGAGCCAAAGTTCTATCGACTATGCCCTTTCGGAAAAAATGATTGCTAAAGGTTCTTCTTTCGTGGATGAAAAATTAATCGGAGAAGCCGATCTTGTAATTTTTGCTCTCTATCCTCATATTTTTATAGACTGGATTCGGGAAAATCAACATCTTTTCAAATCGGGCGCGATCATCACGGACGTTACCGGTGTAAAAGAATCCATTGTCGGCACCATTCAGGGAATGCTTCGTTCAGACGTTGAATTTATCGCGGCGCACCCGATGGCGGGCAGAGAGGTCTACGGCGTGCAAAACAGCGATGACCGCATTTTCAAAGGTGCAAACTACGTGGTTACTCCTTCCGAAAAAAATACGCCGGATGCCATCGAACTCTGCCGTGATCTCGGAAATACGCTCGGTTTTGCAAAGGTTTCCGAGCTTTCCCCGAAAGAACACGATAAAATCATTGCTTTCGTTTCACAGCTGACACACTGTATCGCCATTTCGCTTATGACTTGCCAGACAACAGAAAATCTGGAAGATTATACGGGAGACTCTTTCCGTGATTTGACACGAATTGCAAGACTAAATGAAGATATGTGGAGCGAACTTTTCTTGATCAACAAAAATGCTCTTCTCCATCAACTTACCCTTTTTGAAGGAGAATTGAACCGTTTGCGCTGCATGCTGGAAATTGAAGACGTAGAAGGCTTAAAAGATATGATGCGTTATTCCACGCAAAGACGCGCGCTTTTTGATAAAAAAATATAAAAAGTGGGCAACGCCCATTGGAAGTTGCTTGCCTATCTGAACTCTGCTTATATTCAAATAATGCAAAACAGCAAGGTTGATTTTACGCAATTTCCTATGGTATAAAACATAAATTCAAAATAATTATAAAAAATTGAAAGGATGGTAATTTATTATGAATATGGAATTCATCGGCAAACTGCCGATTCCGCAGGAGATCAAAGCAATGTATCCCGTTACGGAAGAATTGACAGCTATCAAAGAAGCAAGAGATGTTGAAATTAAAAAAGTGTTCAGCGGAGAATCCGACAAGTTCATTCTTGTCATCGGTCCCTGTTCCGCGGACAACGAGGACAGTGTGATTGATTATATTTCCAGACTTAGAGCCGTTCAGGAAAAAGTAAAAGATCAAATTGTTATCATCCCGCGTATTTATACGGGAAAACCGCGTACCACAGGCGACGGTTATAAAGGCATGCTTCATCAGCCCGATCCCAATTCCAATCCCGACCTGATCAAAGGTATTATCGCAATTCGTAATTTACATATGCGCGCTCTTTCCGAAACGGGTTTCAGCTGTGCGGATGAAATGCTTTACCCCGAAAATCACCGCTACCTCAACGACTTGATTTCCTACGTTGCCATCGGCGCGCGTTCCGTTGAAAACCAACAGCACAGACTGACCGCAAGCGGATTGAATATTCCCGTAGGCATGAAAAATCCGACCAGCGGCGATATTTCCGTTATGATGAACTCTATCACAGCGGCACAGCACGCGCATGAATTCATTTACAGAAACTGGGAAGTCAAGAGCAAGGGAAATCCTTACGCACACGCTATCCTTCGCGGTTATGTGGATGAAAAAGGACATTCCTTCCCCAACTATCATTATGAAAATCTCCTGCATCTCAGTGAAGTATATGCAGAAAAAGATTTAAAAAACAAAGCGGTAATCATTGATACCAATCATGCAAATTCCGGTAAAAAATATCTGGAACAGATTCGTATTGCAAAAGAAGTTCTTCAAAGCTGCCGTCAGAACTCCGATATTCATAAACTTGTAAAAGGCTTTATGATCGAAAGCTATATCGAAGACGGCGCACAGAAGATCGGCGAAGGCGTATACGGAAAATCCATCACAGACCCCTGTCTCGGATGGGCAAAAACAGAACGTCTCATTTACGATATCGCAGAAGCACGCGCTTAATTTCCCAAAAAAGCAAAGACTTGTACACTCGGATATGTTATAATATCCTCAACGTACAAGTCTTTTTCTTTAATTTTTTATCTGAAATCGTTTATTTCGTAATGATGATCTTACCAAAATATTCGGGTCTGTGGAAATCGGGAGCCGGCGCAACGATCGGTGCCCATGAACCGAAAGGCGCATTTGCATTTTCATCGCATTTGTAAAAATTTCCCATCACAACCGTGTTTTCATTAACATCGGAAAGTCCGAAAATCTTTTTGATGGAATTTTCGGGAACAAACACGAAAACTTCCCAACCATCCTCACCGATATTTACGGAAACGGGAAAACGTTCAATGCCAAGTGCATCCAAAAATACCCTGCCGTGTCGGCCTTCGCCAAAACTCATAAAAGTAACGCCAAGGCTGTTGGATTCAATATTGAGATAGCGAAGGTCTTCCACACCCGCTTCGTGCATACCAAAGAAAAATTCCATGCAACTATCCATGCAAACCATCCCGTCAAGCTGTTTTTCTTTGGAAACAGGGTGCTTTTCTTCACAGAAAAGGTGAATATAAAGACCTGTTTTTTCATCCCCCGTTTTCGCATAAATAAGCTGACCGTAGGTTTTATAAGCACGTTCTGCGCCGCCCCACACATAAGAATCCACATTTGCGCGTTCAACGCAGCTCCAATCGCTTGGAACGGTATCCGTCATTTTAAGATAATACTGTTTCATAATATGATTCCTTTCGGCAAACAAATTTGTATAATCAATATATCATCCGTAATTTTCATTTATTTGTACGATTTTCGATTATTCCTGCAGGCATTGCCAACTTTATTTTCTGGAATAACCGAATGTATTCTTGACACCGTCTTCTTGGGATTCGATTTTCGGCATTTCAACAACATCCTTCGGTTCTCTCAAATGCCATAATCCGCGCGTAAAATCGGGAATCGCCTGCGGCATACCGCCATGCGCAACGGATTGTTCCGAAAGAGGTGTGATTGCCATCCATGCAGCCATATCGTAAACGTCAATGGGCATTTCTTCTCCGTTCAAGATTGCTTTGAAAAATGCTTTGAATTCCAAATAATCCATGCCCCCGTGCCCGAGATTCTTTTCTTCCTCTGTAATATTGCGC
>SVRL01000007.1 GCA_015064845.1 Oscillospiraceae bacterium | reverse complement strand
TCATCGGAATCCGAGAGGTAATTTATGATGTCTTCCACACCTTCACCCGTAACGGAGTCCACAATGAAAATTTTCTTGCATCCCGTGAGCCTCAGCCATCGCTCGGCTCTTTCCACGTTCCCCTCATCATCGTGCATTTTGGTAACAATGCCCACGACGTCGCGGTTTACGTGGCAAACACAGTTCGGAGGATAGAGGGAATACGGCTCGTTTGATGCCATCAGAATGCCGACGACATCCGCTTCATAGGAATAAAGCGCGAGCGCACTCGCAAGACAGGCATTTTCCAGATATTCTCCGGGCGTATCGATCAGCCAATCCTCATAGCCGATGTACTGTGTCTTGCGGTAATTGATGTCTTCATGTTTAAGCGCCTGTGTCAGCGTGGTTTTTCCCGCGCCGACACGTCCGGCAAGCATGAGTTTTTTCATCAGGTCTTCGTCAGTTCGCAAACGGAGAAGCCAAGCTTGTTTTTCGCGTATTCGGTAATCGCTTCCATGGAAGCTTCCACTTCGGAAACCGTTCCCGTTACGATCACGGTTCCGCTGAAGCGGTCAACGAATCCAAGCTCCGCGCCCGAGGATTTCAAGGCAATGTCCGCCGCGATGATTGCCGTTTCGCTGGGGCTGACCGTCAGAATACCGATGGCGGATTTACTGTAATCCACTGCGGGGTCCAGACCCAGTTTGCGGTAAAGGATTTTATCGGGATTTGCGATCACGTGCGCAAGCGTAATTTGTTTACCGGGAACGAGCTCCTGAATAATTCTCGTTTTCTCATCCCCGCCGATATAGGAATTGTTCATTGACATCATTCCTTTCTTTCAAAACATGTGATTTTCGTTTGCGGCAACAGTCGATCAACCGCCGATCTGGCCGTAAAGACCTTTGGAACGCACAACCTCAAGGAGTCTTTGCATATGTTCTTTGGATGGCGGTTCCAAATCGGGAAGCAGATATTCTCTGCCGAGCCCCTTATATTTATCCGTACCCATCTTGTGATACGGAAGAATATGCATTTCACTGACGCTCGGAAGCGATCTTGCAAAATTCGCAATGGCGCCGATCTCCTCAGGCGTATCGTTAAACGTGGGGATCACGGGGGTGCGGATGATCAGATGATGGGCGTCTCTTGCAATTCTGCCTGCATTTTCAAGGATTTTCTCATTGGGTCTGCCCGTGAATGCCTCGTGCTTTTTGCTGTCCATATGCTTGATATCCATCAGATAATGGTCAAGATAGGGCAAATAGCGTTTGATGACTTCGTAATCGGCAAAGCCCGTAGATTCCATAGCGGTATCAATCCCCTGCGCTTTGCAAGCACGGAGAAGCGCTGAAGCAAAATCGGGTTGGCAAAGAGCCTCGCCGCCCGAAATCGTAACTCCTCCGCCGGATCTTCTGTAATAAGGAAGATCACCTCGAAGGGAGTTCATCACCTCTTCCACCGTAACGTCTCTGCCGACGATTTTGGTTTCGCCGCCGAGGGTCATTTGCTGAATCTCATAACTCTGGGATTCGGGATTGCAACACCATTTGCAGCGGAGCGCACAGCCTTTCAGAAAAACGATCGTGCGAATTCCCGGACCGTCATGAACCGAAAAACGCTGAATATCGAAAATTCTGCCTTTCGTTTTCAGATAATCCTTGTTTTCGCTCATCAGAATCCTCCTTGCTCAGTACGGGCAATGATGTCGTTTTGCAAGCTTCTGGAAAGCGTCGTAAAGAGAGCGCTGTAGCCCGCTACGCGAACGACAAGAGATTTATAATTTTCGGGATGTGCCTGTGCGTCGCGGAGTGTTTCACGGCTGACAACGTTAAACTGAATATGCGCGCCCTTCTGATCGAAGTAACCGCGAACCAGAGAAACGAAGTTTTCAAGTCCGTGGCTTCCCGCCAGCGCAGTGGGATGGAATTTCATATTGAAAAGCGTACCGTTGGAAGCGATATAGTGGTCAAGCTTCGCAACGGAGTTTGCCGCCGCAGTGGGACCGTTTACGTCTCTGCCCGCTGCGGGAGAAACGCCGTCTGCCACGGGAGTGCGCGCAAGTCTTCCGTCGGGAGTTGCACCCGTCTGCGCGCCGAGCGGAACGTTTGCGGAAACGGGATACAATCCCGCCTGATACTGACCGCCTCTGGGATTCTTGTATTTTTCCATCGGTCTTGTGTAAGTGTACGCTACTTCTCTTGCGAAAGCGTCCACTTCGTCGAGGTCGTTACCGAATTTCGGAACGGCTTCGATATCCGCAAGCATACGGTCGTATTTTTCTTTCTGTGCATCGGAGCAGGGATTTTTGGAAACCGCAGCGAAAATGGCGGCAACGTCGTCTCTGGAAAGCGTTTTGCCCGAAGCCGTAAGGTCGGCAACCACGTTTTTCGTTACCTTTTCGGCGTAGTGGATTTCCATATCCTTACCGTAGTTATTTTCCAATGCATCCGCAAAGTCGCAAAGGGTATACTTCTTCTGTTCGTATACCAAGGTTTTGATGACGTAAAGCGCGTCTGCCATATTGGCGATACCGAATCCCTGAGGACCCGTGAAGTTATAGATCGCGCCGCCCTCCTGCATACTCTTACCTCTGCCGATACAATCCTCAACCATGCAGGACTGGAACGGAAGCGGACATCTGTCGGCGTGAGCCTGGTCAATCGCGTTATCCGAGTTGACGAGAAGCTCGATGAAATAATTCATCTGCGTCTTGTATGCGTTAAAGAAGTCGTCAAAGGTCTTCATATTTTTGAATTCGCCCGTATCGGGTCCGATCTGTTCCCCTGCATCCTTACCTCTTGTGAAGACGAGTTCAAGAGGACGGCACATATTGAAGAACGCGGCATCGTGCCAACCGTCCGTCTTATGGGGTGCCTGCGGTTCTACGCAACCGATGATGTTGTAATTACGCGCATCCGCAAGGCTGACACCTCTGGAAAGAAGCGCGGGAATGATCACTTCATCGTTGTAATAAGCGGGAAGACCGATACCTGTTCTCGTAAGCGCCGCCGCGCGGAGAAGAAATTCGTGCGGAGAGCCGTTCCATACGCGAATGGAGAACGAGGGAGCGGGAAGAAATACGTGCATGGTGGCGTTGATACACATGAACGAAACGTCATTCGTGGCATCGATGCCGTTTGCATCCTGACCGCCCGCAATCAGATTCTGGAAAAGACTGTAACCCGCAAAGCCTTCCGCGGAAGCGGCATCTCTGCACTTATTGAGATCATTGAGTTTAACCCAAATGCAGTCCATCAGTTCCTGTGCGAATTCACGGGTAATTGCCCCTTCCTTCAGATCCTTTTCGAAATAAGGATTCATGTACTGGTCAAAACGACCGGGAGAAATCGAATGTCCGCTGGATTCCATCTGCAAAAGCATCTGGATGAACCAGAAAGACTGACAAGCCTCATAGAAGTTTCTCGCGCCGAATTCGGGAACGCGTTCGCAGTTAATGGCAATACGGCGGAGTTCAGCCTTTCTTTCAAAATCCTGACAACCGTCAGCCATCGTGTCCGCAAGCTTCGCGTAACGCTTTGCGTAACCGATAACAGCTTCACAGCTGATGATAACGGCATTCAGGAAATGATGGCGTTTTGCGTAATCTCCGTCGCCGAAATTCAGTTTTGCAAGCGCAGCCTTTGCTTCTTCAATGATACCGCTGTAACCGATTTTCAGAACCTTTCCGTAATCAACGGTAACATGGCCGATGCCGTTATAAAAATAGTTGCCCGTTGTGAAAATGTTATGTTCAATCGCGGTAAGGGCTTCGGGCGCCATATAAGAGGTTGCAAGATCGCTCGTGGTTTTTCCCTTCCAATATTGATGCACCTCGCGCAAAGCAGCTTTCGTTTCCTCGGAAATATAGAAAGGATCCGCCAAACGGGTTTCGACAGTATCGAATTCCGCCTCCAACCATTCAAAAGAATATTCCGGAAAAGTCTGACAGCCGCGCGGCGCCTGTGTTGCGCTTCCGACGATCAGTTCCTCGTCACGGATGGTAATCGGAATATTCTTCAGAATATGCGCAAACGCTTTTGCGCGGCGAAGAATGATCGGTTCTCCTTCCGTTTCGCGGTATGATTCCGTCAGTAAAACTGCGCGATCCGCTTCGATTTCCGGCATTTTTTTGTAAAGGTTTTCGACAAGCCGACCGATTCGGTCGGTTTTTTTGATATCTTCAGTATAGAATGTTTTCAAACAATACACCTCCGGATACTAATCTCCTTTTATTTTACATCATTTTCGCATAAATGTCAACAAGAAATCGCCAAAAAACAAAAAAAACAAACAAAAGCAAAGATTTTTATGTTTTGCACAGTTTTTGTTTCCAATAAAAACAAAATAAAACCAACCACATCGTCCTTTTTGTGCATTTTGTCATATTATTTTTTTACTTTCTAAATATTTCCATCTCTTTCAACCAAAGGAAATCCGAGAAAAACACAAGCTACGGGCGCCGAACGAACCCTCGGAAGCCGCTTTTTATTCATATGAATGAAGTTTTTCCTCCATCTTCACAGATAAAACCACAAATCAGAAAAATGCCGTCGGCAACCCAACACTTGAAAAAATTTCAAAAAATTCAAAAAAACTATTGACAAATCCCTAATTTTTATGTAGAATAATCATGGTTAGCCAAGGCTAACTCCCGAATTATGCCATTTATTCTGATAGAAAGGAACATGCACACCATATGAAAACTTTGAAGCAGGTCAAAATCGGAAAATCCGCTAAGGTAGTCAAGGTTCATGGAGAAGGCGCTCTCAAAAGAAGAATCATGGATATGGGTATCACAAAAGGCGTTGAAATTTCCGTGCGCAAGGTTGCCCCTCTGGGAGACCCTCTGGAAATTACCGTCCGCGGATACGAGCTTTCGCTCCGCAAAGAAGATGCGGAAATGATCGAAGTGGAATAACGGACCGGAAAACTCCGATATAATAGCAGAAATTAATTTTTACATGTAAGTTAGTCTAAACTTACCAAAATCTATCACTTTCAGAAAGGATTTTCAACATGGATTTGCGAATCGCCCTCGCAGGCAACCCCAACTCCGGTAAAACAACATTGTTCAACGCCTTGACAGGCTCCAACCAATTCGTCGGAAACTGGCCCGGCGTAACCGTTGAAAAAAAAGAAGGCAAGCTCAAAAAGCAAGACGGCGTGATCATCACGGATCTCCCCGGCATCTATTCTCTTTCTCCTTACAGTTTAGAAGAGGTGGTTGCCAGAAATTATCTCGTCGGAGAACGTCCCGATGCCATCATCAACCTCGTTGACGGTACAAACCTTGAAAGAAACCTTTACCTCACAACGCAGCTGATCGAACTCGGCATTCCCGTTGTCATCGCCATCAATATGATGGATATCGTCAGAAAAAACGGCGATATGATTCATATTGAAGCACTCTCCAAAATTCTCGGCTGTGAGGTTGTCGAAATCTCCGCATTAAAAGGTACAGGAATCACAGAAGCCGCAGAAAAAGCAATCGAAGCTGCAAAAAACAAAAAATATAACATTCCCCGCCACATTTTTTCGGGTGCTGCCGAACACGCTATCGCGCACATTGAAGAAGCAGTTGTTCACGAGCTTCCGGCAGAACAGCAACGCTGGTATGCCATCAAAATTTTCGAACGTGATGAAAAAGTGCTTGAATTGATGAAGCTTCCCGAAGATTTGCGTACGCACATCGAAGAAGATATCGTTGCCGCCGAAAAAGAGCTTGACGATGAAGCAGACAGTATTATCATCAACGACCGTTACAATTATATCACGTCTATCATCGGCCGCTGCTATAAAAAGAAAAACAAAGGCGGTCTGACCACCTCTGATAAGATTGATAAAGTTCTGACAAACCGTTGGCTTGCGCTCCCCATTTTCGCCGCCATCATGTTTGGTATTTATTACATCTCCGTTACCACCGTCGGCACATGGGTAACCGACTGGACAAACGACGTACTTTTCGGTGAGATCATTCCTCCCGCCGTTGAAAACTTCCTCACTTCCGTCAATTGCGCGCCCTGGCTCCAAAGCCTGATTATCGACGGCATCATCAGCGGTGTCGGTGCGGTTCTCGGCTTCGTACCTCAAATGCTCGTGCTCTTCCTCTTCCTTGCTTTTCTGGAAGCGTGCGGATATATGTCCCGTATCGCATTTCTCATGGATAAGGTTTTCCGCAAATTCGGTCTTTCCGGTAAATCCTTCATTCCGATTCTTGTCGGAACGGGCTGCGGTGTTCCCGGCATTATGGCTTCCCGTACCATCGAAAATGAACACGACCGCCGTATGACCATCATCACAACCACGTTTATTCCCTGCGGCGCAAAGCTTCCCATCGTCGGTCTGATTGCAGGCGCACTCTTTGACAACGCGTGGTGGGTTGCCGCCAGCGCGTATTTCATCGGTATTGCCGCCATCATTCTTTCGGGTATCATTCTCAAGAAAACAAAAATGTTCACAGGCGATCCCGCTCCTTTCGTCATGGAGCTTCCCGCTTACCATATGCCCACGCCCAAGAGCGTACTTTCCTCCATGTGGGAACGCGGTTGGTCCTTCATCAAAAAAGCGGGTACGGTTATTCTTCTTTCCTCCGTCATCCTCTGGTTCTTGCAAGGATTCGGCGTGGTGGACGGCAAATTCGTCATGGTTGGCGAAGAAGAACTGGATCACTCCATTCTTGCCATCATCGGAAGCGCCATTTCCTGGATGTTTGCGCCCCTTGGCTTTGGAGGTTGGCAATACGCCGTTGCCGTGGTAACCGGATTGATTGCAAAAGAAAACGTCGTTGCAACCTTCAGCGTTCTGTTCGGTATTGACAGTACGGGTGAGCTTACCGCTCTTGCAGGATATTCCTTCCTCGTATTCAATCTGCTTTGCGCACCTTGCTTTGCCGCAATCGGTGCCATCAGACGTGAAATGAACAGCGCAAAATGGACTTGGTTTGCCATCGGCTATCAGACAGCCTTCGCTTACATCGTTTCTCTTTGCATTTATCAGATCGGCTCCGCGTTCACGGGCAATCTGAATATCATCGGTCTTGTTGTTTCTCTCATTTTCATCGCGCTTGCGCTTTTCCTCATTTTCAGACCTTACAAAGAAGCAACGAAACTGACCGGAAAGATTTAATTTACATTTGAAAAGGAGGTATTCCCATGCTTTGGCTTTCTCAAAACCTCGCAACCATCCTGATTTCCCTCGTTCTGATTGCCGTGTGCGCGCTCATCATTTTCAGAATGCGCCGCAATAAAAAACAGGGAAAATCCTCTTGCGGCTGCGGCTGTTCCACTTGCGCAATGAAAGATATGTGTCATTCGCAAAACGAACAGAAAACAAAAAACACACCCTAAAAAATTATCCCGACGGACTTGAATCCGTCGGGATTTTTGTTATACAATATCATTCAATACAAATCTGTTGGCAAAGACTGATACACAATTTCCTGATTTTGATCTATGATTGTAATAGAAAAAATATCCAAATCTGCCGTTTTTGCGACAATGCTGTCAACATTTTTCTTGCTGATCGTATACATTGCCATAGCAAGCTTTTCGCCTTTGATACGGTTTCTGAAATTCACCGAATAATTCACCTTAAAAACATTTCCATTTTTTGGTATCATTTTAACCGTAACGGCATATTTTTTATTTTTACATTCATTAAAATTCAATGCAACTCTTTTCAATTCATTCATTTTAAATTTTTTCAATCTGAAATCAGGTAAAAAGACAATATTTCCTTTTTTCGTAATCATCATTCCGCTCAACGGCATAAGAATAGATGCCACAAAAACAATTACGCCCGCAATCGGAACAAGCACCGCCATCAGCGGATCCTCTTTCCAAAGATCGCTCCAATTGGTAACAGAAAAACATATCATCAACACCGAGATAACAAAGCATACCAAAGACGTCGCTAACGTTATCCTTTTATCAATAAAAGAAATATATTTATTTTTTCGGCTCATCATACAACCCGCCTCTCCGTTTTTCCAATCGGAAGAGTCCTTCCTCATCGGGAACGGTAACACCGTTTTTATACGTATAACCGAATTTTTTATAAAATTCACACGCCGTGATGGAAGACGGAATTTCGATTCGTTTGGCTTTCAAAAAGAATTCGTCCTGTTCCAAGGTTTCCATGATTCTTTTTCCAACACCCTTGCCCTGATATTCGGGTAAAACGAAAATATTGAACAAACTGCTTTCGTCTTCTTTTCCCCAATACGGACCGATCGCACCGCACCCAACGATTTTTTTACTGTGAAGAACCACGTAAAAATGTGTCCATGAAGCTCTTTGCACCACACTCTCAGGTGTAAACATCTTCACATCGTTCTCAATATATTCCGCTGAATAATCCTTGATATTGGAGGTTCTCAATGTACGAATGATCAGCTCCGAAATTTCAACCGCATCACCGTTTTGAAACCGTCTGACCGTATATTCCGTCATTTTTTCGCTCCCAGCTCTTTCGTCCTTTTGTACGATGCGCCGAGCGCTTCCGAAACCGTTTCATAAAGTTCACGGTTCTGAAATACTTTCACGCCCTCAATCGTGGAACCGCCGGGACTGCAAACGCGAACACGGAGTGTTTCCAGTGATTCTTCCGAAACCATCGCAAGAGAAGCCGCACCGAGCATGGTCTGCTCTGCATAAAGTCTTGCTTTTTCAGCATCCAAGCCGAGACGGACTCCCGTTTCCTGCATAGCTTCCAGGAACATATACATAAATGCGGGACCGCAACCCGAAATCACGCTTGCGGCATCGATGTCCTCTTCTTTGATGTAATCCGTTTTACCCGCAAAGGAAAGAGCCTTCACGAATTCCGAAAGATTTTCTTCGGAAACATCGGCGTTCGCCGTATAAAGAATCATTCCCTTTCCGACCGAAACGGGGGTATTGGGCATGATACGAACCACGGAAGCGGAAGCACCCAGCATTTCCTCCAACGCGGCAATCGAAATGCCTGCCGCCATGGTAACCAGAATAAAATCGCCTTTTTTTCTTTTGTTCAAAACAGGGCGCAAAGACTCCATCACAGCGGGAAGCACCTGAGGTTTGACACCGAGAAAAATCCATTTTGCCGTTTCGGCAACGGTATTGTTATCTGCCGACCGACAGCCGAGTTCTTTGGCAAACGCTTCCGCTTTTTCCGCGGAATAATCGGAGACCGTAATATTTTCCGCACCGACACATTGGCAGACTGCGCGCGCAAGCGCGCCTCCCATATTGCCAACGCCTATAAATCCAAATAATGCCATTTTCTTTTCTCCAATATTCAATTTCAACGAATTTGACCGTTACCCGTAATACGGTATTGATACGAGGTCATTTCTTCCAGTCCCATCGGACCTCTTGCATGAAGCTTCTGCGTGGAAATACCCATTTCACAACCCAGACCAAACTCTCCGCCATCCGTAAAACGTGTGGAAGCATTGACGTAGACCGCCGCGCTTTCCACCGTCGAAACAAAAACGTTCTGTGCTTCGGTATCCTCTGCAATGATGGCTTCACTGTGTCCCGTGGAATGACAAAGAATATGATTTACCGCTTCTTTCACGTCGTCCACGACGGCAACGGCAAGAATATAATCCAAAAATTCCGTATCAAAATCTCTCGGACCTGCGGGTGTACCGTTTATCATTTCCAATGCGCGCGCATCCAAACGAAGTTCAACGGGTTCTTTTCCGTTTGCGATGCGGTCATCGCAAAGCGCCTTTTTCAAAAGAGGCAAAAACGTTTCGGCAATTTCCGAATGTACCAAGCAAACCTCTGCCGCATTGCATACGGAAGGGCGGCTCGTTTTGGCATTTACGAGAATATCCAGCGCTTTTTGCAGATCCGCGCTCTTATCCACGTAGATGTGGCAAATTCCCGTTCCCGTTTCAATACAAGGAACCGTCGCGTTTTCCACGCAAGCGCGAATCAGTCCCGCGCCGCCTCTCGGAATCAGCATATCCACAAAGCCCCTTGCCTTCATCAGCGCGTTTGCGCCTTCTCTGGAGGTATCGTCCAGAATGTTGATCAGATTTTCGGGAAGTCCCACGGAAGCAAGACCGTGTCTCAGCGCTTCCACGATGGCGTGCGCGGAAGCATACGCCTCTTTACCGCTTCTCAACACGCAAACGTTTCCACTTTTCAGACAAAGCGCCGCCGCATCGGAGGTTACGTTCGGACGGCTTTCATAAATGATTGCCACCACGCCGAGCGGAACGGAAACTTTTTCGATGATAAGACCGTTCGGGCGAACCTTTCTGTCAAGAATTCTTCCAACGGGGTCAGCAAGTTCGGTAACATACCGAATTCCCTTTGCCATACCCGCCAAACGTTCCTCCGTCAAGCGCAGACGGTCAATCATCACATCGGAAACCATACCTTTTGCCGCTTCCACGTCGCGCGCGTTTGCGCAAAGGATGGCTTCTTTTTCATTCATCAACGCTTCCGCCATCGCAAGAAGCGCTTTATTTTTTTCAGATGCCGAAAGAGACGAAAGCAATGCTTTCGCCTCCTTCGCGCCTTTTAATATTTCAGCAGTTGTCATAAAGACGAAATCCTTTCGATATTCGGGACGTTCCGCCCCGCTTTGTATTTAACTGTAAAAATTCTCTTCAACCACGGTTTCCGATAAACTTCGTTCCGAACGATTCTCCGTCCGAAATCTTATAAAGAATCATCGGGTCTGCGCCGTTGGCAATGATCATATCCATTTTTGCATTCATGGCAATCTGTGCCGCGCGCAATTTTGTTTTCATGCCGCCCGTTCCAAGCTCTGAACCCTTTCCTTCCGCCAAAGCAAGAATTTCGGGAGTCAGTTCTTCCACGACGGGAATCAGAGTGGCATCGGCATATTTATGGGGATCTTTCGTATACAGTCCGTCAATATCGGAGAGTAAAACGAGGAGATCGGCGGAAATTTCGGCAGCCACAATTGCCGCCAAGGTATCGTTATCGCCGATAACGATTTCATCGGTTGCCACCGTATCGTTTTCATTGATGATCGGCAATGTGCCGAGCTCCAGAAGACGGTACATGGTGTTATGAAAATTCGTCCTTCTTTTTTCGTTTTCCACATCTTCGCCCGTCAACAGGATCTGCGCCACGGTATGATTGTATTCTCCGAAAAGTTTATCGTAAGTATACATCAATTCACATTGACCGACGGCTGCGGCAGCCTGCTTGGTCGGAATATCGGAGGGGCGTTTTCCAAGTCCCAATTTGCCGACACCCATACCGATCGCACCGGAAGAAATCAGCACGACTTCATTTCCCTCATTTTTCAAATCGCTGAGCACACGGCAAAGCTCCTCCACGCGTCGGATATTCAAAAGTCCCGTCGGATAGGCAAGCGTAGAGGTTCCGACTTTAACAACAATTCGCATAGTAAAAATTTCCTTGATTTTCCAAAAAGTTAAAATATATGCAATCAGAGTTCTTCCACCGATTTGACGTATTTCAAACGGCGCAACTCCACTGCAAGTTTGGCAATGTGATCACGGTCTTTCGTACGAATACTGAAAAGCGCATTCGGAAAATCGTTTTCACTTTCGCATTTTCCAATCTGCATTTTCACGATCTTATGTCCATCCGTTTTCATTTTATCACAAAAACTGAGCAATCCTTTATTATCAACAAATTCGATATAAAGATCTACTTCCTTGGCACCCTTTCTGACGATGGTATCCAATTTTCCGAGAACCTTTAATGTAAAAACAAGCAATAAAAGCGTAATGACTACACCTTCAATGAATCCGATACCCGATGCAAGACCGACACAAGCGCAAACCCAAATGCTCGCCGCCGTCGTCAATCCTTTGACCTGATTACGTCCCGTAACGATGATCGTACCTACGCCCAAAAAACCGACGCCGCTGATAACCTGAGCGCCCATACGGGAAATATCTGCCATATCTCCGAATTCCACCATCATATATTGGCTGGTAATCATCACGAGCGCAGAACCGAGACAAACAAGAATATGTGTTTTAATTCCCGCCACGCGGCGTTTGCGTTCTCGGTCAATGCCAATAATCAGACCGACAACCAAAGCAAACAAAAGACGAATGGTAATCGCCAAAAGACTCCATGAAGAAGCGGCATCCAAAAGCCAATTCCATGCATCCACAATAAACATGGGAATTCCTCCTTTTATTGTAATAGAAAACTACCGTCCGCTCGCTCCGATTTCCCGGAAAACGAGAGGGCGGTACGGTTCAGGGGGTAATTTTCAAAAAATTTATTTTTTTAGCGATACGTTTTTGGTTGCAATGACATTGACGCCGGTTCCTGCGCAATTCTCGATCACCACGTCGCCAATGGCAACGGGAGCCTGCATCTCCGCCTTGCAAATTTCTTCCATACAAGCGAAAATTTTTCCTTTCGGAATATCGCTTGCGGTTTTTACGGAAACTCTTGCAATATCCGCACCGATGACACGAACGGAAGACGTTACGATTCTCGTGGGATTGGTAACCTCTTTCTTTGCATAGTCCGCGCCGCGAGGACAGGTATTGCCTTCCACACCGATGTTATCGCATTCAATGGTTACCGTGAGAGAACAACCCATCGGGCAACCGATACAAGTCAAATTCTTTACTTCCATGACTTACGCCTCCTCCGTGCAAATAACGATTTCGGACAACTCGGGACAGTCAGCAAAGCTGTTCTTTTTCAGAATAACCTGCTCCATTTCGCCCGGTGCCAATACGCGTTTTTTACGGCTCGAAATCTTCTTGCCGTCGTAATATACGCAAACCGCGCGGTTTTGATAAATATCTCCGACACGGAAACGAACCGTAACGGAATCGCTCATATTAGCGATATCAATGGTCTGAGGAACGGTATATCGGACACCGTTTTCCGCTTTGATAACAACCTTATGCGCATTCGCTTTTTCCGATTCATCCAAAACGTATTTTGCGGCATTGGCGCCTGCAAGAGCGGCTTCGGAAGAAACATAGTCAACAAGGTCATGCACGTGAAGAACGTTTCCGCAAGCAAATACGCCGGGAACGTCCGTCTGCAAACGGTCGTCAACGTTGGGACCGGAGGTTACGCGGTTCATGCCGACACCGATTTCTTTTGTCAGTTCGTTTTCAGGAATCAAACCGCAGGAAAGAAGAAGCGTATCACAATCGTAATGAATTTCCGTTCCGGGAATCGGCTGACGGTTTGCATCCACTTTCGCAATGGTAACACCCGTCAAACGGTCTTTGCCATCAATGCCGACAACGGTATGGCTGAGCAAAAGCGGAATATCAAAGTCGTTCAGGCACTGAACGATATTACGCTTCAAGCCGCCCGAATAAGGCATAAGCTCCGCAACAACTTTAACCTTTGCGCCTTCCAGTGTCATTCTTCTCGCCATGATCAAGCCGATATCACCCGAACCGAGAATCACAACTTCTTTACCAACGCTGTAGCCTTCAATATTCATCAAACGCTGCGCGGTTCCCGCGGAATAAATACCTGCCGGACGGAAGCCGGGGATATTCAAAGCGCCTCTCGGACGTTCGCGGCAGCCCATGGCAAGAATAATGGCTTTTGCGGAGATCTGAACCAGACCTTCCGCTTTGCTCATATATGTAATGACCTTTTCGGGAGAAACAGAGAGAACCATCGCGCCGAGCTGATAAGGAATTTCCATTTCTTTTGCTTCGGCAATAAAACGGGAAGCATATTCGGGACCTGTCAATTCTTCCTTGAAGGTGTGCAAGCCGAAACCGTTATGGATACACTGATTCAGAATACCGCCGAGTGTGGAATCACGTTCCAGAATCAAAAGATTGGTAACGCCTGCTTTTTTTGCGGAAATTGCCGCCGCAAGTCCTGCGGGACCGCCGCCGATGACAACGATATCATACTGTTTCATTTCCGTCACCTCACTCACATCTTATGCGACAGCATCTCGGAGCCGTCACTGTTTTTACAAATTTTTTCCATGGGAATACCCGTTTCGCGTGAAAGAATTTCCATGGTCTTGGACGTACAGAAACCTGCCTGACAACGTCCCATGCCCTGATGCACGCGTCTCTTGATACCGTCAAGAGATTTTGCGCCGAGCGTTCTGTTGATTGCGTCCACAATTTCGCCTTCGCTGATTTCCATGCAACGGCAGACAATGACACCGTAAAGAGGATTTTCCTTGATCTTTGCGGCGCGTTCTTCGAAAGATTTTTCAGCAAGCTTCACAAAGCCTTTTCTTGTGGCGATGAAGTTTCCCTTTTTGGAAGCGCCGAGCTTTGCGGCAACCGCTTCCGCGATTTCAACACCGATGGCGGGGGCGGAGGAAAGGCCGGGAGATTCAATGCCTGCGGCATCAAAAAAGCCGGGCGCATCGGAAACTTCTCCGAGAACGAAATCATCGCCGTCTTCATGCGCGCGCAAGCCGGAGAAAGAAGTGATGGTCAGACGGTAAGGGATATCCTTTACGCTGACAGCGGATTTCTTAACGACGTCTGCAAGCTCAGCCGCAGTCGTTGCGGTATTTTCTTTATCGTTCAGATCCACAGCGGTCGGACCGAGCAAGAGGTTACCGTGAACCGTGGGAGAAACGAGAATTCCCTTGCCGTATTTACCCGGAAGCTGGAACACCGTTGCACTGACGTGCGTTCCAGCCTCTTTATCGAGCAGGCAGTAGTCGCCTTTTCTGGGTGTAATATGGAGCTTGGTTTCGCTTACCATATTATGAATCACATCGGAATATACGCCTGCGGCGTTGATGACGGTCTTCGCAGCGATATCGCCTTGATTGGTTTTCAGCACATAGCCGTCTTCTGCTTTTTCAATATTTTTTACTTCGGTATGGAAACGGAATTCCACGCCGTTATCGCAAGCGTTTTCGGCAAGCGCGATGGTCAAGCCGAAGGGACAAACGATACCGCCCGTAGGAGCCCAAAGCGCTGCTACCACTTCGTTTGTAATATTCGGTTCCATACGGCGCACTTCGTCGCCGCTGAGGATCTTAACGTCCACGCCGTTTTTCAAACCTCTTTGATAAAGTTCGCCGAGCTTTGGCATATCCTCATCCGCAAAGCAAAGAACGAGCGAGCCGTTGCGTTTGAATTCAAATTCAAGATCACGCGCGAGATCACCCATCATTGCGTTTCCTTTTACGTTCAATTTTGCTTTTTTGCTACCCGGTTTTGCATCGTAACCTGCGTGAACGATTGCGCTGTTTGCTTTGGAAGTACCCGAGCAAACGTCTTCCGTCTTTTCCACAAGACATACAGACATTGCATAACGGGAAAGTTCTCTTGCAATCGCACAACCGATAACGCCGCCGCCGATGATAACCGCATCGTATCTGATATCAGCCATATCTCAAACCTCTTTCCGCCGTTTGCGAAAAACAAACGGCTTTTTGTCCAATTTATTTCTAAAAACCGTAAACAAATCATCGTTAACAATAATATTATACTATTTTTATTATAAAAAGTCAATAACAATTGTCAATTTGATTCGTACAAACGAAAAAACCGCCTGTATTCTTCACAAGCGGTTTTCTTTTTTCAAAAATAAAAATTTTCAGACGATTTTCGGTTCGATCGGCTCGATCAAATGCAAACCGAATCCATTGACGATCTCCATAGCGGCGCGGATATCCGCATCTCTTGCGGTTACGCCGGGTTCATGGGAATCGGAACCCAGAATGACATCGTTTCCGATATCGGCGGCAATTTGCCAAAAATCAATTCTCGGATAATTTCTGTTTTCTCTCAATCCGAGCAAATTGATCTCCAAGGGAACGTTTGCGGATTTTGCCGCTTTACAAAGGCGTATCATTTCACTTCGGTACAAACGGGGATCTCCCTTGAAATTCACAATATCGGGATGCGCAAAACAGAAAAATTTCCCCGTTGCCAAAGCTTCCGTACACTCGTTGACATACTGAACGAGAGACTCATAACTGTTTGCCAAGCGCGCAATATGAGATTCGGAGCTTTCATCCTTCAAATAATGCTGACCCAAAATGAGATAATCATAGGGATAAGGCGCAATCATTTCCAGCATTTTATCAAAGTAAAGAGGATAGTATTCCGCTTCAAAACCAAGATAAATGCGGATATCGTTTTGATATTCCTTTTTCAGAGAAAGAACGGAATTCACGTAATCTTCAATTTCATTCGGTTTCATTCTGTGCGTGGAATAGTATCCGTTCGGGAACCAATATGGAGAATGGTCCGAAAAACCGAGAATTTTTACACCCGCGCGGATGGCGGCTTCCACATATTCACGGTCCGTTCCCGTCGCATGGTTGCAACGGGAAGTATGCGTATGGTAATTGGCTATCATTGTAGACTTCCTTTCATTCATCCTTTTCTTTTTTTGCTCTCGGCAAAAACAATCGGTCATATATAGTATATCATAAATCAGGCATTTTTTCAATACCGTTATCAAAATACCTCGGAATTGATATCACTCAGGCAAACGCCACGTTGCTTCTCAAGGCAACACGGCTCATCAAAGAGGGCAGTGCCTCATCACAATCCCAAAGCATTTGCGCATATAAAGCAACAGGCCACATCAGATTTTCTTCAAACATACCGTCCTCAACAAGAGCATATACGATGAGATCTCCTTGTTTGCAATCACGCATGACCCGAACGGCTTCCAGTGCCTTATGCGCATAAGCGATCCAATTCGCCTGAATATATTTCCAGATCGGCGCTTTGCGGTCCACGCGGTCATGTTTCATGCGGCCCGTGCTGACACCGATATACTGCGCGCCCGCGCAATGTTCAAAGCAACTCCAATCCAATTTAACCAAGCCTTTGGTAACAACGCCGAAACGGTCGTTACTGCCGCGCAAAGAAGCAATTTTTCGGACAAATTCCATGGTTTCATCAAAATCCTTAACGTCATTCGGAATATAAGAAAATGGAAAGGAGCCGCAATTTTCCCAAACGATTCGAATACGGGAATCCACCGCGCTGATAAATTCCAGTCTTTTTTTCACGGAGTTGGCATGCAAACCAAACTCCAATTCAATGTTCGGATATTTTTCATAAAAGAGTTTCGCCGTGCGATTGACAAAGTCAGCGGCAGCCTCGGCAATCAGAACGCCGTCAATATGTTCCCTGTTCAGTTCCGTGAACGTTTGGAAATAGATGCCGTCAAGTTCCGTGTCGCCGAATTCCTTTTCAAATTTTTCAAAAACTTTTACCGATTCGCCGCGCAGAGCAGTCATATCAAACTTCGCGCAATCGGTATCCCAAAGCCATGCAAAACCCCATATTACCTTGATATTTCTTGCATGGGCATATTCCGTAATTTCACGGGCATTCACAGGCAGAAAATCATTCCAGATAATCACACGATTCATCTTGAGCATCATCATATGATCAAGATAACCTTTATAATCATAGATCACATGCCCCCAAGTCCAGAGTCCGCGCTCTGCCACCGACGGTTTTGACCGAAATTCAAAATTAGGCAAGTTTGCTCTCTCAAAAAAGTTGATACGGTAAATATCGGGATTATCCGGATATTCATTGGACAAAATATACCGATCATAAAAATCAACCGCGCCGTACAATGCGCCCGCATCGTCAAAACCTTCAATGATAACGGTATCGTTTTCCACCAAAATAAAATATTCTTCCGAAGCAGTCAACGTACCTTTACTGTTTTCGGCAATATAAGCATTGCTTTCTTTCGTTCCGATATAAATACGGCGAAAATCCGAAAGTCCTTCCGCGCGATCATCCGAAACACAAACAGGATATTCTTTCGTATAATCAAGAACGGTGGAAGAAAGAATCTCTAACGCGCGTTTGCGAAGTTCATTCAGATTTCTCGGATATACAATAGCAATTTTTTTCATAGACGTTTTTCCTTTCGTATGATTTTGGAATCAGTATAACACAAACCATACAAAAAAGCGACAGCGTGAGATCGCTGTCGTTAGACATTGGCTGTTTTTATTCTGCATTATAGATATCAAAATTGATATCGGGCATAAATTCGTAATCGTCTGTTTCTTCCACAGGCACAAACGCACATTCTTCTTCGAATTCTTCTTCAAAATATTCATCCATATTAACGGAAAATTCTTTTTCTACCGATACAGTGCCAAAATCGCCTCCGTTTATGATAAAATCCTGTTCTCCCAAAATTTCATCTTCGGTCTCTTTGACGTCCATTTCTCTCTGTTCCAATACTTCGTCATTTTCCACTCCTTCCGGAAAATGAGGGTAAGGCATTCCAAAGTCTTTCATGTTTTCGTTCATTGATAAAATTCCCCTTTTCTATAAAATACCGATATATTATACATTAACATAAGGAATTTGTCAAGGGGGTTATATAAAAATTTTCGGATTTTATGTCAAAAAGAGCCTTCGCCTAAGCGAAAGCTCTTTTATTTTGGAAATTAGTTTGCAAGACCGGAAGATTCAATACCCTGAACCAAGAATCTCTGACAGAAGATATACATGATAATCAAGGGAAGAACAACGAGAAGACCTGCAGCATTCTTAACAGCAACTTCGAAAGTCTGGAGGCTTGTGCCGGCAGCCTGACCAAGGAGTTCCAAGGTGTCAGGCATGGTAGCCCAGAACTGATTGCTCGTCAAGAGGAAGCTTTCCGCATTGGGAAGGAATGTGTTGACATAGAAAATGTCAGTCCACTGCCAAGAGAAAGCAAGGATAAATACTGTGATCAACATCGGACCGGAAATCGGAAGAATGATCTTAAAGAATGTCTTGAATACGCCGTAACCGTCGATGAAAGAGGATTCTTCAAGTTCATCCGGAACGCCGCGGTAGTAGCTACGCATCAAGAAGATAAAGAGACCGTTCTTGAACGCAAGACCCGTCAGCGAGAGAAGGATCAACGGAACATAGGTGTTATAAATACCTTGTGACATACCCAACGCACTGTATAAACCTGTTTTTTCAAGAAGTCCGAAGATATCGAAATAGATAAACTTCTGAACGAAAGAAGAAGCAAGAATCTGGTGCGGAACGATCATCGTGAGCATTACGAAGATAAAGATGAGGTTGCGTCCTTTGAATTTAAATTTCGCAAAACCGTAACCAACAAACGCTGCAACGAACATCTGGATCAATGCACAGATACCGGAAAGAAGGAACGAGTTGATCATTGCCTTGAAATACTGGTTTTCCGTAATCAAATATTTGTAAGTGTTCAACGTCGGATATTTCGGAATCATCTTAACGTCACTCTGCAGGAAGTCCTGAGGGCTCATAAAGGAAGCCGAAATCTTCGAGAAAAACGGGAACAAAATGATATAGGAAATACCGAGGAGAAGGATGAAACGGAAAACCGCAACAAGCAATTTCTTATAGAAAAGGCTGTTCAAATATTTCGCTTTCATTCTCTCTTTAAGGGAGGTTCTCTCAAATTCAACGCGAATTTTGTTTTTAGAGCTTTTCAGCACGCGGGGCGTGGTTTCTTGGTTATTATTCATATTATTTTATTCCTCCCTTCTTAGTCATTTCTGCGGTTATAGAACACGAAGTTCTTGAAGAGGAGCGCTACAAGCAAGAGCGCTACGATAACGATACCGAAATATGTCCAAGCCAATGCGGACTGTGTGCCGCTGGGAACGCCGTTCGGGGAAATTGCGATGATGGCCTGCATAACTTCGTTGGATTCTGCCGTAAAGGAGTCGATAATGGTGTAGAAAGCATTTACGAGAATCATGGGGCTGAGCATCGGGAACGTGATCTTCCAGAAAGATTCCCAACCGGAAGCACCGTCGATGGAGCAAGATTCATAAATCGCAGGAGAAATGGACTGCAAACCGGAAAGGAAGATCAACATCTGAACACCCGCGCGGTTTACGATGGAATAAATACTTTCAACAAGGCCGACAATCATATCGGTGAATGTTGTCGGTAACCCGAGGCTACCGAGCAACATATTAACGTCCATAGCACTAACAAGTCCGGAGGAACCTTCGCCGCCGTTTGCAGTACCCATATCGATACCGTCAAGACTTGCCATGGAATCCAAAATTTCGCTTGCCGTTGCGTCAATCTTTGCAATGATACCTGCGCCAACTACGACAGGAATGAAGAAAATTGCGCGGAATGCGGTACGGCCGATCATCTTCTGGTTCAAAAGAACCGCGATGAACAAAGAGAACATAACGATAATAACAATTTCAACGATCTGAGAAGCAAAGCTTGTAAAGATCATTTCAATATAGGTTTTACCTTCTGTGTCGCCTTCAACAACTTTCAAAAGAATTTCAGAAAAGTTGTCAAATTTAACAAAAGTAAGGGAATAACCGCCGCCTTTGATTGCGGGAATAACATTGTACTGCGCAAAGCTGTAGGTAAAGGATTCCCAAATTACACTTGCGTAAAGGAAAACCAAACCAATAAGGAACGGAAGAATGAAAACCCAACCGAGTCGGTCTCTTCTTTCGATCAACGAAGAGCTTTTGCGTTTCTTCTTTTTCGAAGTAATTTCATTTGTCATTTTTCAGCTCTCCTTTCCTCAATCAGCTGTATTATAGATTACATAAGACTGAGAAGCAATAATCTTATATTCCGTTTCAGAAACGGGAACGAGAACGGTAGAGGTTTCGTAGTTGAAGTATGCAACGGTCTTGCCGTCTGCGGAAGTCATCTTCAAAACGTTTTCTGCTGTTTTTGTTCCGATTGCCTTGATTGTATTATTCAAAGATTCTTTCGCTTTGTTAATCAAGTTCTGGTTACCGGTAAGAACCGCTTCATCATACTTTTCTTTCGCGTTCTGATAGTTCTTAAGCTGACCTGCGGTAGGTTTAAGAGCGTTGGTAACAACTTCAGAAGTCAAAGACACAAGTTCTGCAGAAGTGATATCCTCTACGTTAACAAAGGATTCTGCTTTAAGAATATAGATGCCGCCTTCATATTCAACCGCAACGTCATGGCTGTTGTAGTTGATATAGAATGTGGATTCATTTCCGTTATCGTCGGTATAAGTTACGTAAACAACGTCGGAAGCAGATTCCTTTTCTACGAAAGCAAGGCAAGCTTCATACTGAGCAAGCGCTTTGTTCATAAGAGGAAGCAATTCTCTTTCTCTCTGGAAAGAATCTTTTGCTTCGGAAACTCTGTTCTGAGCAATCATCAAATCAGTGTTCTTGATGGCAGCTTCGTAATCAGCTTTCAAACCGAAATATGCATTCTTAGAAGCATTGTACTGACCGAAGAGATAGTTTGCCGTTTCTGCGTTTGCGTTGTAAGCATCGATGAAACCATGATCTGTGATGGTTGCTGTCTGGAGAGAACCGATCGCAGAGTTGAGCTGGTTATAATACTTCACAACGTCATCGCGCCATGTCTGATAGTTTACGGAATAGTTTTCATTCAAGCCCATTGCGAAAGAGTTCTTGAATTCATTGGAGTTCTGGTAAGAAAGCAAGAAATAGAGAGAAGCGCCGTTTTCCAAGGATTTCAGAATTTCGTACTGAATGTCGCCGGATGTATTGATAACACCGCCGGTGTAATTCATGTAACCGTGGAGAACCATACCGATGAAAGGAATGGAATCGGGAGCCTTCTGGTAACGGCTGTTGCCGAGAGGAATATTAACGATATCCGTTGCGTAAGCCCAGGAATATGCGTTACCGCCTTCGACGATAACATTGCCGTATTTCTCGGAAATCTTAGCCAAAAGATCCTGTGTATTCACTTTGGAATCTTCGCGGGTAATAGGATAATCTTCGTTGAAGTCAGAGTTCAAATCTGTACCGAGAGAAAGAACGGAGATACCGCCGATTGCATATTTGTCATAATCTTTTGCAAACTTTTCAAAGAGATTCAAGTATGCGCCGGAGGAAACAACGTTACCCATACCGAACTTTTTAACTACCTGGAATACGTAGTCGTAGTCACGTTTTGTTGTGTAACGTCCGCTCATCGCTCTTGCAGCGTGTTTACGGTAAGAGAAGCCGGAGAATGTTTTTACCCAATAAGCTGTGGAGAAATCGAATTCGGGATATACGCCGATGCCGTTCTGATCAGCATAAAGGAGAAGTTCATTCAAGCCATCTTCGCCGCCAACCTTTTTACCCCATTTTACATAAGTGGGATAGTAAGGTTTGGACATATTGCCGTTTGCAAAGCCTTCAAGAATGAAGTTCACGTTTGTGATGTTTTCCTTTTTGAGGTCTTCGCTCATGGTAATAACGTCAGCAAATGTTGTCAAGGGTTTTTCCACGGTAATCGGAATGGAAAGGAAGGTATCCTGTGCATTCAAAGCACCGAAAGCGTGGATATAAAGAGGAAGTTTAGATTCAGTTTCCTGTTTCTGAAGTTCGTCAATGCTGCCGTTTTCGATCAAGTAGTTGCGGTAAGCCTTAGCCATACCGATGTAGGAAGGTTCAAAGGAAGAATAGTTGTTCTGTGCAGCAACTTCGGGATCGGAAAGCATAATATAACGAACGGAATAGTTACCAATGTACTTGGTATCATCGGTTGCAGTCATGGAAGAGTTGCCTCCGCCAATAGAAGAACCTACGTTAACAGAGTCGTTACGTTTAACGGTAAAGTTCGTGTATACAGTATTGTAAACAACGCTACCGGAAGCGCCTGCCCAAGGTGCCTTCTTAAGGTCGGCACGAATGGAAGCAAAGGAATCGCCTTCTTCGATAATTGCTAAGAAACCGCGAGTGTAATCAGTCTTCTTATTATAGGAAGGAGCTGTTTCACCACCAACGGAACCTCTGGTATTACCCTGAACGACCTTGGTAATGGAATATTCTTCTACCAAACCGAATACGGGAACACGGTATGTTTTTTCATTCGCATTTACTGCATCGATGGTTTCGAACGTATAGTCGTTGCCATAAAGAGAACCGGTCAAGTTAACGTCCGTCTTCAACGTGCCGTCTTCATTATAGAAGCTGAGGAGCGTACCGCTGCCGTCAGGAATGAAAATATAACCGTCTTCTCTGGTCATGGAACCGTCTTCGTCACCAACGTCACCGGTAGTCTTACCTGTAGCAGAGCAGCCGAAGTAAGGAAGAACGGCAATGGTGCTGAGGCGGTAGTTTGTTTCATTGAAACGAATGGATTTTGCGGGGATTGTAACCGTCAAGCCTTTCTTATCAACTCTGTATTCAAGAGCCATACGGAAAAGCGGAGGTTCTTTTTCATTGCCTTCATAGCCTGTGAGTTCATGGTCTTCTTCCAATTTGTCAAAGGTATATTCGGGGCAATATTTACGGATCATGCTTTCCAATGTCTTTTTGGTACGAGCAGAGTTCGTAATCAAAACGTACATTTGCTTATCCGGATTGTTTACGAGATATTCGTAAGTTTCGGGAACGTTGGGGTTCGGTACAGACTGAGGGTCATAGGTAGAGCCGGGTTTAACGGGGTCAACCAATTTGTAAACCGAACCGTTTTTCTTATCCATAAGCAAGTTATAGATATTTTTTTCTACGGAAGTAAAGCTTGCGGTATTTTCCTGGAATTTGCTGAGGATCTGATTTTCAAAGCTGGTCTGGTCAACCCACATAGGGAACAGACGCTTGGTTTCCAACGTACCGATCGCATATTCTACACGAACACCGTCAGAAATAGGAGTGAAAGCAACCTGACCGCCGGCAAGAACCGCGTCAGTATAGCTCTTCATGGTGTAAGTTACAGCTGTCTCAATATCTTCATAAGTCAAGATAATCTGAGAAAGCAATGCCTGTCTGATGGGGTCTGCATTTGCAAGATCATCATTGGACAATGCAGTGGAAATCAAATCAATGTCATAAGGGTTAGAGAAAGTATATTCGCCGGTTTTTTTGTTCTGCAAAGCAAATTCTGCAGACTTTTCATCGAAATACATTCTCCAGTTGTCATCTTCATACATGCAAGTCATTTCGGCAACCTTCAACTGTTGGGATTCCCAGTCTTCAGTCGAAGGATAATTTTCAATATCTGCCCCAAAAACAGGCAGGCTTATTGCCGAAAAAGCAAGCAGAATTGCCAGAACCGCTGAAAGAATTCTGATTTTTTTCATAGATTAACCTCCTGTTTTAATCTGTGCGATACGAAATTTCCGTGATAATATCGGAAACAAAGGAAACCATTCGGGTAATCAAGTTCCAGAACAATACTGCCAAGAACGTGATAAATACCATACCGATAATGGTAAAGAAGCAGATTGCGATATTACGTCCCATGCCGTAGCCGTGAGTTGTCATGGAACCGAAGACGATGAGCATACCGGTCCATACATACGCAATGCCGAGAGCAAGAGTAATAAATTCAGCTTCTGCGAGAGAGCAGAAATTGGTTGCGATGGTTGCGGGGATCATGATGATCGGAATCGGCATGAGAGAGTAGCATGTTGCAATGAAGATGTCCTTCAAGCTGCCTTCGCCGTCAAACAAAGTGGTAAGACACCAGTTTGCAATGACCCAAAGAGCAACGAGAACCAAAACAGAGATCATCGGACCTGCTACGTTTACTTTGTCGCCGCCGCCAAAGAGATAAGCGGAGCCGATATTATTATAAACAACGGAAAGAACGGTAAGGAGCAAAATGCAGAGACCGCCGCGAACGGAGCCGCGTTTTTCGTGTTTCAAATCCCAGAAACCGTCAAACGGATGAAGGATTACATAGAAGCCGTAAAGGAATTCTTCCCAAAGGGTACGTTTGCCGACTTTAACCACACCGGCTTTGTTCTTTCTGCCGATATAACCGAAAGCTTTGCTGAGCGCAATGATTACAACAACAGCAATCAAAGCAATCCAACCGATAGACTTTTCTGTGGACTGTTTTCTGTAAGCCTGGAAAGCAACGGAATAGTTTTCGGTTTCGTGTGCGTCTTTGTAATACTGCATTGCGTTTTCGTAATCGCCCTGACGGTACAGGTTTTTACCGATACCAACGTAAGCAGCGTCGAAGTTCTGGTTTCTTCTGAGAATATCCTGCCAGTCAGCAAATGCTGCGGAATATTCACGTTTTTCATTGTGCATGAGGGCCTGGTCGATAACGTCGCCGTAGTCTGTTCTCTTATAAACGATAACAGCATCAAGGTTACTGTCAAGAACCATGATATCGCTGCCGCGATATGTGATAGCAACGGGAGTGAAAAGGTGTCCGAGCTGCTGACCTTTGTCACCGAACGCAAACAAGAGGTTACCTTCCATATCGTAGGTATAAATCTTACCGCGTTTGGAGTCAACAACAGACCACATACCGTTGGGACCCATTGCAATATCAACGAGTTCGGAAGGACCAACTTCTTTGGTCATATCCTTAATGTCGCTGAACATGATTTCGCCGGCAGGCATTGCGAAGCCGTTACGAACCATGATATCATCACCTTTTGCGTTCAATCTCTTGATCGGTGCGTAGGTTGCATCGGTGGAAAGAGACTGGATGGCAGTGGTCAAAGATTTTTCTTCATCCGGACCAAAGATGATGGTTGCCCACATCTGACCTTCGTCGTCCATGGTCAAATTCTTATAAGGAGTAGAGATATAGGATTCTGTTGTAATGGTGGGGAAAATCATACGGCGGATACGGACAGCCAAGGAAACGGATGTCTTCTGTGCGCCGAGGAATGCCTGGAAAGAACCGTCGGGGTTCAAAGCAATAATACCGGAATAAGTCTGGTCGGAAACGATATAAGTGGTTCCGGAAGCGTTTACGCCGACAGCAACGGGACGGAATACGGTATCCGAACCCATAACGCCTGCTTCGGGAGCTTCAATGATAGACTTGAATTCCTTCGTCTGTGTATCGAAAATAACGATACGCGCATTCTCTTTATCGCAAACGTAAAGAGAAGTTTCATAAATGAAGAGACCCTCGGGAGATTTCAGTTTATCCGGTACGCCCTGCGCGTTTGTGAATTCGCTGATGGTGTACTGATAAATGAAGTTGGGGTCGCAAACGACAACGCGACCGTTGCCGTTTGCATCAACATCGGAAATGTAGATATAGCCGTTGCCTTTTTCGTCAACGAAAATATCCTTGGGATCATTCAAAGGTTCGGACAAATTCATCGTATAGGAGTTAACGGATTTATCCGGAGTATAAGCATGAGGAGAAGTGAGAACTTCGCCGTTAATGGAGTAGGTATAGGTGTAGTACATAGCTTCTGCCGCCTGGCAAGCTACGCCACCGGCAAGGAGGACGAAGCTCAACAGCAACACAACTATTCTTGTTAATTTTTTCAAAATTGCTTCCTCCCTTATAATTAGTCTTTCATACCGGAAGTAGACATCGTTTCAACGATATTACTCTGGCTGATTACGAATACGGTTACGGGAACGATCAACATAACAACCGCAGCAGCCGCGCCGACACCCGCACGGGCGATACCGCCGGATACGATCTGAGAAATTGCATAGTTGAAGGTTTTGAGCTGTTCACTCTGGATATAAGTGGAAGCACCGGTGTTCCACAAATCCTTGAAGGAGTACACGATAAGTGTCAGCCATGCGGGTTTTACCATCGGCATTGCAATGGTCCAGTAGGTACGAAGTTCGCTGGAACCATCAAGACGGGCAGATTCCAGAACGGCGTCGGAAATACCGGAAACCATGAACTGACGCATAAGGAACATACCGAGCGTTGCGCCCCATGCGGGGATGATCAATGCCCAATAAGTATCAACGAGGCCGAGCGCACTCATTGTCATATAGTTTACGATCGCGGTAACGGTAGCCGTAAACATAAGAGAAAGACGAACTGCGCCGAACAACATATTACGGCCGGGGAATTTGATTTTGGATACAACGTAAGCTGCAAGAGAACCGAGGAACAAGTTACCGAACGTACCGCCTACGGAAATGAGGACGGTGTTAAAAATGTAACGAGAGAACGGAACCCAAGAAGAAGACATACTCTTAAACATATCACCGAAGTTGCTGAACGTGGGTTTTACAACGTAGAATTTCGGAGGATAGTTCCAAAGTTCATCAAGCGGTTTGAGAGACTGTACGATTGCGTAGTACAGCGGAATAAACATGAACGCGCCGAAAATTACCAGGAATACTGTAATTCCGAAGTCGCCTCCCGCGGAACGGTTGAGGACAACTTTATGATTTCTTGTTCTTAATTTCTTTGACATATCATTGTCCCACCTTGTTCAAAATTTTATTTACAAGCATGTTGGAGCCGATCATCATGATGAAGAGCACAACCGCGATCGCGGAAGAATAACCAACCTCGAAACGCTGGCCGCCGTAGTCCTGAAGATGGTGCATGATTGTATGTGCGCAATAGTTTACGCTGGGGAAGCCGGCAAGGTCGTTTACAACCGTACCGAAGTTAAAGGACTGTGTAATCGCCATAACCGCACCGAAGAGCATCTGCTGCTTCATGTTCGGAAGGGTTACGTACCAAAGTTCCTGCCATCTGTTCTTGATACCGTCAACCGCAGCAGCTTCGAACTGGTCCTTCGGAACTGTCTGCAAACCACCGATAAAGGAAAGGAAGGATACACCCAAAGATGTCCAGAGGGCAACAACGATACAAAGAGGCATTACGTAAGTTTCGTTCTGGAAGAACTGAATCGGCGCCTGAATAATATCCAAACGCATAAGGATGGAGTTGGCATAACCATAGGAGTCACCGTCGAAGAGGATCTTCCAGATAAATGTCATACCTGTGGAAAGAGAAGGTGCGTAGAAGATCAAGGTTACAACCGCTCTGATCTTCGGAGGAAGTTCGTTGATGAACCAAGCGGTAAACAACGAGAGAAGGTAAGAAACAGGTCCCGTCATAACGGCGAACACGAGTGTGTTCATGATCGCCTGAATGAAGATTTCGTCATCCAGGAAGAGACGCATGTAGTTACCCAAGCCGTACCACTTCGGAGGCTCAATCATATTAAAAACTGTGAAACTGAAAAATACCGAAAGAATAACAGGCAAAACGGTAAATGTGAAGAAAATGAGGAAGTACGGTGCGCACATAAGATATGCGGCATAGTTACGTTTCATTTCTTTCCATGTCCATTGCCACTTGGTCATTTCTTTACGCGCCACGGGTTTCGGCGCTTTTTGGGTTTTTCCAACAGCATTTTCTGACATGTCCGTATTCTCCTTTGCTAAATTTTATTTCTTTGCAGGAATGAAGAATTTACGATCGAGCTCTTCACGCTTTCTTGTAAATTCCGCGTTGATTGTATTGGTATAGTCCTGAAGCGCTTCGCTGGGAACTGCGTCGTTGTTGTAAACATCAAGGAATGCAAATTCGATGTTACGGGCAATAATGTAACTACCCGGCATTTCCGGAACACCCTTGAGGTTAGCGAACTGATTTTCGATTTCCGCGAGTTCGTTTGCTGTCCAAGACATATCGCCGAATGCATGGATGTTAGCTGTTGCGTACTTACCGGCAGGACCGAGAAGTGCAACGAGTTCATTTGCATACTGACCCTGAATGTCGCCACTCATCCACCACTTGATGAAGTTGAAGCCGAGCTGATCTTTGCCTCTGTCAGCAGCATCCATCATGATAACGATGGAGTTCATGGTCGTAACGATAGATTTGTTAACTGTTCCGTCTTCCTGAACGGTACCGGGAACGGTTGTGAAGCCCCACAAGCCCTTCAATTCAGGAGCGAATACGGTAAACTGGTTGTAGTATGTGATATAGTCACCGATGAACATCGGCATTTCGCCGGAACGGAAACGGTTCGCAGCGTCAAACTTCAACGGGAAGTTGTAAGTTGTGAAGAATTTGCAAAGTTCAGTAAATGCATCGAGCGTTACGTCTTCGTCAAAGGAGATTGTGGTACCGCCGTTGGTGTACAATTCACCGCCGTGCTGATATACGAAAGTATTGAAAACACCGATATCGTGAGACATACCGATATCATAGTTCTGAGAAACGAGGATCGGCATGATCGCGTTAAATTCATCCCATGTATTGGGAACTTTGAGACCGAGGTCCGCAAAGATGTCTTTACGGTAGAACATAACGTTGAAGCTCTGTTTTTCCGGAATACCGAAAACCGCCTGTTCACCTTCGGAAGAGTCGAGAGCTACGGTAAAGGGAGTCCAGGAAGATTCATGGAAGTAAGCTTCCACACCTGTTTCGGGGTTGCCGTAACGCATTTCATTGAAGCCTTCATATTTGCTGAGGTCAAGAACCGCGCCACGAACCGCATAGTTGATACAGTCGGAAGAGGTAACGTCCATCATAACGTCGGGACCTACGCCGGAAAGCGTTGCGGGAAGGAGTGTACCCATTGTAACGAGTTTGAGGTTGATTGCGATGTTGGGATATTCTTTAGCGAAATCCTGGTCGATGATGGTACGGATGATCTGTGTATATTCACGGGAAACCGTTGTCCATACGTCTACAGTTGTAACGCCTTCCTGACCTTCGGCAGAACCATAGGAGGAATTATCACGGATGAAGCTGTACCAGAACATACAGATTTCATACCAAGCGTTTACAAAGAAGTTGCCTTCGCCCTTGGGGTCTTCGCCGCCTGCGGGTTTAATTTCAAAATAGTCAACGATCAAAGCCTGCTGACCGATGTTATTGATCCATGTACCAAGGTTACCGATGTAAGATTTGAGCTGAGCAAAGTTCTTAGCAATCTGACGTTCGGAGTCTTTGGACATTTTTTCAAGCACACGCGCCACGTTTTCAACAGTCGCGGTACTGGAGCTGCTTTCGCCGCCGCTGATCGCCTTCATCTGTTCGGAAACAGCAGTGAGTCTCTTAGCGAGCTGACCCATTTCCTGAATTTCTTCAGGCATTCTCTGATAGTAGAAATAGTCCATGTACGGGTCGGGGCTGCTACCGGAAATGGTAAGAATCTTAACGTAAATCGCATTGATTCTGGTTACGCAGTCACGAAGTTCGGCAACCATGTCGCCGAGACCGCCGTAGTTAACTTCAAGTCTGAAGGTGTGTTCACCTTTTTCAAAATAGAACTCCAGGTCTTCGCCGCCCGCGTTGAGCGTATCGCCCTGCCAGGATTTGTCAAACAAGAACTGAAGATTGTTTGCTTCTTCAAAAGGAACTTCGCCGTCAATGTAAATACGGCGGGATACGTACAAACCTTCGAGAGCGTCCTGAAGGAATCTGGTACTGATAACGTACATACCGCTTTCGGGAACCGTGAAAGTCCATTCGATCCACTGACCTATACTTGCCCAGTTGTAGCTTCCGTTACGTCCGCCGACGTCGTTGATCCAGGAATAGCTGGGGTGCTGAGGAGAAGTGATTGCGGAAGATCTGTCGTTCTGACCGTAAATGGTACGGGAAGAAGTGGAAGTAAAGTATTCTGCTTCCAATCTGACAGAAGTTGTAGCTTTCGGTTTATCCTTGTACATATTCTTATATTCTTCATAAGACATCAAGGATTCTCTTGCGCGCAAGGTAATGGAAGCTACGTACATATATTCTTTCTGCGCTTCCAAAGTGATAACGTGTTCGCCTTGTTCAAGATAGATGTAGAATTCGCCGCTGTAGTTACCCGTCGGGTCGTTCAGCGTGTATTCCGTCCATTCGGGTTCAAGAACCTTAACCGGGCGGCGTTCGTTATCAGCGCCGTCTTTTTCATAGAAAATGGTTACAATATTGCCGTTTGCATCGTAAACAGCCATGGGAAGTTCTTCATCCGCGAAGGTCTTCACAGCATTGCCGTTTGCATCGTAAATGGTAGCAGAAAGGTTTTTGTTGCTCTTTTCTTTAACCATTTCGCCGTCTTTGAGAACGTATTTGTTCAGTTGGTCTACCCATTTCTTTGTGAAGACCAGATTACGGAGTTCGGTGTAAGGAACTTCGTCGTCAATGCGGAGCGTTCTTTCAATGTCGGTCGCCTTCGCTCTTGTATCGTCGGAACCGAGATAGTTGTAAAGAATGTCCATTGCGTAGAGACCGGATTCGGTAATGTTCACTTTCCAGGAAACAGAACCGGTATCAGGAACGAATACAACGTTTTGTTTTCCGTCATATTCAACAACCTCAACCTTTTCGGGAGAGGCAAGGTCATCCGAATCAATCACGATGTTTTCACCTTTGTAATTCGGATACTTAGAGTTCTTTGCCTTGTACTCGAGCCACTTATCGTCATCGAGAATTTCAAGGGCCTCGTCGGTCGTCGAAGTGTCCTTCTCGGCAGCTGCGCTTGCAGCAACGAGAGAAGCGGGATTTGCTGTCACAAAAAGACAGAAAACCATGATGGCACTGAGCACCAGCGCGACAACTCTTTTCAGCTTTGAGTTTTCCATAGATTTTTCCTCCTTAACGGAATTTGCAATGTGCAGACTAAAACTCGTACCGTCTTCGAACGGCACATAGCGCTTATTACTTTAATATCTTACCACTTCATTCACAAAAAATCAATAAGTTTGCAAGCCACTTTTTTTCTCTTTTTAACAATTCATTCTTAATTTTGCAAAAATTTCTTAAAAAACAACCGCTTCCCCAAGCTTACACGCACGGTATATATATAAGGATAAAATCAGCGCTCGAGCCGAATGAAAAAGAAACATTTTTCGTGTGATTCACATTTACTAACCCAAACATTAAAAGGACGAAAAACTCAGCATTTTGCTTGATTTTTCGTCCGTTTTAACAAAACTGTTCAGCAATAACCGAAAATGGTAAATCACATTTAACATCCTTTCTCCGAACGGCTAAGAGAAGACGGAGAAAGGCGTTTTCCCATTTGTGCATATCCAACAAACACAAAAATACATTTTTGACTTTGTGGGCATCTTGCCAAAAAATATCCTTCGATTGTTTTTTTGAGAAAAAAACACATTTTTTTCTAATAATAATATTTTTTTATATTAATAAAACCTATATACATTAGAAAACATAGTATTTCATTCAATCATTCCACCAAAAAGAATCTTTCCCTCCCGATAAAAAACAACCGATTGTCCCGGTGTAACCGCGCGCACCCGACGGACAAAAGAAATCTCCGCAGTCCCGTTTCGGATACAAGCCTCCGCCGTTTCCGGTTTCGCCGCATAGCGAATTTTACCTTCTCCCAAAACCGTTTCATACTCCCCCGGTGCAAGCAACATAAAATTCAATTCATTACACGTCAGAGAATCGGTAAAAATCTTACTTTCATCAGAAGTAAGCGTTACCGTGTGGAGCGCGGGATCAATTGCCATGACAAAAGCAGGTTTCCCCAAAGAAACGCCCAATCCCTTGCGCTGTCCGACCGTATAACGAATAATCCCTCCATGTCTGCCGAGCGTTTTACCGTTTTCATCCTTAAAATCACCCTCCGGAAACTTCCCTTTCCTTTCCTCAATATAAGAAACGTAATCGTCGGAAGGAATGAAACAAATTTCCTGGCTTTCAGGCGCATCGGCATTGGGAAGCGCCATTTCCTGCGCCTTTTCCTTGATTTCGGATTTCAGAAGCGAGCCCAGCGGAAATTCCAGCATGGAAAGCTGTTCCTGCGTCAAACGCCAGAGCATATAACTCTGATCCTTTCTCGGATCCGCCGCTTTGCAAACGCAGTATCTGCCGGATTCTTCGTCAAAACCGATTTTGGCGTAATGACCCGTCGCCACTTTTTCAATACCCATCGCCTTCGCCGTTTCACAAAGCGCGGCAATTTTTACAAACCGATTGCAGACAATGCAAGGGTTCGGGGTTCTCGCTTTCGCATACTCCGAAAGAAAATTTTCAATGACGATATCCCGAAAACGCTCTGTGCAATCCACAACCGTCAAAGGCACACCCAGAACCTCCGCCGCGCGAACGGCGGATTCCGTTTCGCTCTCTTCCGTCATTTTCAAAAACGCGCCGAAAACTTCATAACCCAGTTTGCGGAGTTCAGTAACGGCGTACGTGCTGTCGATGCCGCCGCTCATGCCAAGCAAAATCTTTTTCTCTTCCATAATTTATATTATCCTTTAATTATATATTTCAGCGACAACGTTCCGCAGCCGAAACCGCAAGTCTGTCGCAGCGTTCATTATATTCATGTCCGTTATGACCGCGCACCCAAACAAACTTCACGGTATGAACCTCCAGCAAAGCGAGTAGTTTTTCCCAGAGATCGGAATTGAGCGCAGGCTTTCCGTCACTCTTTTTCCAACCCTTAGCTTTCCACGAGCGCACCCAGCCTTTTGTAATGGCGTCAATGAGATATTTGGAATCGGACCAAAGTTCCACATCACAAGGCGTTTTCAGCACCTCCAGCCCGGCAATCGCCGCAGAAAGTTCCATACGATTGTTGGTTGTTTGCTTTTCTCCGCCCGAAAGCTCCTTCTCTATATCTCCGTAAACCAAAATGCATCCCCAACCGCCGGGACCCGGATTGCCCTTGCAAGCGCCGTCCGTATAAATTTTAACCTTTCCGCCTTTGAAGGCGGAGCTTTTTTCGCTTTTCAGCGCAACAGGAGTCGGCATCTTGATCGGAACGATGTTTCCCGTATCCTGAGATTCTCTCGCAGAAAGCGCAACCCTCGTGGCAAAAAAAGAATCTTCCGCCGAAACGCGGCATTTTCCCCTGCCCTGAATTTCCAGAACGAATTCTTCAAAAAGTTCCGTTTCCGCCTGCACAAGAGAAAGTTCCCTTTCTCCGTCTTCGTCTATAACAAAAACGCGTCCCGCGCGCACTTCCAGAATCCCTTTGGAGCCGACGAGGCGCAAGCGGTCGTCATCGTGCGTCGGCGCATTTGCAGGACGGAGAACGTCTGCCGAAACGGAAGCCATTTTGCCGCCCTCACAAGCAAATTGACAAAGCGCAGAAGCTTCCATCGTGCCGTTTCCGGCATTAAACGCGGTATTGCCGAGCGCCGCCGCCGAAACAGGCTTCAATCCGCCAATGCGCGTGATCCATTCAATTCCGTGAATCGCCACCCACGGAATCGTACCTCCGTATTTTTCACGGTCGGAATAAAAACGAGCGCGATTCCCCATACGATAGGATTTTTGCGCATTTGCCAACAAAACCTCCCCGATACCGCCGTTTTTCACAAATCGGTAAGCCGTTTCAAAATGCGGAAGATAATCAATCCCGAACATTCCGCAAAAGCAAAGGTCTTTATATTGAACCTTTGCCTCTCTGTATACGGTTTCCAATTCGTTCAGCGTTTCCAAGGTTGTGGCAACGGGCTTTTCGCAAAAAACGGAAATCCCCTTTTTCAACGCCATCATCGCGTAACGCGCGTTTTCGTACATCACGGTATTGATGATTGCGATGTCCGGCTTTTCCCCGTCCAGCATTTCTTCGGCGTTTTCATATACCCGAGGCGCGTAGCCGAATGTTTCCAAATGTTTCATTACCCGTGCAAGACGGTCCTCCGGATCGGGGCAGCAAACACCCGTCATCTCCATTCCGTATTTTTTCGCCGTGGGGAGCGCATAAGCATAATGACCCACCCCACCGATTTGAACAATATTCATTTCATTTCTCCTTACGGTTTATGTTTGATTTTATCCCAATACATTTTCGCCGCCTGCTCGGTCTTATTTTCGCCGTATGTATAAAAACGTGCGTTTTTCAGATCGTCGGGCAGATATTGCTGAGAAACGTAATGGTTCGGATAATCATGAGGATATTTATAATTCTGTCCCTTTTCTCTTACATTTTCTCCGTCAAAATGAACGTTTTGCAAACACCGCGGAAAGTCTGCGCCCTTTCCCGAAGCAACCGCCTCCGTTGCCGCAATGATACCCATTTCCGCAGAATTGGATTTCGGCGAAGTGGCAAGCAAAAGCGCCGCGTTCGCAAGCGGAATTCTCGCTTCGGGTAAACCAAGCTCCCTTGCGCTTTCCACGCAGGAACGCACAACGACCGCCGCTATCGGATAAGCAAGCCCGATATCTTCACTTGCAATGACCTGCAATCTTCTGCAAACGGAGATCAGATCACCCCCCGCAAGCAATTTTGCAAGATAAAAGAGCGCCGCATCGGGATCGGAGCCTCGGATAGATTTCTGTAAAGCGGAAAGAAGATCGTAATGCCCGTCGCCGTCTTTGTCAAAACCGCCGATTCCCATCACCTCGGGCAAAAAGCCCTTAACCGTTTCTTCCGTAATTTTTTCATAAACGGAGCAGAGGTTTTCCAAAAGACCGAGCGCGCGCCGCACGTCGCCCGCCGCCGCAGAAGCAATCATGGAAAGCGCGCCGTCCGTCAAAGAGATTTTCTTTCCCGATTCTTCCTCCAAGAGCGAGACCGCCGCGGAAACGGCAAGTTTCAATTGATCTCTCGCAACGGATTTGAATTCAAAAACCGCGCATCGGGAAATAATAGCGGGGTAAACGTAGAAATACGGATTTTCCGTCGTGGAGGCAATCAGTGTAATCTTTCCGTTTTCAATGTATTCCAGAAGAGATTGCTGTTGCTTTTTGTTAAAATACTGAATTTCGTCCAAATACAGTAAAACACCTCCCATTCCCAACAAAGAACCGCTTTCGGCAATTACCTGCTTAACATCCGCAAGCCCTGCCGTTGTAGCATTGAGTTTATAAAGTGTTTTTCCCGAGGAAGACGCCAGAATATTGGCAGCCGTCGTTTTTCCCGTCCCCGAAGGACCGTATAAAATCATATTCGGAATATGATTTTGCGCAATCATTCTCGGAAAAATTCCGTTCTTTCCGAAAAGCTTGGGATCGCCAACCATGTTTTCAAAGCTTTTCGGACGGATTCTGTCCGCAAGCGGCTGTTTCAGCATTTCTTTTCCCCCTTCCCGCGCAGCTTCACCTCTTCGCAATCATCTCGAAGCGGACATTCCGCGCACTTCGGTTTTTTCGCGTCGCAAACGTCCCTGCCAAACCAAACGAGCCGATGGCAAAAATCCGCCTGTTCTTGGGGTTCAACCAAAGGAATGAGCGCCATTTCCACTTTTTCGGGCGTCTTATTTTCACACAAACCAAGTCTGTTTGAAATACGGATGCAATGCGTATCCGCAACGATTGCGGGTTTTTTATAAATATCGCCCAAAATCAAATTCGCAATCTTTCTGCCGACACCGGGCAAGGTAAGAAGGTCTTCCATCGTATCGGGCACGCGTCCTCCAAAGCGTTCCAGGATGATCGCGGAAAAATCTTTCAAATTCTGCGCTTTCACTTTATAAAAACCGCAGGAATATACGAGCTTTTCGATTTCTCCGACAGGAGCGTTCGCCATACTTTCCATATCGGGAAAACGGCGAAAAAGCTCCTCACAAACGATATTGACACGCGCATCCGTGCATTGCGCAGAAAGCCGCCCCATCACGAGAAGCCTCCACGGATCGCCGTCGTATTGAAGCGCGCATTCCGCAGAGGGATATTTTTCTTTCAGAATCTCCACCGCTTTTTTCGCGCGGATCTTTTTTTCTTTTTTTGAAAGCATAAGTCTTTTCCTTTATTTTGAATATAAATTTGTAAAGTCCAGAATTTCCGTCGGCACAATTCCGAATTCTTCACGAAGCAAAGCAAGGAGCGTTACCAAGGGAAGTCCGACCACGTTATTGAATTCCCCTTCGATGCGTTCCGTAAAAGCGGCACCCTTCATTTGAATCGCGTACGAACCAGCCTTCCCTCTCGGCTCTCCGGAGGCAACGTACGCCGCAATTTCCGCTTCGGAAAGTTCTCTGAATTTTACGTCCGTACGAGCGGCCCTGCAAACGGTTTTTCCTTTATAATATACAGCAAGCCCCGAATAAACACTGTGCCAGGAATCCGAAAGAAGCCCCAGCGTCAAAGACGCATGCATATCGGATTCGGGTTTTCCAATGCGCATCCCCGCATAAACAACAACGGTATCACAAGCAAGAATCAAGGTTCTTTCGTGCAATTCATTTTCTTTTTTCAGTTTTTCCAGAACCGCTTCGCACTTCCGTTTCGCAATTTTGCAAACCGCTTCGTCATGCGGAAGCGTATCTTCCACGCTTTCGTCCGCCTCAGAGGTAACGATGCGGAAATCCGCGCCGACAGATTCCAGAATTTCTTTCCTGCGCGGAGAGGAGGACGCCAGAATCATTTCTATTTTTTTCTTTTTCATAAAATCTTCTTTTTGAATATTATTCAAATCCTCCTGAATTTCGTTTTGGAAGGCAAGCGTTTTTCCATACGTTCGATGATTCCGTCCACAACCGCTTTCGATTCATCCGTGAAAATCGCATGCGCGAACAAGCCCGAAAGAGGTTTGTCCGCCATATAAGTCGGCACGCTGTTATAAAGAACGTTTCTGTGCTGAAACTCCCTGACAATCGGGAAAACAGCGCCCGTTCTATCCGTCAGTTTCGAGATTTTGTGCGTTTCACAGTAACGGCAGGAAGCACGGTCGTCTTTCGCAGAAAATGCATCTCGGATCGCACATTTTTCGAGCGTCATCAAAGGCAATCTACCGTACGCAATATATCCTTTCGGAATTTCCGAAGCAAGCGCAGAAGCAACCGAAGCACCGACTTCGGGAGAAACGATCACGGAAGCAAAACGCTTTTCGGCATAAACGGAAGCACTTTCGGAATTATAGAGATTCAAGCGCAGATCGCCGTGCTTTTCAAAGCCGATTGCATCCGCCATTTCCGACTGCCAAAAACCCGGAATCAGCGCCACCCTCGCGCCGTTTGCATACGCCTTTTGTGCCATTTCACGCACGGTCGGTAATTCATGGTCAAACGCCACGGGCGGAAAAGCAATACCGACGTTTTCATGCACTTTCAGCGCTTGCATATGCGCGCAGTATTCGGTCAAAGGGAGAAAAATACGGTCAAAATACACAAGCGCCTTCGGAGTCAGCGCATCATAAAAACAGAAATACGCGCTTTTCTCCTTTGCAAACACAGAACCCGTACGGCGCGGCAATTTCCCGTCAAAATGCGGATACGCGGGAATCTCACCCATCAGCTTTCGGTTCAGCTCTCCGCAAAGTGAACGGCGCAAAGCGTTCACGGAGGCAATCGAAAGTTCGACCGCATCGGCGCTCACACCGATATTTTCGGCATAAAAAGGAGTGGAGCCGAGTTTTCCGAGATTTTCCGCGATTCTCTGCTCGGTAAGCGGTGTTTTTTGCGCAGGCTCACAAACCTCTGCGAAAACCTCTGCGGAAAAAATTTCACCTTTTCGTTGAACCGTTCCTTTGAGAACGGCAGGTTTTCCCTCTTTGAATTCCGCACAAAGAGAAAGAGGCATGCGCGGAAACTCGAATTTCGTTTGTTTTTTCGTTTCGGCAGCCGCCGTGGAACGTTTATCGGCATCCGTGCGAATGCCGAGCATGGATTTTGAAATATTTTCACAATAATAACCGTCCGTAAAACCCGAACGGGAAAAGAGCGCGGCGAGCTCTTTGATCTCCTCGGGCGTTGCGCCGCGGCGCTCATCAATCAATTTGCGGTAAGCGGAAATCACGCCGAAAACGTAATCGGGGGTTTTCATTCTGCCCTCGATCTTGAAGGATGCCACTCCCGCCTCCATCAGCGCGGGAACGTAAGCGGCAAGGCAAAGGTCCTTGAGCGAAAGCGCATAAGGGTCTTTCGTCTGATACGGCAGACGGCACGGTTGCGCGCATTCCCCCCTGTTACCGCTTCTTCCTCCGATCATCGAACTCATCAGGCATTGCCCCGAATGGCTTACGCAAAGCGCGCCGTGAATAAAAATTTCCGTTTCGATGGGAGAGTTTTTGCAAAGCGTTTGAATATCGCACAAAGGAAGCTCCCTCGGTGCCACCATCCTCTGAAATCCGATGGAAGCAAGCGCTTCGGCAGAAAGAACGTTCTGCCCCGAGCATTGGGTGCTTGCATGCAGAGAAATCCCGGGGAAAAGACGGATCAGCTCCTTTGCAAGTCCGATATCCGCCACGATAAACGCATCTGCGCCGAAAGAGAGCAGTTTTTCAGCAAGCGTGATTGCGGGAGAAAGCTCTCCTCCGTAAAGCTGCGTATTAAGAACGATATTGGTTTTTACGCCGTAAAGACGGCAAAGCGCCACCGCTTTTTGCAATTCCTCATCGGTAAAATTGCTCGCATTTTTTCTGGCATTGAAGCTCTGCGCGCCGAAATAAACGGCATCTGCGCCCGCGCAAACAGCCGCTTCCAGCGCAGCAGGAGAACCTGCCGGAGAAAGAAGTTCCGGTTTCATATCAAAAATCAGAAATATCTCGGAGAAAAACCGATTTTTTCTGCCTTTCCTATCAAAAAATTAAAATTAAGCATTGAATTTACAAATAAGAAAGCGTATAATAAACAATATACGGCTTTCGCGGATTCTCATTGATTCCATTATAATACAAAAAGGGAGTCTTCGCAAGCCATTTCCGTTTTTTCCTGCTAATTTTATTTTTGAAAGGATTATCAATATCAATGAAAGAAATCATTCTTTGTAAATACGGCGAAATCTCCCTCAAGGGAGCCAACCGTTCATATTTCGAAAAAATGCTTCGTGATATTCTGAAGCGCAGAACCGCCCCCTACGGCAATTTCAAGATCTATTCCATGCAAAGCACCGTTTACATCGAACCGCTTGACGAAGAAGCCGATATCGACAGCGCTTACCGCATCGCCAAAAACACGTTCGGCATTTCCGCCATCAACCGCGCCATCGAAACCGAAAAAAATATGGATGCCATTCTGAACACCGTCAGAACGCAGTTCATGCCCTACATCGAAGATGCAAGAACTTTCAAAGTGGAAGCAAAGCGTTCCGACAAAAAGTTCCCGCTCACATCCCCCGAAATCTCCGCGGAAGTCGGCGGTGTCATTTTGGAAGAATCCCACGGCAGAAAACGCGTAGACGTCCACCATCCCGAAGTAACCGTCCGCGTGGAGATCCGTGATTACGCCGCTTATATCTGCGCAGGCCAGGAACGCGCCATCGGCGGTATGCCCGTCGGTTCCAACGGAAAAGGACTCCTTCTCCTTTCCGGCGGTATTGACAGCCCCGTCGCGGGATTCATGATTGCAAAGCGCGGTGTCAAGCTCGATGCCATGCACTTTGAAAGCTTCCCTTATACCAGTGAACGCGCAAAAGAAAAGGTTCTTGAACTTGCGGAAAAGCTGACCGAATTCACGGGCGAAATCCACGTACATATCATTTCCGTCACGGAAATTCAGGAAGTTCTGCGCGATAATTGCGAAGAAGATTATTTCACACTCCTGCTCCGCCGTTTCATGATGCGTCTTTCCGAAAGAACCGCAAAAACCTTCGGTTGCGATGCTTTGATCACAGGCGAAAGCCTCGGTCAGGTGGCAAGCCAGACCATGCAGGCGCTCGGCGTTACCAACAGCGTTGTGGAATGCCCCGTTTTCCGTCCTTTGATCGGTATGGATAAGGAAGAGATCATCCGTATTTCCCGTGAGATCGACACCTTCGAAACATCCATCCTTCCCTACGAGGATTGCTGCACCGTATTCACACCCCGACACCCCAGAACGCGCCCCGAGCTTTTCAAGGTCGAACGCGAAGAAGCAAAGGTTGACGTACAGGAGCTTGAAGATGCCGCTTTCGCAACCTTGGAAACCATCGTCGTCGGACGCAGATAAAATAATTCCCGAAGCCTCCCCGGATTTTCCGCGAATCAAACAAGGGTACGAGAGCCCTTTGAAATTTCGAAAAGCATGCAGAAAGGAACGGATATTTCCGTAAAAACTATGGACGATTTTATTTTTCTCCTCAAAAATTTTTTCACCCATAAAGATTTTCTTCCTCCCGCATCCGATCTTCCCGGTTCTCTTTTCACACCTCTTCATTTTGTATTCTCAGCGACTGTACTGCTTGCAATCGTCTTTTTCGGATTAAAACTATCAAAGAAAAGCGAAAAAACAATACGACTTACGTTTCTTGCAATCTGGATCACGGTAACCTGTCTTGAAATTGTTAAAATTTTCTGGGAAACTTATTCCGGAAAAACCGTTCAGTTTGAACTCGGCGGCATCTTACCGTTATATCCGTGCAGTATTTTCATGTACGCAATGCCTCTCGCCATATGGGGAAAGAAATATATCCGCGACATGGGTTGCGGATACGTCTGCACACTCGGTCTTTTGGGAGGCGCGGTCAATTTTTTCTACCCCGCCAATATTTTAGGTAATTATTCCTGCATATCCTTCGCCGGTTTTCACACGTTTCTGTATCACGGCGCAATCTTTTTCTGCGCTCTGGTCATGCTGAAATCCGGATATCACTCCTACAAAAACGCAACCAAAGCCTTTCAACTTCTGGTACCGGCAGTTCCCGCTCTTGCGGTTTCCATTGTTGCAAACATTGTAAATTTTTCAAAAATCAATTCGGATTATATGTTTTTCAAGCTGAATTCCTTTTTCTTTGCGCCCATCGGAGCCGCAACCCCCGATTGGCTTTCCGTTTTGATCGTTTACGTATTATATCTGCTGATTCACGCTTTGCCTTATATTCCCTTTTATATCAAAAATCGGACGGCAAAAGCAAATTCCAAAAAATATGATTGACAAACGATATAAAAAATGGTAAAATAAACTGTAAGAACTTTATTTTGGAAAGGATGCCCTTTGGAATGGATAACAAACCAAACGGAAATACCAACGCAGTTTCCCCCTGCCTGAAAACAAAGATCATTCTTTTTACATCCTGTAAAGGCGGTGTTGGGAAATCCACGGTATGCGCAAATCTTGCCATGTCTGTAGCAAAACAAAACCGCCGCGTTTTGCTGATTGACTGCGATTTCGGAAATCGCTGTCTTGATCTGGTGGCAGGATTTTCCGAAGCAGTGGTTTACGACATTAGCGATGTTATTTTCAACAGAATTGACCACAAACGCGCAATTCTGCAAGATAAACGGTGTGAATACCTGTATTTCCTTGCCGCGCCTCGCGGCTTCAATCACAGCATGGAACTTTCCGCGTTCCGTCAAGCAGTCAGAAAGCTGACCGAAGCAGAAAATTTTGATTTCGTTTTCATCGACACTCCCGGCGGAATCGGCGAACCTTTGCGATTCGCCGCCGCTGTCGCAGATACCGCTTATATCGTCGTAGAACCCACAAAAGCCGCCGTCCGCGCCGCGGAAAGAACTTCCGATTACCTTGCGCTGAAAGGCATCGGAAAAAGAAGACTCATCGTTAACAAGCTTGCAGGCGGTTCTGTTCGAAAAGCCAAAAAGGAAATCATTTCCATTATAGACACCACTTCCGTCAAATTACATGGCGTAATTCCCTATGACCCCGAACTGATCTTTGCGGGTAACAGAGGCATTCTCGTTGATGAAATTTTAAGTTCCAACGTCACAAACGCCTTTGATAATCTCGCCGCAAGAACTCTCGGCGAAGGCAGAAAGCTTTTCGCCAATATCAAAAAACTCCGTAAATTAAAATAATAAAGAAAGGATTGCGTTGCCTTCTTTGGTAATGCCGGATTTCGCTCATGGAAATTGCACTCATATCTTCCGAAACCAAAAGAGAACTCATGATACAATTCTGTATCGCTTACTGCGGTGTACTTGCAAAACACAATATTTGCGCCACCAAAATGACGGGTAAAAACGTTTCCGAAGCTACCGGTTTGGAAATCGAACAACTTTTGCCCGGAAGCCAAGGCGGCGTTCAGCAAATTGCTTCCCGTATCGCTTATAACGAAATTGACGTTCTTCTCTATTTCAGAGAAAAAACCGATGATCCCGATGCCATGCTCAAGGATGCTGCTTTGATACAGGAATGTGACAGAAGCAACGTTCCTACCGCAACAAATATCGCAACCGCAGAAGCCATCATTACCGCGCTTGACAGAGGCGATCTGGATTGGCGCGAAATCTGGAATCCGAAATCGGAATATAACCGCAAAAGAAAAAAAATATAATCAAATTTTTGCCATCCTCTTGTCGATAACAAGAGGATTTTGGCTTTTTTACTCCTCTGAAAAGAAACCCCCGCGTCCGGAAACACGGGGGTTTTTCGCGCCTTAAAAGTATTATCTCAAAGCGCTGCTGTTATTCAAAACGAGCGTACTGTAAAGAAAAAGGACGTCATCGGCATTTCTGAAGTCAATCAACGGTTTGCTCGTACGTCCGTCTCGGAGTATTCCGAGATTTGCGCTCGGCACGTAACGGATATCCACAACGGTAATTTTCCGATAACTCTGCGCAAGAAGCGGAAGCAAGCTCGCGCCGAAGGAATCGCGGAACACGATCAATTCACGCTCTGTCGAAGCATTGGGATTTTCAATCGTTACCACGGAAAGATTTCCCGAAAGATACATCTCATAAGGATCTTTTCCAAATGCCTTTTCCATATCGTAAAACGAAATTTCTTTTCCGTTCTGATGATCGTAAACCGTACAGTCTTCCATGAATGCAGCCGTCATATAACGCATTTCTTCAGCAGGCAAAGGAAGCGCGCTCTGTCCGTAATATACACCGCAAAAGGGATTCTCCAGCACGTTTTCCGTGTATTCGGAGGAATACGGAATCTCCATGCCGTCCGCAAGCATTTTGGCAACGTCTGAAATTTTTTCCTGCCGCCAATGCGTGTCCGTTTTATAATAATCCTCCAAAGAAAGCGCGCCCGTGATATCAATATATTCCGCAAACGCCGTTTTTTCACGGTAGAGTTCAAAAAAGCGTTCGTAATCCATGGAAAGATAACCGTTTTTTTCTGCCAGAAAATAGCCTTTGTCGGGAATCACGGCGCTGTATACCTTTGCGTTTCCGCCGTTCAGAAAACGGTCGTAAATGCCTTTGAACTTCCCCGCCGCATAGGAAAGAGAGTCTTCATTGATGGGATATTCCAACTGCGCCGCATAACCGTCCTGCACGTAAATACCGTTATTATCCATATTTTGAAAAATATAAAAGGAAGCAAACGATTTTACCGTACGAAACAGATCGCGCAAGGGAAATTGATCCAAAGAATACGATTCAAATAAAGTCATAAACCGTTTTTCCGAATCTTCGTGAAAAACCGACTCCAAGGAAAGCTTCGGTTTTTCGGCAAGCGCTCTGCGTTCGCTTTCGGAAAAAGGATCCGCAGGCTTGAACCACGACCAAAAAGCAAAACCGAAAAGAAAGAGGGAGGCAAGGCAAACCAATGTGATATTTTTGAATTTCGTTGACATAAGAAGCCTCCTTAAAAGCGAAAATACAGAAACGGACTGAACGAACCGTCAACCAGATATCCCGTCATAACAGCGAGCAACGCAACCAGAGCAATCGGTTCCGCCGCACCGAGAATTTTTTCTCCGACGGCGCGTTTTTGCAAGGAAAGAAACGTATTTTTTATCAAAGGCGTGGAACCAAGTATCGCAATGATAAAGATAACGGCGTAACTGCGCAAATAATAAACCGTTTGCGCGGAAATCAGCGGCGCACCCGATAAACCGAACATTCCTTTGAGCTGGAAAGCCAGCATTTTCATATCCTCGGAAGCAAACAAAGTGAAGCTGAGTAAAATCAAAATCAGAACGTAAGCATGATTCCAAACTTTTGCTTTTTTCAGATACGGAAGCAACCACAATTTTTCAACCAGCAAGCACACAGCAAAGAAAAGTCCCCAGAAAATGAAATTCCATGCGGCGCCGTGCCAGAAACCCGTTAACATCCAAACGACAAAAATATTAAAAAGTCCGCGCCATCTGGAAACGCGGTTTCCTCCGAGCGGAATATAGACGTAATCGCGGAACCACGTTCCGAGAGACATATGCCATCTGCGCCAGAATTCGGTTATACTTCCCGAAATAAACGGATAATTGAAATTTTCAAGAAAATCAAAACCGAAGATCTTACCCAAACCGATCGCCATATCGCTGTAACCCGAAAAATCAAAATAGATCTGTAAAGAAAATGCAACGGCATACAGCCAGAAAAACAAAACGGATTTATCGTCGGATTCCGTAAAAGCAGAGCAAAAAACCGCCAACGCATCGGCAATCAAAATTTTCTTACCCAGACCAATGATGAAGCGCCGAATTCCCTGCGCCGTTTTTTCAAAGCTGTGCGTCCTGCTTTCCAATTGCTTGGCAACGTCTGAATATCGTACAATCGGTCCCGCGATCAACTGCGGAAACAGCGTGATATACGCCGCAAGATTGATGGGATTTTTCTGCGCATTCACTTCGCCCCTGTAAACGTCAACCGTATAACTGAGTATCTGAAACGTATAAAAGCTGATACCAACGGGAAGCGCAATTTCCAAAAGAGGAACAGAAAGTCCCGTTGCCGCATTGAAATTCGAGATAAAGAAATCTGCGTACTTGAAATAAATCAGAAAAGAAAGCGAAGATATGACCGATAGCACGAGAAAAAACTTTGCCGCCGTTTTCCCGCGAAATCGTTCGATCAGCAGACCGAACAAATATCCGAGCGCTACGGAAACGAGCATCACGGCAACGTAACGCGGCTCCCCCCACGCATAAAAAACAAGACTGGCCAAAAGCAGAACCGTATTTTTCAGACATCGCGGCGCAATCAGATACAACAACAGCACAGACGGCAAAAAATAGTATAAAAAAGGAACACTTGAGAAAAGCACGCCCCGCAGCCTCCCATCATTCAAAAATTTTCATTTTACGGAAATCCGTTTTGAATTATCCTTCGGTTTTGAACAATATTATAAATCAAAGCTTAAAGTTGAATATCACTCAAAACATGAGGATAAACTTTTTATCTGAGGGATTCTTCATAGAGCGTTTCCGCATTTGTATATGCAGAAGTAACAGCGGTTTTCCATGCATTCATGGCAGTTTCCAGACCGTACGCGCAAACCAAAACGTCATCCACGCGCATAATCAAAAAGCGTTCGGGAAAACCGCAGATCCATTGATTGCTTTTGATATTGCTTTGAACACGGTCAGCAAGCACAGGTACATCCTCTGCGTTTTTGAGCTTAAAAGCGGAAAACGTTCCGTTATTCATATTCATCAAATTATAAAAAATTGCCGCATTTTGAATCCGATCTATGGAATCCAAAGGAAACATCGTTTGATTCTGTACTTCATCCGGATCCGCCAATGAAAGTGCACCGGGTTCATTTTTCGGCATTTCGTAAGAAAATTCCTCGCCTGTATCTTCATTTTTTTCCGTTACCGTCTGCATTTCCGTTCCGACAAAATAAGATTTTACTTCCTCTGCGGAATTCACGCCGTAAACAGACGTCATATTGGTTAAAAACATCTCAAATGCGCTTTCAAGTACGCCTTCCGCCGTCGTAGTAACCGCCCCCGGAGAAATATTTCCGCTGTTTGCGGAATCCTGCGAAGAAGACTCGGTCGTAGAATCCTTACCCCTGTTTATGCAAGATGCAAATGATAAGATCATTCCCGCAAGAAGCAGTACCGTAATAATTTTTTTCATGATTTTTCTCCCTTAATATTTTGAAATGATTTTATATGTCAAAAATCAAAATGTCAAGAAGTCTTCCCGATTAGTTTTGTCCAACTTCCATATTGTTATACAAGTATGACATAAAAAGTGGGCAACGCCCACTCGAAGTTGCTCGCCTATTCAAGCTTTGCTTGTATCCAAATAATGCAAACGGCGAGGTTTAAATTGCGTAATTTCCTATAGTATAAAAAAGTGAGCAACGCCCACTCGAAGTTGCTCGCCTATCCAAGTTTTGCTTGTATCCAAATAATGCAAACGGCGAGGTTTAAATTGCACAATTTCTTATAGCCTAAAAAAGAAAAAAGCGGGCAATGTCCGCACGAAGTTGTCATTATATCTCAAATGGTCCTCAACTCTGCGCTTTGTCCGACGAAAGAGTTGATTTACATAAATCCTTACAGAGTAGAAAGCGGCAAGTTGCCGCTCCCGGTTGCCGCCCGTATCGCAGTTTATTCAAACTTGATGATTAACTCAACGGCGGGGCTGATTTGAACAATTTTCTATGGAAAAAAAGACCGATTAAAAATCGGTCTTTTTGGTGCGAGAAACGGGACTTGAACCCGTACGGTGAATCCACACGCCCCTCAAACGTGCGCGTCTACCAGTTCCGCCACTCTCGCATTTAACTGACAGCGGGAGGCATTCAAGCTCATCCCCTGCGGACGTTAATCATTATATACCATCTTTTTCAAAATGTCAATACCTTTTTAAAAAGTTTTTTAAATTTTTTTCATAAAAAACCATTTTATTCTTGACAAAAAGATTTTTTTCATATATAATAAATATGTTATGTGTGTTTAACCATGCACATAATCATCTCGTTATATTGATTGGGGAATAAGGAGTGGCAACAGGAAGCGCAAGCGGACAGCTGCATTCCGTAACCCTGTGTTTCAGTATATAATTAAGTTTATTTTATAAAATTAATTATTTTATCGGGGTGTGGCGCAGTTGGTAGCGCGTCTGCTTTGGGAGCAGAATGCCGCAGGTTCGAGTCCTGTCGCTCCGACCACCATTCAGTGGCGATTCCATTCAGGAACCGCCACTGTTATTTTTGTGTATCGACACAGCACCGTTTTATTATGAACAATTTCTGCCGACTTTCATCTTTTAACAACACCATAAAACAACAAGGAGAAGCACAATGATAAATCTTATCAAAGAAGATCAATTAAGCAAAACACAGTGTAAACTTCTTGAAGAGCTCACACTATGGCTCAAAGATCACGGCGCCGGCCATCTTTCCGTCATTGTCCCCGTCGGACACGGAACAAAGATAGTGTCATATATTTTCGCGGAAAAGCAAAAAAGCAGAAAAATCATTTTTTTAAGCAGTTGGCGTAACCGCATCTTCCAATTCGAGGAACAATTCCGCTTGCGTTCTCTTCCCTGCGAATGTGATACGGTCAACACAATCATCAACGAAAAAAGAGAGACGTTAAAAAATGCGGAACTGCTCATCTTACATAATGTAAATTTCAGCGATCGACGAAAATTGGACAAATACATCGGAGAAAACACGAGAATCATTTCTTTCATTCGTGCCGGACAAGAATTGTTCTCCGATGCAGATAAAGATTTTAACACGCTTGCCGCTTTGTTTTCTTCTCCATATCTTTTGTATCGCACAGGAAAATTGATCGATATTCGGGATTCTCTTTTTGCAAGCGAAGCAGAAAAAATGGTCATCGATTTCCAGCTTATGAAATACAAATGCACTTTTTTAGAAGCAGCCAACAATCAATTGCGTGAAAGCGACACGCAAAAAGCAAAGGAAATCCTCCGTTTAAATAATATTGTCGCCCTTCAGAATGACATACTGAACTGCGTAGGAATTCCCAAAAGCGAACTTCTGAACTGCATGGCAGCCATTGACGAACGAAAAAAACAACTCCTTTCATCCTATGGCGATGAAACAGAAAACTGCGAGATACTTTCTCAAAATGAAATCACGAAAATTCTTCAAAACATACGGGAAAAATATGCCAACCGCCTTGCAGTTTCCACATGCGAAAACATTTTAAAAGAAAGCATCGACGAATCAACCTGGAACAAATTAGATGAATCCACTAAATCCTATTTGATCACAGCACGGTATACATTTGAAAGTATGTTGAAGACTGATACCTCCCTTTCCATGGATTATTCAGGCGTATGTCTTCTGATTACAAAAACAGTCGAACTGGAAGCATCAAAACGTTTTTTCATAGGATATCAGCAGTATTTGCAAAAAAGATTTAGAGATGACTACGGAAAATGGCCGAAAGTCATGCTTTACACAGACAGGCACCGAGGGATTACAAAGCCGACCGAAATATTCACGTTGGGAAGCTTTGTAAATATCGCAAAAATCGACCGTTATAATATCTCTCCCATTTTTTTGGATTACGCAAAAAACATCCTTTTTACAGGAATGCCAACGGAAAAAGTTAAGCAAGAAATCGAACGCAACTGTAATTTCATCGAACGTTTGAGAGTAGATTTTCGAAACCCCGCTGCACATACGGGATCATTCAACCGTATAAAAGCCACGCAATGCTTTGAATATGTTATTGAAATACAAAAGATGCTTCAAAAAATGCTTCAGAATATGAAATTCTAACCTTAAACTGATTTAAGAAAACCGCCACAGAGTCTGATCTGCAGCGGTTTTCTTTGCTTTTATATGCTGTGTTAACGCGAGTTCGATGAAGTATCAAACGATAAATATCAACGCTCTCTTTTACCAAGCGAAATATCCGATTCACAAATCCGCACATCGCCCATAATTTCAGAGGAAAAATTTTTATTTTTGGAGTTTACGACATGCAGATCAATGCTTCTTCCGGGAGCACATTGAACCAACAGAGGTATTTCTTCCGTGAAATTCGTTCCTTCGAGCATGATCTCCGTCGTTTGATACACGATACCTTCCGCGCGAAGACATCCAAAACGAATAAAATTATTTTTCAACGTACAATCCTTAAAATGCACGCGATCAACAGGCGAAAGCGTCCAAAGCAATACGGGAAGATCCTCCGATTCCGAAATGATATTTTCAAAGGTAATATTCTCCTGAACGGGAGACTCGGCATTCGGATAATAACTGCGCGACCATTCATTTCTGTCAAAATGAATGGAAAATGCGACGGAACGTTTCTTTTGCAAATGAATATCCTTAAAATGAATGTTACGGCAGCCTGCGGTATAAGTAATATCTTCCTGTACCGCCGCCCAAACAAAACCGTCATATTCCTTTTCTCCGCTCTTATGTGTCGGACGGGTAACGGAACGGTAAGATTTCCCGTCGCCCGGCATACATACGCGGTACATACGGCCTTCCGAAACCACGGTATCCGAACGCTGAACGAGCATTCCCTCATGCCAATCCGTCCACGCTCCCGCTAAAATACGGCAAAAATATCCCGTAGTGGAATCTGCGTCGAGATCATAACAATCCTCAACGATACCGTTCTCAATCCAACCGAGCTCGGGATTGGAATTCACGTAATCATGACCGTTGAGTGCAATCGGATCGTCGAAAGTACGGAATATTCCGTGCCGTACCGAAAAATTCTTCCCTCTGCCGAAATGCACGGCATCCTTCATACCCTCGATGCGAAGATTTTCCAATTCCACGTTTTCAAACGTACATATGTGAATACAAAAATTCTTTTTCGGCAGATCAAGACATTCAAAATTCCGAATCTTCAGATTTTTCACGTAAAAGAAACTGCAATGTCCAATCAAACCGAGAATAACTTTTTCGGAATTCTTCGTTTCCGGAGAAGCAATCACGTCATTGCAAATCAGTTTGAGCCCCGTAACGGAAATATTTTCATTGTACGTTTTCGTATATGCGCCTCTGTTAATAAAAACATAACCGTTTTCATCGGGATTATTCATCCTTTTCAGATATGCACCTTCACAAAAACGCAAGTCCGTGCCGTCATCCAACATGACCGTATCCGCGATTTCATAAACACCCGGTCGGTCGATCAAAATTTCACCACCGCCAAGCACTGCATTTTGCAATGCACGGGCATTTTCAAAACCGTCATTGTCTGCTTTGAAACCGTAATCCGCCGCAATCTTCATAAGTGTTTTCCTCTTCTTAATTTTATATACTAAATTTATTTCACGTCTATATCAAAACCACTGCTTTTTCGGTAATTCCACCGTAAAAACGGTCAAGCCGTTTTCACTCGCAAAAGAGACCTTTCCGTCATGTAAATCCACGATTTTTTTCACGATGGCAAGACCAATGCCGTTTCCTTCCTGCGCGTGAGATTCATCTGCCTGATAAAATTTACGAAAAATCATCTTTTGTTTATCCGCGGGAATCCCCTGCCCCCCATTGCTGACAGAAACAAGAAACGAACCGCCCATTTCACGGATATCCAAAGAAACCGTTCCGCCCCGAGGAGAAAACTTAACGGCGTTATCCACAAGATTGATCCAGACCTGTTTCAAAAGCTCTTCGTTTGCCTCAACCATATATTCATCAAAATCCAATTGCAAATCAATATTCTTTTTTACCCATTTTTCTTCCAGAAGCAATACCGCAAACCGCACCTGCTCGGAAAGATTGAACTGCGTGATATCCGTCAGAATTTCTTGATTTTCAATCTTTGTCAGATTCAGAATATTGGTTGCCATATAAGCAAGCCGCATAGATTCTTCTTCGATGGCTTCCAGATACTGTTTTCTCTGCTCATCGGTCAGATTTTCCTTTTTCAGTAATTTCGCAAACCCTGCAATGGAAACGATCGGCGTTTTGAACTCATGAGAAAAATTATTGATAAAATCCGAACGGAGCATTTCTGTGCTTTCCAATTCTTTGGCAAGTTTATTGAAGCTTTCCGTAATCTCCTGAAAGGTGTGAGAATGTCCGAGAAGCCCTTTATAAGAAATGCGCGTTTTGAAATTTCCCGCAGCCAAGCTGTTCAGTCCGTTGACAAAGCGATTGATCGGGATCAAAGGAATTTTGCCGATCAATAAAACAAGAGCCCATCCCATCACTGCGCTGGTCAGAATCAAAATCAAAACGAAATTGCTCATGCGAATCTCCTGCGGGACACCTTTGAAAACATTCAGACGAACCAAGAGAAACACCAATCCGATCGCAAGAAAAACGGCAATCAATAAAACGAAAAAGCAAACGATCGACCAAATCAAAACCAAAGAAAACCGTTGCGTTTGCTCCTGCAATTCCGCTTTGAGCCCCTTACGCTTTTTCATACCTTTTTCACCGCCTTATAGCCGAGTCCGCGCACAGATTCGATGGCAAATTCATCCCATGCTTCAAATCGTTTTCGCAATCTGCCGATATGTACGGTTACCGTTTCCCAACCCGTATTGCTTTCCGCGCCCCAAATCTCATCCATCAGCTGAATCCGCGTAAAAATCTTTCCGGGATAGGAAAGCAATTTGTAAAGCAGCATAAATTCCTTTTGCGGAAGCTCTTGAATAACCGAACCTTTCGTCACGGTCAGGGAATCATAATCCAGAACCACGTCTCCAACATAAATTTTATGCTCGCTTGCAATCTTCGCTCGGCGCAACAGCGCCTTGATCCGATAAAGCATTTCTTCATCGTCGATCGGTTTGGTCATATAATCATCCGTCCCCGCCAAAAATCCTTTATGTTTATCGGCAGGAAGCTGTTTTGCGGAAACCATCAGGATCGGCAAATTGTTTTGCGATTCTCTCAAAAGCTTTGTAAATTCATAGCCGTCCATATTCGGCATCATAATATCCAAAACCACAAGATCCACGTGTTCTTTGTCCATAATGTCAAGAGCGTGTTCTCCGTCATTCGCCGTTGTAACGGTATAGCCCGCATCCTCCAAAACGGCGCGGAAAAGCAATCTCGTGTTTTTATCATCGTCAACCACAAGTATATGAAACATCAGCGTTACCTCAATTCGTTTTATTTCAAAAAGCATCTTCGGACAAGCATTGCTTATTTCATTATTATAACACGGCTTTTCTCTTTTGTCAAAGAAAATCTCATTGACAAGAACAGAAACAGTTGTTATACTGAAAAAAAGAAATAGTTTCGGAGGAAACATCATGAAAAATTTTGAAAAATTCGGCGTAATGATCGACTGTTCCCGTAACGCCGTTCCCTGCGTGGAAGGATTGAAACGTTTTATGGATGCGATTGCCAAAATGGGATATAACGCGGTCATGCTGTATACCGAAGATACTTATGAAGTGGAAAACGAACCGTATTTCGGTTACAGACGCGGACGTTATTCCACAGAAGAACTTCAGGAGATCGACCGTTATGCGGCTTCGCTCGGCATTGAACTGATTCCTTTTATTCAGACGCTTGCGCATTTGAATCAGCTGAAATATTGGCGCGCATACCGTCATAAAATTTTTGACATCGACGATATTCTTTTAATCGACGAGCCGCGCACCTACGAGCTTCTGGAAAATATTTTTTCAACCCTTTCCAAAACCTTTTCTTCCCGACGCGTTCATCTCGGCATGGATGAAGCGCATCACGTAGGTCTCGGAAAATATCTGGATCTTCACGGTCATACCGACCGTTACGCGCTTTTGATGAAACACTTGAACCGCGTTTGTGAAATTGCGAAAAAGCACGGCTTCACTTCCACGATGATGGCAAACGATCTTTTCTTCAATCTCTCGCCGGGCGTGTTCTGTTCCGACGAAGTGCGGGATTTTCCGCCCGAAATCAAAAACGCCGTTCCCGAAGGCTGTGAAATGGTACATTGGGATTATTTCGGCATGGAATCCTCGCGTTACGATGCCATGCTCCTTTCCACGAAAAAGCTTTCCAAAAACATTTGGTTTTCGGGCGGTGCCTGGACGTGGAATACCTTTTCTCCTCACAACCGTTACAGCATGAAGCGCAATGAAATTGCTTTGCAAAGCTGTTTGAAAAACGGTGTTACCCAAGCCTTTTTCACGCTTTGGGGCGATAACGGCGGAGAATGCGCGTATGAAGCGGCGCTCCCTGCGCTCATGCATGCCGCTGCGATTGCGAGGGGACTTTCCGAAGAAGAAATGAAAGCCGAATTTTCAGAAATCACGGGAGAGCGCTTTGACGATTTTATCGACCTCGATCTTCCCAATTATATTTTCGGAGAAAACGTTCCCGTGGAATCTCCGTATTTCCAACACAGCGCCTGCAACTATTGTAAAACCCATCTCTATGACGATCCCTTTATGGGTACGATGAGCGCCGCGCTGAAAGCGGGGGACGATACGCTGCTTTCCGTTTATGCATCCCGTTTGCAAAAGCTTGCCGAAAAAAGCGAACGTTACGGCTGCCTTTACGAAACGATGTCCGCTCTTTGCGGTGTACTTTCCAAAAAATTATTGCTTGCGAAAAAAACACGCGCGCTTTACGAAGCGGGCGACAAGCAAGGACTTCGCGCATTGGCGGAAAACGATTATGCGGAAACGGTTCGTCTGTTGGATGAATTTTATAAAGCGTTCCGCCATCAATGGTATCAAATCAATAAAACCTTCGGATTTGAAGTTCAGGATGCGCGCCTCGGCGGTTTGAAACGCAGATTGGAAAGCTGTAAAGAGCGTTTGCTCGATTATGCCGACGGTAAAATTTCCGAAATCGCGGAATTGGAAGAACCTCTTTTACCGTTCAAAGACACTTACGTTACCTCTTGGGGGGAAATGATCTCCTCGAACATCACTTGATATAATTTTTTCTTCTTTCTTCATCCGTTTTATTGAAAAATGAAAAGCTTCGTGATACAATAAAAGCAGTGAAATTCCGTTATATCATCAAACAAGGAGGCATTTTATGAAAGACAAAACAAGATTCCTGTGGGAAACAAGACCGCTTGCTTTGCCCGAGAACACTGTACGCGGCGAAAAATACCGCTTCAGTATTTTAACGCCTTCGCTGATTCGAATGGAGTACAGCGAACAAGGTGTTTTTGAAGACAGAGCAAGCCAAAGCGTATTTTTCAGAGATTTTCCCAAAAATAAATTCTCTGCTGAGTCAGAAAACGGCTTACTGAGAATTGAAACGGAAAATCTGATCGTTACGTATCGGGAAAACGCCGATTTTGCGGAAGATACGTTGACCTTCAAATTAAAAAACGAGCCTGCATCTTCATGGAATTTCGGAGAAGATTTTGAAGACTTGGGTGGAACCGCAAGAACCGTAGACAGCGTAAACGGCGCCGTTCCTCTGGGCAGAGGCGTTTGCTCCAGAAACGGTTTTTCCGTCATGGATGACAGCAAATCCATGCTTCTGAACGATATCGGCTGGGTGGAAGTCAGAGTACCGAACACGAAAGACCTTTATTTCTGGGGCTACGGATTCCGTTATTCGGATGCCGTCAAAGATCTTTTCCGTCTGACGGGCATTCCTCCCATGCTTCCCGCTTACGCGCTGGGTAACTGGTGGAGCAGATATCACGATTATACGCAGGAAGAATATCAGGAGCTGGTTGAAAAATTTGAGGAAGAGGACGTTCCGCTCTCCGTCAGCGTCGTGGATATGGACTGGCACGTTACCAGAATTCCCGACGAATGCAAGGGCGACGAGCCGAGAAAATTCACAAACGGCTGGACGGGATATTCATGGAACAAAGAGCTGTTTCCCGATTATAAAGAATTTCTCAAATTCTTAAAAGCGCACGATCTCAAGGTTTCCCTGAACCTCCACCCCGCGCAAGGTGTCGGCTGTCATGAGGATATGTATGAGGAAATGGCGCTCGCGTGCGGCATTGATCCCAAAACCAAAGCGCGTGTGAAATTGGATCTCTTATCCCCTGAATTTATGGAAAATTACTTTGATATTTTGCATCATCCGTATGAAAAGGACGGCGTTGATTTCTGGTGGATGGACTGGCAGCAAGGCGGAAACTACTGGTGGATCCACGAACCCAACATCAACGGCAACTTACATGACGAGCGCGAAATTCTGGATCCGCTGTGGATGTTAAACCATTTGCATATCGGAGATATCAAGCGCAACGGAAAAAGACCGATGTTTTTCTCCCGTTACAGCGGCCCCGGCTCCCAGCGTTATCCCGTCGGCTTCTCAGGCGATGCGTTCGTTACGTGGGAATCCTTGAACTTTCAGCCGTATTTTACCGCTACGGCATCCAACGCCGGATACGGATGGTGGAGCCATGATATCGGCGGACATATGTCGGGGTACCGTGATGACGAGCTTAACGTGCGCTGGCTGCAATTCGGTGTATTTTCTCCCATCAATCGTTTGCACAGTTCCAATACGGAATTCGTCCGCAAAGAGCCTTGGTGCTACGAAGAAAAAACCGAAGGCATTATGAAAGAATGGCTGCGTTTCAGACATAAGCTCTTCCCTTATATTTATACCATGACTTACCGCAACCATACGGAGCTCGAACCGTTGATTCAGCCGATGTACTATTCTTATCCCAAAGCGAGCGGAGCGTATGATGCGAAAAATCAGTATATGTACGGAACGGAATTGATGGTCGCGCCGATCACAGCCCCGAATAACCGCATCACAAAACTCGGCAGTACGAACGTATGGTTCCCCAAGGGAGATTGGTTCGACTTCTTCAAGGGTACGCATTACACGAGCAAAAACGGAAGAACGTTATCCGTTCACAGAAGCATAAATGATATGCCCGTATTTGCAAAAGCAGGCGCAATCGTGCCTTTGCAAGACGCGAGCAAACTGAAAGCGGGAAATGACCTTTGCGTTTGCGTATTCCCCGGAAAGTCGGGAGCTTTCAAGCTCTATGAAGATGCCGGCGACGGCGACGGATTCACACGCGGCGAATTTGCGCAGACGGAAATGATTCTGGATTGGAAAGAAAGTCCCGCGTTTACCGTAAAACCCGCGCAAGGCGCTACGGAACTGTTGCCCGAAGTCAGAAATTATCGCTTCATTTTCAGAGGATTTGATAAAAATATCAGCATAAAAGCATTCATTGACGGCAGTGAAACGGAAATCAAAACGAAATACGATGCAAAAACAAACTCCGTCACCGTAACCGTATCCGCGAAAACATCCTCTGAAATCAAATTTATCATCACGGGCGAAACGCTCATTACGGATAACGGCGATCTTCTGCCCCGTTGCGCAAAACTGTTACAGCAAATGCAACTCGCAACGGAAACCAAGGAAAGATTGTACGCAGCCATCGCTAACCCCGATATGGCTCTTCCGAGAAAAATCGTTGAGCTGAACATCAGAGCGATTCACAGCGCAGAACATCAAGGCTTGATCGATGCTTTGGTTGAGCAATTCAAATTGACCGAATAAGCGGCAGGTTGCCGCCCCCCTAACGGATTGCTTGCAATCTGTGTGCCCCCGTATCGCAGTTTGTTCTGACTTGGCACTCAATTCGACGGCGGAGCTAAGCCAAGCAATTTCCCGGTAATATGACAAAAACTCCCTCGCAGACCGATATTGATCGGAGCGGGGGAGTTTGATTTTATATCAATTTTAACAGAATCAAAACAGACCGATAATGCGTCCGTCTTCCGCAACGTCAATGCGTTCTGCGGCGGGAACCTTGGGAAGTCCGGGCATGGTCATGATGTTACCCGTCAAAACGACGATAAAGCCTGCGCCTGCGGCGATCTTCACGTTGCGAACGGTAACCTTGAAGCCTTCGGGCGCACCGAGAAGCTTCTGATCGTCGGAGAAGCTGTACTGTGTTTTTGCCATACAAACGGGAAGTTTATCGAAGCCGAGCGCCGTCAAAGCAGCGATCTGCTTTTTCGCGGCAGATTCAATGGAAACACCCGCGCCTCTGTATACGCGCGTAACGATCTTGCGAATCTTTTCTTCGATGGAATCTTCATCATCGTAAGCAAAAGAGAAATTGTTGGGAAGCTCACAAAGACGGACAACTTCTTTTGCAAGCGCTTCTCCGCCCTTGCCTCCTTCTGCCCAAACGGTGGAAAGCGCAACGTTTACGCCAAGTTCGCGGCATTTTTCAATGATGAGCTGAATTTCCGCATCGGTATCCGTCGGGAAACGGTTAACGGCAACAACGGAAGGCAATTGATAAACGTCTCTGATATTGGAAACGTGTCGCAAAAGATTGGGAATACCTTTTTCAAGTGCTTCCAAATTTTCCGTTGCAAGCTCTGTTTTTTCAAGACCGCCGTGCATCTTGAGCGCGCGAACGGTTGCAACGATAACAACCGCAGAGGGGGTAAGTCCCGCCGTTCTGCATTTGATATCCAAAAACTTTTCCGCACCGAGATCTGCGCCGAATCCCGCTTCGGTAACGGCGTAATCACCGAGCTTCATTGCCATGCGTGTGGCAAGAACGGAGTTACAGCCGTGAGCAATATTGGCAAAAGGACCGCCGTGAACGAGTGCGGGGGTTGCTTCCAAGGTCTGAACGAGATTGGGAGAGAGTGCATCACGGAGCAAAGCCGTCATTGCGCCCTCTGCTTTGAGATCGTGCGCAGTTACGGGTTCTCCCTTATAATTATAACCGATGATAATTTTTGCAAGTCTTTCGCGGAGATCGGAAATGGAAGAAGCCAGACAAAGAACAGCCATGATTTCGGAAGCAACGGTAATATCGTAACCGTCCTCACGGGGCGTTCCGTTTGCCGCGCCGCCAAGACCGTCCACAACGAAACGAAGCTGTCTGTCGTTCATATCCACGCAACGCTTCCAGGTAATCTTTCTGGGATCGATGCCGAGGGAGTTTCCGTGATGAATGTGGTTATCGATCATTGCGGCAAGCAGATTGTTCGCCGCGCCGATGGCGTGAAAGTCGCCTGTAAAATGCAAGTTGATGTCCTCCATCGGAACGACCTGCGCGTAACCGCCGCCCGCCGCGCCGCCTTTGATACCGAAAACAGGTCCGAGAGAGGGTTCACGAAGCGCAACGATGGCATTTTTGCCAATTCTTCGCAAACCGTCGGCAAGACCGACCGTGGTTGTGGTTTTTCCTTCGCCCGCGGCTGTCGGCGTGATCGCCGTTACGAGAATCAGTTTTCCATCGGGCTTTTTGGCTTCATTCAACAGAGAAAGATTGATTTTGGCTTTGTACTTTCCGTACTGCTCCAGGTTTTCATCGGGAATTCCCGCAATTTCCGCAATTTCGGTAATCGGACGGAGCTTTGTCGATTGCGCAATTTCGATATCGGTTTTCATAGTTAAACATCCTTTCTGATCATGACAGTTCAAGATTCGCTTTTCGTCTTTCGGGTTTTCTTCAAAGAAAATCCGATGGTTTCAAAAAAGGCAGTCTTATACGAATATAAGACTGCCCAGACGGTCGGCTTTTATTGCCTTTTGCTTCCATTGCGGTTCTTTCCGCTTCCGTCAGTTACAAAAGACCTTGTTATTACTTATAATTTTATACGATAATGCATAAAAAGTCAAGTGTTTTTTCCGAAAAAACCGAAAATCAAAGTGTTCCTTCCACAGTAATCACCAAAGTTCCGGGAACAACGGTAATTTCACCCGTATCGGGATTTTCCGTTACGGTTGCCGCAGGAACCGTGATTTCGTAAGAAGGCCCCGTCGGCAATGTCAGAAGTCCTCCTTCATAGGTGTAATCGGTTGCGGGAACGGGCTGACCGTTCACAGTAACGGTAATATTAGTCGGAGCGGGATTAAAGGCGTCGGTCAGCACCACACCCGTCGCGGGCGTATTACCCGTATTGGTAATCGTAAAAGTATAGGTCAGACGGTCGCCGTCGGAAACGGGATCGGGAGACATTTCCTTCTGAATCGTAATATCCGCATAATCCTCTGCGGTAACCGTATTGGTATCCGTAATCGGTGTTCCAACGGAAGGCGCGGTAACGGTAACCGTATTCACAATGGAAGAGCCGGAAAGCAGAGGAGAGTATTCATTGATGACAGCCTGATAAATAATCAAAGCGTTCGCTCCGGGCGCAAGCGAAGGAATTGTAAAAGTAACACTATTCAATGTCTCCGTTCCCGTAATGGGGCCGGCGTATTCACCGTTGATATAAAGTGCCGCCGCATCGCCGTAAGTCAGCGGTGTTACGGTCGTACCGTTTGCCAGCGTAAACGTGCCAAGATCATCCACGAGATTGATGCCCGTAACGGTCGCGTTTCCGTTATTCTGAACGGAAAGCACGTAAGTCAGACGGTCATCGGCACGGTAGGTTTCGTCAACAGAAGTTTTTTCCACGGAAAGCGGGTCCAAGAGCGTTGCCGTTGCAATATTGGAAACGGCATTGCCAACCGCGCTTCCGTAACGGAATGTCAGATTAGCCTGGTTTGTGATTTGTGCCATATATCGTCATAAAAATCCTTTCGTCGTCATTCGGAAACATACTTTCTTCCGAAAGCAGGTATCCTATGAACAATATATGCAAGGTTTGAAAAAAGGTGCCTGTCGAAAATATCAAAGCAACGGCGCAAACAACCGGAAAAGGTCTTGCAAAAACCGCACGAAAGCATTGCTTTTACAGTCCTCCTCCGTCATTTCTTTGCAAACGGAAACGGTTTGCAGAAAATCGTCACGCACCTCGGAAATCATTTTCGTTTTGCAAAAGAAAACGCCGCACTCAAATTGCAGATAAAGACTGCGGAAATCCATATTTGCCGATCCCACCGTCGCAATCTCGTCATCGCTGATAAAAACTTTCGAATGGATAAACCCCGGCGTGTATTCATAAATTTTAATGCCTGCGCGAAGCAATTCGCGGTAATAGGAGCGCGTCATGAAATGTACGAATCGTTTATCCCAGTGGAAAGGAGTCATAATACGGATATCCACGCCGCTTTTGGCGGCAACCGTCAAAGCGGAGATCATGCTGTTATCAATAATCAGATACGGCGTTTCAATATAGACGTATTTCTTTGCTCTGGAAATGATCTGCATATAGACCTCTTCCGAGACATTTTTGGAAGCCAGGGGTTCCGAAGCATACGGCTGAACAAAACCGTCCGACACTTTTCTCTTCTCCGTTTTTTCGGGAAGATAAGCAGAAAGATCGGTTTCATCCTGGCCTGCCAGCATCCACATTTTCAAAAACATAAGCGAAAAAGAAAACGCTCCTTCGCCTTCTATACGTACGCCGGCATCTTTCCAATGCCCGAACGGTTGTGTTTTGTTGATATATTCATCGGCAATATTCAAACCGCCCGTATAAGCAACGCGCCCGTCAATCGCAACGATCTTTCTGTGATCCCTGAAATTCTGAACCGCCGAAAGCAAAGGAACGAAACGGTTAAATACCTTGCACCGAATGCCGTGCTTACGAAGTTCCGCGGCAAAGTTTTTCGGCAAACGAAGGAAACATCCCATATCATCGTAAAGGATACGCACGTCAACGCTCTCTGCCGCTTTTCTTTTCAGAATGGAAAGGATGGGGTCCCACATTTCGCCGTCCTCGATGATAAATGACTCGATGAAAATATATCTCTTTGCTTCCGCCAGATCACAAAGCAGGCGTTCCCAAAATTTTTCTCCCGGAGAGAAATATTCCGCGCTTTCATTTTCATAGATCGGAAATCCCGCGTATTTTTCCAGATATTCGATTTGTCTTGCGCGGTCGGGCACACTTTCTGCCGCCTCGGCAAAAGCCGATTCGGGAAGCCGTGCGGATTGCATCCGATCGCGGATTTTCTCGTCTCTTTTCAAAAATTTTCTCGAATGTGTCTGGCAAAAGAAAAAAAGATAGAGCAATCCGCCGAAAATGGGAAATATCAGAATAAAAAATACCCACGTCAGCTTATAAGCCTCTTTATCCCTTCGGGAAATGATGTGGATCGCCACCGCTATGCTGATCAATTGCAAAGCGCGGCTGATCACAAGAGAAGTTCTGCTCCCGTTAAAAATATAAAAAAGAAGACCCGCAAGCTGCACGAGAATCAAAAGACAGAAGAAAAGCCTTCTTCTCAGAAGATCGCGGAACCATTTCGGTTTCTTTGAAGATTTCATAACGTCCGAATCCTTTCGCAAAATCACAATGATTTTATATATAATAATAAAGTATATCACGCTCTGCAAAAAAATCAACTGTTTTCACAAATTATTCATGAATTTTTTAAGAATTTTCAAAAAAGAGATTGACAAATGAAACAACCCGTGATATAATAGCAAGGATGGAAAAAACTTTCTATGTTTTTTCTCCTTGCTGCGAATAAATCTTGATGTTCGCGGCCTTATGTCCAGAAGGAGGTGCAATCAGATGGAAAACAAACTCGTATCCTATGAAACAATGTATATCGTTGAATCTACAGGCACAGAGGAAGCTACCGCCGCTCTCGTAAATAAGTTCAAAGCGCTTATCGAAGAAAACGGTACCATTGAATCTTTCAATGAATGGGGCAAGCGCAAACTCGCATATCCGATCAATGATATGACTGAGGGCTACTACGTTCTCGTTAACTACACCGCGGCTCCCAGCTTCGTTGCCGAACTCGAACGTATTTTCAACATCACTGAAGGTGTTATGCGTTCTATGACAATCAAAGCTTGATTTTGCAAAGGAGATGTGATCAATGGCAAGCCTTAACAAAGTAATTTTGATCGGTCACATGACGGCAGATCCCGAGCTCAAGCAAACCACAAACGGTGTCAACGTATGTTCTTTCTCAATCGGTGTTACCCGTAAGTACACCAGAGGCGAACAGTCTCAGACCGATTTTATCAACATCGTTGCTTGGAGAACGACTGCCGAATTTATCGCAAGATACTTCAGAAAAGGCAGTGCTATCTGCATCTGCGGTTCTTTGCAGACCAGAACGTGGACCGATAACAACGGTAACAAGCGTTACGCAACCGAAGTCGTTGCCGATGAAGCAAGCTTCGTTGAACGCAAAAGCGAATCTGTCGGCAGAACAGACAGTTATTCCGCTCCCGCTTTCAATACTCCCATTTCGGAAGCTCCGAAATTCGAGGAAATCGCGGGCGATGACGATCTGCCGTTCTAAACGAATCACGATTATAACAGAAGGAGGTTTCAATCATGGATAGAGAACAAAGACCTGCACGCCAGAACAATGCAAACCGCAGAAGAAAGAAAGTTTGCGTTTTCTGCGCAGAAAAAGTTGAAAAAATCGACTACAAAGATGTTGCAAGACTCAGAAAGTTCGTTTCCGAACGTTCTAAGATTCTTCCCCGCAGAGTAACCGGTACCTGCGCTAAACACCAGAGAGAACTCACTGATGCGATCAAGAGAGCACGCCACGTAGCATTGCTTCCTTTCATCAGCGAATAATTCTTTTTTGAAGTTGATAATTCAGGCTGTTGCCGTTTCGGCAACAGCTTTTTATTTTGCTTTCACAAAAAAACTCTCCGCTTTTGGGCATATCGCCGTTTTTCAAAAATATTTTTTATACCGATTTACTTTTTATTTTTTCAATGCTATAATATTTATAGTAAAATCAAAGATTTTAGCACGGAGGACATGTCATGATAACGCTCCCTTATCATCACGTAACGTTAAAGGGCGGTTTTCTTTACGAAAAACAAATGCTCAACGAAGCTGTTACCATGCAAGCTGTTTACAACAGATTTTATGATACGGGCAGAATCTCCGCTTTCCGTTGCGATTGGAAGACAGGCGAACCGTATAGGCCCCACATTTTCTGGGATTCCGACGTTGCCAAATGGATGGAAGCCGCAGCATACATTCTTCATAAAAAACCCGATCCCGCGTTAGAAGAAAAATTAGAATCCCTGATTGACGAAATCGAAAAAAATCAATGGGAAGACGGCTATTTCAACACCCATTTCACGGTATGCGAACCGGAAAACCGTTTTTCCGGCAGAGAACGCCACGAGCTTTACTGTGCAGGCCATCTGATGGAAGCCGCCGTCGGTTATTATGAGGCAACGGGAAAGGACAGATTTCTCAAATTGATGGAAAAATATGCGCTCTGTATTGAAAAAGCCTTCGTTACCGAAAAAACGGCAAAATTTTCCGCACCCGGACATCAGGAAATTGAGCTTGCTTTGATTCGCATGTACCGTGCAACGGGAAATAAACGTTATCTGAACCTTGCCAAACATTTTTTAGATGCACGCGGCTACGAGAAAGACGGATTTGAATTTTCCGCCACCCACTCCCAGGCGCATTTGCCCGTCCGAAAACAAACGGAAGCGGTCGGTCATTGTGTGCGCGCCTGCTATATGTATTCCGCAATGGCAGACCTTGCCTTTGAAACACAAGACAAAGAACTTTTGGAAGTTTGCAAAAAGCTCTATGCGGATATCACGGAGAAAAAAATGTATCTCACGGGAGGCATTGGTTCCACCAGACTTTTGGAGACCTTTACCATCGGTTACGATCTTCTCAACGACAAAGCATATGCGGAAACCTGCGCCGCCATCTCGCTCATGTTTTTCGCTCACAGACTTCTGCAATCGGAAAACAACGCCGCGTATGCGGATCTCATCGAAAGAATTCTTTATAACGGCATGATCAGCGGACTTTCTCTGGACGGAAAATCCTTCTTCTACGAAAATCCGTTGGAAATCAACCTGAATAATTACAAACGATTCCCTTCCCCCGATTATAAAGAAAAATTCGCCATTCCCACACGCGCAGAGCTTTTCGGTTGCTCCTGCTGTCCCCCAAACCTCAACCGTGTGCTTGCCTCACTCGGAAACTATATTTACGGTTATGAAAACGAAACCGTTTACGTCAACCAATTTGCAGATTCGGAAGCCGAAATCGGCGACATGAAAATCGTTCAACAAACGGATTACCCCAGAAGCGGTAAAATCATTCTGAAAACGGAAAAAGTCGGCAGACTTTGCATAAGGATCCCCGCTTGGTGCGAAAATTACACGCTGAACGCATTCCATACTGTGGAAAACGGATATGCCGTCATTGAAAATCCCGACGGAGAAATTCTTCTGGATTTGGAAATCCGTCCCTTTTTGGTGGAAAGCAATCCCGAAATTTACGCCAATAACGGAAAAGCCGCCGTTTGTTGCGGTCCTTACGTTTGTGCCGGCGAATCCATTGACAATATCGAAAATCTGCACGCTCTTTTCATTGACGGCAATTTTGAGGCATCATGGAAATATAACGAAGCGCTCTGCGGTTACACCGTTTCCGTCAAAGCGTTCCGCAAAAAGGAACAAAAAGCACTTTACTCCAAAAAGATCGGAGAGTTTGAGCCTTTTCTTCTGCGGCTCATCCCCTACGCCGCTTTCGCCAACAGAGGAGAAAGCAATATGTGCGTGTGGTTCGGATTGATTCCGCCCACGCGTTGACAAACGCACAATATTTTTCATATTTTGAAATCTATAATCAAAGGAGGATTACACTATGGGTTTTTTGCAAAATAAAACAGTCATCATCACAGGCGGCGGTTACGCTGCTCTTTCCGACGGCAGATGCGGTTCCATCGGTTACGGCATTGCAACCGCTTATGCAAAAGAAGGTGCCAATATCGTAATTACGGGCAGAAACGTTGCAAAACTGGAAAAAGCAAAAGAGGAATTGGAACGTCTTTACGGCATTCGTGTTCTCGCGCTTGCCGCTGATATTTCCGCAGGCGCGGATAACGAAGCAACGGCCAAGAGCGTTGCCGAAGCTGCAATGGCTGAATTCGGCAGAATTGACGTTCTTATCAATAACGCGCAGGCTTCCGCTTCCGGCGTTACCATTCAGGATCACACCACCGAACAGTTTGATCTCGCCATCTATTCCGGTCTTTACGCAACGTTCTACTATATGAAGGCTTGCTATCCTTATCTGAAAGAAACCAAAGGAAGCATCATCAACTTCGCTTCCGGCGCCGGCTTGTTCGGTAACTACGGTCAGTGCGCTTACGCCGCCGCCAAAGAAGGCGTACGTGGTCTTTCCCGCGTTGCCGCAACCGAATGGGCGAAGGATGGTATCAACACCAACGTTGTTTGCCCTCTCGCTTGGACTGCTCAGCTTGAAAACTTCGAAAAAGCTTATCCCGAAGCATTCAAAGCCAATGTAAAAATGCCCCCCGCAGGACATTTCGGCGATCCCGAAACCGAAATCGGCAGAGTTTGCGTACAGCTCGCTTCTCCCGATTTCAAATTCATGAACGGCGAAACCCTTACCCTTGAAGGCGGTATGGGCTTGCGTCCTTAATATGAGCCTGCTCATCCGCATGCTTTTGTATGCGGATGAGTTTTCACATTTCTGAACAAATGCGAATGAAATATTTTCAATTGACAAAAAGCATAAATCATGTTATAATATTCTAATACTATACAAAAATTTTCAGGAGGATATCATGAAGAATATCACGAAAAAGATTTTATCTGTTCTGATGGTTCTTGCCGTTTTATTCGTCATCTCATCTTGCGATGAAATACCGGAACAAACGACAAATTCTTCCCCTTCCGAATCAACTTCTTCCTCTGAAGAAAGTTCAAAGACGGAATCGAAAGAAACAACCGCATCTTCGGAAAACACGAGCAGCTCGGAAACAACAAAAACTGAAGAAACGACAAGCTCTTCGGAAACAACCGACACCAAACCGCACGAACACGTCTTCGGCGAATGGACCATAACGAAAAATGCAACCTGTACCGAAAACGGAGAAAGACAGCGCGCTTGCTCCTGCGGAGAGAAACAGACCGAAGTTTTGAAAGCAACCGATCACGCTTGGGACGACGGCAAGGTTACCAAAGAACCTACCGAAACCGAAACGGGTATCAAAACCTTTACTTGCGCAAATTGCAAGGAAACCAAAACCGAATCTATCCCCGTTCTTTCTCACACACATAAGCACACAGCAACCGTTACCGTTCCCACCTGTACGGAAAAAGGTTATACGACGTATACCTGTACCTGCGGCGATTCGTATATCGACAATTACGTTGATGCAAAAGGTCATACGGAATCCGTTATCAAAGGCAAAGAAGCAACCTGTACCGAAAGCGGTCTGACTGACGGCAAAAAATGCTCCGTCTGCAATCTTATTCTCGTTCAACAGGAAACCGTTGTCGCAAAAGGTCACGCTTGGGACGACGGCAAGGTTACCAAAGAACCTACCGAAACCGAAACAGGTATCAAAACCTTTACTTGCGCAAATTGCAAGGAAACCAAAACCGAACCTATCCCCGTTCTTTCTCACACACATAAGCACACAGCAACCGTTACCGCTCCCACCTGTACGGAAAAAGGTTTTACGACGTATACCTGTACCTGCG
>SVRL01000056.1 GCA_015064845.1 Oscillospiraceae bacterium | reverse complement strand
CTTCTGCGCCGGGAGTGAAACTTGGATCGTTTAAATATTTTTCTCCCATTTTACTCCATAAAACATCCCAGATTTTCAAGGAGTCGATCAACGTGCCGTCCATATCAAAAATTGCAGCTTTGATTTTCATGTAAATTACCGCCTTTTTACAGATTTATATTTTGATATTATTTTATCATATTTTTGCGGTAAAGTCAATTGGCAGAGAAAGAAAGACCAAACCTCCTCGGATTTGAGGAGGTTTTGAACATTAAGCGTTGTATTCGATTTGATATTCTATCAGCTTCATGGCGTTTTTTTCGGTATCGTATAATAAGTTAATAAATTGATACGTTCCGCTTTTGCTTGGCAGGGTATTGAATTCTCCCGTGTTTACGTTATATATCATGTAGTAATCGCTTTCTGTGATTTCACAGAGATACGAGGTGATGCCCACCAGATTGCTTGGAATGGAAGGCATCCATTTCGGGTCATTCGGTAAATTTTTTTCGAAATCTTTTACAGCACTTGATTTAAAATAAATATCACTTGTAGAATAAACAGAGCCGCGAGGATAAGACATTCCATTGGTATATTTTTGCGTGGTGATCTGTGAATGTATTGGAATATCGATATTCAGCATTTTTTCTGTGTTCAGGATCGGTTCATCGCTGTGTGAATAGGTGTCGGCAAACATAAAAGTAAAGGAACCATAAATACAAAGCAATGCAACCATAATCAAACCTGCGATCAGATTCGCTTTATATTTGTAACCTTTTCCCTTCAGATAAAAGCCGAATATAATAGACGAAATGGGTATGGGAAGGAATAAGAAGAGGATCCACATATTTTCCGGCATATGCTTATGATTGATTTCAGTGAGTATACCTACCCCGATCAAAGAAAACCAGATCGTGCCGATGGAAAGAATGAGAAGCAGAAAGGAAATCGTTTTTAATTTATCCTTTGGTTTGTTCATTTCATGCTTTTTTTGAGGATCTTTGCGAAATGAGAGGAGAACTGAATCGGGAACCAAAAAATCTTTTTTTATAACGTAATTTTGATTGGCAATTTCCAAAAACAGATAGTTACCGAAAGATTGCGTTTTTTCAATGTCATCAAAATAAATTTTCAGTGATTTTGTGATTTCATCATTTTTTGAAATATTCAGTATAAAATATCCATCAAATATTTTGTAAGAATAGATATTTTGTAAAGTTTTGCTTGCATTGCTTTTCCACGTTTTGGTATAAGCAAAATAGAATTTGATGTGCGAAATGATGCCAATCAGAAAATAGCCTAAGAGCAGACCGATCACCATATCATTCGCCTCTATCGCGGCAAAGAAAACAAAAATCATGAAGCAAATGAGAGAAAAAATCATTGCGCGTTTGATGAGCCGAAATCTTGCTTTTTTAAAAAGTTCTTGAAAATCGGATTTTGTATATTGAAAAATGTAAGTTTCTTTCGGTTCCATTTCGTGGGGAGAAGCGTTTTCTTCTGTTGGATTCTTTTCGCTTAAAATATCATCTATGGAAACCAAGAAAATTTCTTTCAGGCGAAGTAAATTATCAATGGTAGGCAGAGTTTTATCCATTTCCCAAAGGCTGACAGTCTGGCGGCTGACGAGCAGCTTTTGACCAAGTGCCTCTTGAGAAAGCCCAATCTTTTTTCTGTAAAATTGTATTTTTTCACCGACGGTCATAAAAAGACCTCCTTTCATATGTCGTTATTATAACATAAACAGCGAAAAATGTAAAGAATATCTTGCTTGACCGTGTCAAGTTCTGCTTGCGGGGAGAAAAATGCTTAAAATATGTGGTGAAAACAGAAGAAAACCTCTTCGGATGAACTCCGAAGAGGTCTTGAAATAGAATTTTACAAATTAAAGGTATTTTGAAAAAATTTCAACGTATCGGGAACCGAAAGTAACGGAAGTAATCTTCGACAAGGCAGAAATTGGAACGTTCTGAAAAGGAGTAGATAGTATTAGTTTATTTTGATGGATTTTTTACTTGACTACCTCCCCATTCCACAACCGTAAATCCGTTGCGGTCTGTTTTTTCCAAATTTTGAGGTTCGATATCAATTTCGGATTCCGTGGGGTAGTATGCCATAAATACGCGGAGGAGAGTGTCCGGTTTCGGAGTGATTTCCAATTCCGCGTTTTCGGTATATGCTTTTGTTTGAAAAGAAATGATATTATACGGATTATCCTGCATAAGAGGCAACCAATAAATAATAAATTCGTTTGCTTCGCGCGGAGTCAATCCTTGCTCGGCAAGTGCCCATTCCAGAAAAGCGGCGGTATCTTGACCGCGTACACAATAGCCTTCTGTGAAATCCCAGTCTGCATATTGGATTCCTTCCCAATATAGAGCATAATATTCTTTTCCGTCAGGGAAGAGCAAAGTTCCGTCGGGATATGCAGTGAAATCTTTCCAGCCATTTTCATTGTAATCGGGATATGTGCAGGTCAATACGCCGTTAAGCTGAAGGCTTACGGAACACGTCGTAGGAGTTTCCGGGTAAAGGTATATAATTGGTTTATAAGCAAGAAGTAATGCTCTGACTTCCTCCGCTGTGATTCTTACGTATTGCGAAGAATCTTTGGGACGTTCTGCTACGGAGAAAATTACTTCGATTTCATCGTTTATGCACCATTCATCGGCTTGATCGGTAATAATATAAACGTTGTTTCCAAAAGTTTCGACCATACGGGGAACGTCCAGCTTTAATACCAATACGTCAGGCTCTATTTTGTCGATGATTTTGCCGTATACGTAATTAAATTCGGTAGAGATCGTTTCTTTCTCGTCGGAAGATAGTGGCGGCAATGAAGTGGATTCCGAGTCGTCATTTTGTTTGTTACAACTGCATAACGTAAAGCAAAATAATATGGCAAAGCAAAAACAGAAAATTTTTTTCATTTTTTAATTCCTTTCTGATTAATATTTGAATCGTATCATGAAATAATATGCTTTTCGGCAATATTTTCCTTTTTTCTCTCATCTTGTATCATTTTGATGTGTTTTATGATAGATATGATTTCCAACACAAACATCAACAAATAATAAGCAAACCATATAAAAATATTGATTCCCAAACTCCCGCCCACATATATAGCCATAGGAATCGAACCGATCAAAATAGCCGTAAGCACGCAATTAAATAAGGGATGGATTTTCAAGAAAATTTTTATAGCGGAGAGAATTGCATCGACAGTATAGAAAATAAGACTTACCATAGAGGTGATGACAGCAAAAACCCAAAGAGCAAAAGATTTGCTCACGCCCGTTTCAGGCGGAACTTCGTTGATTGATGCAATAAAAGCAGATATAAGCAGCGCAAAACTGAAAAGACTAATGAACATAGCGAGCATTGCAGAAATTTTTACAGTAATGTCTTTCATAAAAATTCCCCTTTCGGTTGATAAAACAGCTACTAAGTTATTTTGACAATTCTTTTAGCAAATTAGTCTTATAGGTTTTGTCGTAATATGAAAATTGAACTTTGATTGCTTTTTTGAAATTCTTGCATCCGTCAGCGAAAAAGATGGGGACATTATGCAATGCATCGGCAAGGTCTTCTAATTGTTTATAATTTCCATTGGAAGCATACGTAAGTAATTTTTGAAAGCCTTTGGCAAGGAAAGAAAAACAAAAATCATCCTTGATAAATTTCCAACCGTAAGTGTAAACATTATCGACATAGATCCATGCCAATGGCGTATCTTCAACTCCTATTACGGTGGTTCTTAATGTTTTTCGAATGAGGTTGCTTTCCCCCTTGTTGTCAATTTGCGGTGAAGATAAAACTTCGTAGATGCTTTTGATTGCATTGGCATGGTAAGGGGCAGTGGGATTTGCGCGAATCGCTAACAAGACGCCGTGGATATCATAAAAATCATAATTGAGCATTATCATAATTTCAGTTCCTTTTAAGAAATCAATTTTCGTTCATTTGATTAGGATGCGTTTGAAAAATGTCAACAAGTCCTAAAATTTTTCGGTTCGATGCTGTTCGGAAAGAAAATGCTGTTTTTTATCAGCCTCTTCCGGATAAAGATAATCGCTGAATGCCTGCGGTCCTATCTCCATCAGCATATCCAAATCTGATTGATTCAGTAAAACGACTTGCAAACATACAGCCGTCTTGAATGTTCCAAGCTTGCAACGAAGGATTCCGATATCCTCAATAATCTGCGGTAATTCAATAAATGCCGCAATCATTTCATCGTTGGGATCGTCGTTTTTCCATTCCATGCTATGACCGAATGTAACGTGCGTTTTATTATAATAAGCGTATGTGGCAACCAACCCCAGCTTGTCGGCATACCAGACCAATGTTTCTTTATGATTCAGATCAATATCTTGATCGACGAACATCATAAATTCGTTAAATCTTCCGAACGTATTCGGTATATTTGGCATTTTATAATCGCTTATGCCCATTGTTACAAGCTTCCAAAACGGATATTTTTCATTCGGCTTATACAAAAGAATATCAACGTGAAATCCGTTATCGATGATCGGATGCAATACCATGCTATCATTTTGTTCAAAATATTTGTCAAAATGCTCTATGAGTTTTTCCATTTCTTTGATTTTCATTTGCTTCATGATCTCCTTTTATATCGCGTCAGTCTTTATTAAGAATTTCGAATGTTTCGCAATAAAACGAAAGGCTTCCGTCTTCATAATCGTTAACAAAAAAGCGGGAATCGCTTTGATAACCACGTGAGCTGTAATCGGATATTTCAAATCCGGAAACCTGGAAGGGATAAGAAATTTCTGAAAGATTTACTTTTGATACGTTTTCAAAGATAATAAAATAGAAATTTTGATCTTCGGAAATACAAGTCATTTTAATATACAGTTTCTCTTCATGATGTTCGATTTGAAAATCACAAACGATGATTGATTTTCCGTCAACTTTAGAAAACAGGTCGTTATTCATCTCTCTATCTCCTTTTTGATTTTATTATAGCATACATAGGAGAATTTTTCAAAATTTTCTTAAAAAGAGCAAAGGCTCACTTCAGTTTCTTTGCTTGAAAATGCTGTTTGGAATCTTTTGAATGTTTTATATGTTGTATTCCCCAAAGAAAGATATGTACCACGATTTCCGCCGCAAAAAAGACAGCAATGTTTAAGAATGGCATAATGAATGGTGCAACTAACTCGGGAATTGCATAAAAGGGATCGCGCACAACGAAAAACCAATTAAAAAAGTGCGAATATCCTTCGGATTCTCCGTTATATGCGTAATTACCTATCAATGCCCATAGTGTCATACCAATAATTACGGCTAAATCGCGATACCATTTTTTAATTTCGAATCTTTTGTACTCAAAAATCAGTACAAGCGCTCCGAACGTTGTCATTACACTATGAAAAATTAATGTTTGTATCACACGATAAGAAAGGGGATGAACGGCATGCCACATAACTCCTGCGGGGTAGATCAGATAGATGAGATTGGAGATGAACCCGAGCAATACGAAGGAAGTTCTGTACTTTTCAAGAAAGCGGTTGTAATAGCTCAAAAAGCAAAGCACACACATGGCGGTACAGGCGTGAAAAGGTAATTTTTCAATGTCGATCTCTCCGTATGCCAAAGGCATTAGAAAGAAATCTGCGATATACAGCGCAAATGCGATGTGAATAAATAATTTAGGAGTGTTTCTTTTCGTGTGTTCTTCACTGTTCTTTAAAATTATGAAAAAGAAAACAATTGTTGTCAACGTTAGCGCAATATAGAAAAAATGCCACCCGCCAAACAGCGTAAAGATTTCTCCGCCTTTTTTATCAGACAAAAGTTCATGCAAAAACGAATACATTTCTCCACCGCCTTTCTTGATTATATTATATCACACCGTGGAGTATTTTTCAATATTTTCCATGAAAATATAAGATGAGCCTCTCTTCTGAAACTCCTTTTTTGGCGGTCGATTCAAGGTGTAAAGTGATGCCTCCAAAACGAAAAAAGCAAGCCTTTCGACTTGCTTTCGTTTTGAAACGGGTTGACAAAAAGATGCCAACAGAATATTTGAAAATTAACAGGATTTAAAGTTATATATCGGTTTTATAATTTCATAATCCGATACCGTTTCGTTTATGAATTCAAATATCCGAGAAGGTGATTTATACGCCATCGGACATTCATCAATGGAACCTTCCGTGGCAGTTGTCGTATAAATCCCTTCCATTTCTCGCCTGAATTCTTCTACTGTAAAAGCATATTTTGCTTCTGTTCTGGTACAAGCGCGACCGGCGCCGTGAGGAGCCGAAAAATTCCATTCGGGATTTCCTTTTCCTGTTCCAAGCAGTGCTCCGTCACGCATATTCAAGGGTATGATGACTCGTTCGCCAAGACGAGCCGAGATCGCTCCCTTGCGCAATATCATATATTCTGTGTCAATATAATTGTGAATACACGAAAAGCGCTTCGTTACGGTAAGTCCCATTTGATCACAAATAAGTTTTGCAATCGTTTGTCTGTTCAAGTCGGCAAAGGAAACCACAACGTCAAGATCGTGCAGATATTCCTTGAGTAGATCTCCTTCAAGAACTGCAGTTTCTCGCTTTACTTGAACAGGATTTTGGCTTGATTTTTTACTGACGAACCCGCCCGAATCAATATCACCATAATAACTCTGACGTGCGCGTTTTCTTTGCTTTTTGCATTGGTATCGGTATGCTTGATCCCCGTAATAGCTTGCGACATCGCTGCCGAGCTGGCGTGAACCGGAATGGATGACAAGCACAAGCTCGCCTGCTTCTGTCCGATCTACCTCTATGAAGTGGTTTCCGCCCCCAAGCGTTCCGATACTTCTAAGAGCCCGTTCTGAATTGACATGGTTTTTGCAATGCAAGTCATCGAAATCAAATGAAGCGACCGGAACATCGTGTGTTTTTGTGCCGCAGGGAATAAGGGAATGTATAACTCTGTCCAGCTTTTCGAGGTCAAGCTCTTTTTCTTTCAAAAACACAACTTCCATTCCGCATCCAATATCAACGCCCACAAGAGAGGGCGCAATTCTGTTTTTTACGGTCATTGTTGTGCCGACTGCAACATTCTTTCCCGAATGTGTGTCAGGCATGATGCGTATCTTGCTATCGGCATACGCTTCCTCACGCAATAATTCACTGATCTGTGTTTTCGTAGATTTGTCGATTTTATCGGCAAACACGATAGCGGAGTTTCTTTTTCCTTGTAGTTTGATCATGATATCTCCTATTCATATTTTGTTTTGTTTGTAGTGTGTTTGTAAAGTATATGGTTGCAGACATAATGATCAACTCCTTTTCGTAATTTGTATTGTAATTATATTATGATTTTTATCATTTGTCAAGTATAAGCTGCTCTTAAAAGGATTGGAAAAGGTTTTCTTCTACGCCTTTGCCCGAAAATATCATATTAAATCAAACGTATTTTGAGAAAATTTCTACATAACGAGAACCGAATTTAACTGTTGTTATTTGTGAAAACGGAATTTCGAGTAATCCATCCTGCCAAATGCCGTCTGCATCAAAATATTTAAACAAGACCTTGTTTTTTAATACTTTTTCAATATGTCCAATGGCAAATTCCCATTCGTCATCGTCAAGACTTTCTTTTTCAACAATAATATTTTTTCCTGTTTTTTGCAAAGAAAGGAATACGCTGTGCCAATCACTCAGATCAATGTCGGGCGTTATCAAAGCATCAACTATTCCCTCAGCTTTTAATATTTCATTTCGTTTATCGTCATTAAGCTTGATCTTTGTCATATCGCAAAAGCGGCGAATTTCAAAACCGTCCAAAAGGAAATCGTCGTGCTTTGCGCCAAGATAAAGTCTGTCGCTCATTTTAAGCAGAAAATGATGCAGGTAATAATAGTCATACTTGAATTTCACACAGCAAAATGTTTTGGTTTCTATCGCTTTACACGCAAGCTCCTTCATTTCGGATTTTTTCATAATACCACTGCCTTTCTGATTTTATTGTAGCATAACTTTTGGGGAGGGGGCAAGAGAAAATGAAGCATTCGCTTCATAGGGCGAAACCCTGCTTCATTTCTAAACAAAAGAGCACTGCTCTTTTGTTTGAGTCGTGTTGACAAAAAAGATGCCACTCAAGCAATTGACCGAAAAAGGATTATTTTATTTTTTCAAACTTAAAAACAAAAATTTCAAGTTTGTTACAAAATTCGTAGAATCGTTTTGAGCAAAATATAGTTCCGGGTCTGTCATATATCTTGAAAATATCATATTCTTCCGACTCTCCAAAATATAGACTGTCTTTTTCCAAATTCGGCTTCATACATAACGAGCATCTTGGAAGAAGTTTGTTGATTTTCCTCTCTTCATTTTTTAAAGCGGCGTACTCTATGGCTTTAGCGGAATACTCAAAAGTGGGGATATAATATGTTCGGTCAATTCTGGCACCTTTATAAAAAATCTCGCATTCTTTCAGAGATTTGATTCCGGTCAAACCTTCTGCTTTGAGAAGATCAAGAAACCGTTCACTAAATAACATATAAACCGGAGCGAGTGGAAACAGTATGTCAGTAAGTTTAGAAGAGCGAACATAAAACTGATACGGTCCCTCCCAGACGGAACCTTCCACTGCACGATTGCATAACGGACAATACGCATCTTTTAGCTGATGATTAAATTTCAGACATTTTTCGTAAATGTCGATTGATATCTGCGTCCGATCAAGATTGTTTTTTACAACAAAATATTCACTCATTTCTCCACCACCTTTCTAATTTCATTATATCAAACTTTGAGGGATTTGTAAAGAATGAAATGATGCATCGCCTACGGCGATATGAAGCGCAAGCCGTTGGCTTGCATGAAACGGCGGCGTTGCCGCCATGAAGCGCGATGTTACTTCTCCGTGAGCCGAAGGCTCGCTTCATAGCAACGAAGTTGCGACTTCATTTTTCATGCACCGCAGTGCACTTCATTTCCAAACAAAAAAGATGCCTACTCAATTTAATATGGTTTTCTCTATTATTACCACACCTTCGGGGTGCTGACCGCCATCAAGTGGATGTGTGTGCATTTCCTTGATTATCCACCCGTCATCCAAGTAATTGTTGATAATATTCGCGCTCTCTTGCCAACGGAATTGAAAATATACTATCTTTTGTTTTTTTACTGTTTTTTTGACGCCAAGCAGGTCGTCAACGGTCGTCTCAAAATATGCCGCTATATTAGGGAGCAGAGTAATGTCAGGATAAGAGGTTGCATTTTCCCAACGGCTGATTGCTTGCGGAGAAACTCCGAAAATTTCGGCAACCTGCTCCTGCGTCAGATGCTTATCTTTGCGTAATGCTTTGAAGATTTCAGAAAAAGTAGCCATAATATTCCCCCTTAAATTTGTTCGAGTATATTATATCATACTCATCCTCTTATTTGAAATCGCAATTTGAGAATATTTATCAAGTGTTTGTTGATTTTAAAAATTATTTGTTATCAATGTTCGATTTTGCTGTTCTGCAAGAAGAAACGAGCATTACGCGAAGCGTGGCGCATTTATCAGACAGAATTTTATATTGCTTTTCATCAATATAATTTGTTCTGTATGCAAGCTCGAGCCAATATCCTGTTTCAATTGCATCCTTGAGCGCGATTTCAAGCTTGGATATGAAATCCTTTTTGCCTTGTGCATACTGCGCTTCGTGGATGTTTGCACCGATCGACGTACTACTTCTGCCGATCTGATTGGAGATAACAGATTCGTGATTGGCTTTCAGATATTTTACAAGGTTGATGATGTCAACGGAAAACTCCATTGAAAGTTCACGCAATTTAGATTCAGCCATAAGAGCACCTCGCTTTCGGTTGCATTATAGCATAAATTTGGTTGTTTGTAAAGAGTGATGTTATGGCTACGCCATAGTGATGTAGTGCCTTATGGCACAGTGATGTTTTGTTCCTTCATCGCAAAGTGATGTGATGTGTTCCTTACTCACGCGCGAAGCGCACATCACTGCCGAAGGCTACATCACGCACGAAGTGCACATCTCGTTCCGCACAAGCGGAACACATCGTTCCAAAAACAAAAGCACTTCTTACGAAGTGCTTCTGTTTTTGAGGTGCGTTGACAAAAAAGATGCCTACTTTAAATACTCCAAAAACGAAATATCATAAGTACTGTCTTCGAAATTATCGTATATGGAGAAGTTTTCATCAAGAAAATGCATTTCAGTCGGAGTGACATTGTAAGCAGAATTTTTTTCGATATATTCAAGCTCGCTCATCGTGTAGACGAATACAACAGTGCGGTTCTGCTTGTCGAGCATGACATACTCTAATACTTCCCACTTTTTATTCACTTCCGTCCATTGCAGAATATAAGTCGGAAAGTCAAAATGTGTGTTATCATATAAAGGAGCAGTTTCTTTTTCGCCATTCTGCAGCTTGAAATCTTTTAAACCATCGGAAAAAGCAATATAGTTATCCTCGCTCAAAGCACAAGAAAAATATATAGCATAACCATCAACATCTATACCGGGTGTCCAATGAAAATAATATTCTCCAAGGGTTGAAGGAGTTTCTCTTGGAAAAAGAAGCAAGTGAGAATTGTAGAGATATTCTCCAAATCCCAACAAAGTATCGCGATCGGGAGAGCTTTGTTTATTCCATTCTTTGACCATGCCGTCATACATATATTGATAATCAGAAATATCGGTGCGTTCTTTCGAGCAGGAACAACAAGTTAAAATAATAAAAGTTGCTATTAGTATTAGAAAAATCTTTTTCATATCTCCACCGCCTTTATAGTTTTATTATATCACACTTTGGAGTATTTTTCAACATTCACCGTTAAAAAGGCAAGGTAAAGGTTCACTTCTACTCCCTTGACTGAAAACGCCGTTTGGCATCTTTTTATTTTCACTAAAATCCGAATTTCAAAAAAGTGAGAAAAGCGGCAAAAAACGATGAAAACCCGAGAAAATCTCGGGTTTTTCGGTTGGCATTTTTTTGTCAACACGTGTTGGCTCGTGTTGACAAAAAAGATGCCATTACTCTTCAGGCTTTGTAACGCTCCAACTTGAAACGAAATCGGGATTTTCAATCTGCTTTCCGCTAGATTTAAGTGTGTAAATTCCTTTTTCAGCTTTTTTCAATGATTTAATATCGGGTGGAAGCGTTGCTATCTCTCCGCCATCGGTTTTGATTGAAATCACATCATCAATCGAAACGATTTCACCGAAATACTGATATCTATCCAACAATTCATCGTCGTGAGAAAAAACAGATATTCCGACTAAAACTGTTTTACCTATATATTTTTTATAATTAGGCATATAATCACCGCCTTTCCGGTTTTATTATAGCATACTTTGGAGTGGAAAGCAAGAGAAAATGAAGCATTCGCTTCATAGGGCGAAGCCCTGCTTCATTTTTCATGCGCGTCAGCGCGCTTCATTTCCAAACAAAAGAGCACTGCTCTCGCAGTGCTCTTTTGTTTGAGGTGCGTTGACAAAAAAGATGCCTATGTTATTTCTTGAGCTTTCCGTATTTTTTCATAATTCTTACATCTCTTTTAGCTTGCAATTTTCGATTTCGTATGATCTGCCAACGGAATGCAAATAAAAACAAAACTCCTATAAGACAAAAAATTGTGCAAAAAATGATATGTGGCGTCCAGTTTGTTGGTGCGTCATTATTATACGTTACGATTTTATTGCCGCCAACAGTTATCTCTTCAGCATATTTTATAAAAGGCAAAATGTTATTGGTGTCATATTTTATAACCGCCGTGGTACCTTTTATTAGGATTTCGGACAGTTTAGATCTACTATATTCGCCTGTGACATTATATTTTTCGCCATCTTCTGTGATGATATAGTCATAAGAAGCGCCTTTCGGCCCGCCGTAAAAATGATCGAATTCAGAAATAATCACTTCTTTTTCTTTGTATTCTTCATAAGGTGTGGTTGGCATGATCGGCAACAAAATAATAAATATACCGAACAAAATTGCTATAATTCCTAAAATGAGAAAAATATTGAATTCTTTTTTTATTTCTTTGTCACTTTTTCTACGCATATCCACACCGCCTTTCTGTCATTTGAAGCTTGCGTCAAATATATTATAGCACACTTTGGGGCGCTTGTAAAGAGTGATGTTGCGACTTCGTCGCAATGATGTAGTGCTAACGCACAGTGATGTATTAAAGTGATGTGATGTGTTCCGCATCCTCACGCGCGAAGCGCACATCACTGCCAAAGGCAACATCACGCACGAAGTGCGCATCACGTTCCGCAGTGGCGGAACACATCGTTCCAAAACAAAAAGCACTTCTTACGAAGTGCTTTTTGTTTTGGAGGCACCACCCGGATTTGAACCGGGGCGTAAAGGTTTTGCAGACCTCTGCCTTACCACTTGGCTATGGTGCCTTATTTGGAGCGGATTACGGGGCTCGAACCCGCCACCTCAACCTTGGCAAGGTTGCGCTCTACCAAATGAGCTAAATCCGCATATGGTGCCTCCGATCGGAATC
>SVRL01000055.1 GCA_015064845.1 Oscillospiraceae bacterium | reverse complement strand
GCCGATACTGACGGAAGACAAGCAGGTGTTTGGATTTTTGGTATACGGAGTGCGAGCACATACATAACCGTACCCAGCAAAGCGTACTCCAATACGTGAGCGCATTTGCGCAAAATGTGTTCCGCGCGGTTCGCGTCTGCTTCCGTCAATCCAAAAATATCCAAAAATTTTTCTGTAAAATTTTGACTGATATTTGCCGATTCTTCTCCCGTTTGCGCGGAAAATCCAAAAATTCCAATCACAATCAAAATCCCGAAAATCAATAGTGTTATGCTTGTTTTTTTGTTTTTCATTCAAATCTCCCGTCTTATTTTCGTATATTAATAATCATAGCACAAATTCTTTTCCGTTGTCAACCTAAATTTACAAAAAATAACTCTATCTCTCTTTTGGCATAAGATAAGAATGGACGGCTTCCGTGCCGTCCAATTTAAAAAGAAAGGATCCTTTTTATGCAATATTATAAACATACGGTACGTCGACCGATCTCTTATGCAAGCAGCGCAAAAACCGATGCTTCCGTACAAACGGCGCACGTCCCGCCAACCAAACCAACCCCCGAGACAACGGTTTCCTCCAACCCCTTGTCGGGATTCCCGCTTGCCATGGCATACGTCCCTTACCAAAGCTTTGAAGACCTTAACGAACCTGCCAAAGCATTGGAATGCGGAACGCTTTTCGAGGCGCTCTATATGCCGTTTTACGGACAAAGAAGGAGGAACGGAATATGAATGAAAGAGAACGTCTGCTTCGCCGTATCCAGGAAGAAGATTTTACCGTATATGAAACCGTTCTTTATCTCGACGGACATCCGCGAAACCGCAAAGCACTCGCATTTTATGATGAGCACAGAAAAATTGCAAAAGCGCTTCGCACGGAATATGAAAAAAAATACGGACCTTTGACGATCAGTGAAAATCAAGACTTGAACGACTGGCATTGGATCGACAGACCTTGGCCGTGGGAAAGAGAGGCGAACTGTTAATGTGGGCTTATGAGAAAAAACTCCAATATCCCGTAAAGATCAAAAATCCCAATCCGCTCTATGCGAAAATCATTGTTTCACAGCTTGGCGGTCCGGATGGCGAGTTGGGTGCGGCTTTGCGCTATCTGAATCAAAGATATACCATGCCTTACGGAGATATTATCGGCATTCTGACCGATGTAGGTACAGAAGCAAAATGCCAACGAACGCATGTCAAAATCAATCGTTTTATCTCTATGATCCGACAAAAAAGCAAATTTTATCTTCGGCATTCAAATTCATATCACAAGATAAGCTCCTAACATTTGTTTGCCGTTATCTTTATCATACAACAAATAGCCTTGCTTAATCGCTTCTTCCAGAACCGCACCTCGCATGGAGAAAATGTTGGCACAAGCGTGATCGATCTGAAATTCATCTTCCTTTAAGAAATCCGGAATTTCTTTGTAAATCTGTTCTCGGCAGAACAAATAGTGGCCGATGGCTATTTCCGTCGCTTTTTGGCGAAGTGCCTCAAACTGTTCCCTTATCCCGCCCTTCATTTTGCGTGATTTATTTTTGCGCATAACCATAATAGTGGGAATATAACCGTTATCTGTCTTTTTGATATATCCGTAAGATTCTAATCTTTTTAGAATAGACTTGTCTACACCTGCGCTCTTACCCTCGGCAACCGCAACCATTGCTTGACCGTCCGCATATGCAAGAAACGGAGGAGTACGCCTCTTAATTCCACCAAAATCAAATTGGTATTGACGAAACCAAATTTCAGGCAGATCTTTTTCATCGGGATTTGACACACAACCGCTAAGTCCAACAAAATCCGATTTGGCACCACGATAACTTTCCATACCGAGAAGATCCCATTCTCCCCCGTTTGGACGGAGAGTATGTCCCCAAGATCCGATATTGGGAACATCTTTGGCATCTTTGTTAAACGGTTTTAACGTACGGCCATTGATGGCATCCGTTTCGACCATAAGAAGCGCCCATTTCATATCTTCAAACGGTTGATAACCTTCATGCCATTCGGGGCAATTCTCATTTTTCCAATTAATCTCATATTCCATTGCAGATATAACTGCTCGTGTAAGCTCGGGCGTAATTGCTCGCAAATGGACATTTATTTTTTCTTGCGCATCTGCACTAACAATAAAGAAATTGGTTTCGTATTTGTTTCCGTTCTTTTTCATCAATGTAGCATCAACAAGTCCGCGAAGTTCTTCTTCCATATACGGCAGCGCCACACCAACTTCCATTGCCAATTCTTCTGCCGTGGATGGCGTTCTGTACGCCGCAAGCAAAATATTTTTACAAAGTGAACGTGTAATATAATTCCAAGGTTCACCGCTTTTCCCTACCATGCCATTCATAACAAAAGCAATATTTTCGGGATTATAACTAAGTTTTCCAAATTCTCTTGCCATATCCATACCTTCTTTCAATATGATTCTTGCGCGATGAAGTCTTTGCTGAACCGCGCTTACCGAAAGCGAAAGCGACGTTGCAATATCACGAACACTCTTATTTTCTATATAATAGGCAATGACGATATTACGGTAATCACGATTGATGAACGCCAGCTCCCGCCGAAGCAGAGCCATTTGCTCCGTGTATATCATTTCATCAAGGATATCTCCGCCCTTATCCTCGATTTCATAATCACCGATATCGGAACCGGTTACCGACTCGTTTCGATTATGCTTATCTTTTGCCCATACCGAATAACGGTTGCGTGCAATCTGCCATACCCACGCCGAAAAATTTTCAGGAATCGTTCCTTTGTTGAAAGCTATGCCGATCTGCAGAGCAATATCTTGTGTCAGATCCTCCGCCTCAACATTGTTCCCGGTCTTTTTCAGACAAAAGTAAAACAATTTTTCCATATAGTTCTCGACAAATTCTTTGATAAGACAATCACGCATTTCGTTTGCTTTTTGCATTTTCTCACTTCCTTTCATTCGTATAGTGTGGCATTTTTGAATTTGGGTGCATTCATTTACAAAATTATATCATAAATTTTTAACCACATCCCATAAAAAATGCAGGCTCTCAAAAATTACACTTCGAATCGTCTTCATTTGAAAAAATCTCTCGACCGTTGATTTCGTTCGTTTTCTGATTCGATTCCAAAAAAAATAAAACCCGCTTCCGCACAAACGAAAGCAGGCTTTCAATATTCAGTTGCAATTTCTTTCAACAAGGTCAACGAAAAACTGAATTTTTTCTTTTTCCGTCAAACGTTCATAACCGAATACGAGAATTTTGGTTTGGATTTCATTAAAGGTCTTTTTGCCGAGGTTACGGATATGGATCAATGTTTCGTTGGAGAGCGCATCTACAATATCTTCAATCACAAAATAACCCGCTCTTTTCAAAGCATTATTGGCACGGACAGAAAACTCGATATCATCGATGTTTGTTTCGCAGGCTTTTTTCGTAAAAGCAATGCTGACGGACACTTTGGGACCAATCACTTCATAAATGGTGTCAAGAAAACCATTATCTTTTGCGGAATTGTAAAGTTCAAGCGCGATTTCTTCTTTTCTCATAACGTACATCCTCCAAAATTATAAATATCCGTATTTTCAAAAGTGATTTTTGAAAAACAAATCATTTTTTTCCATTTTACCACATTTTTCGCGTACTGTCAAGAACAGGTTTTATCTAAATGTCAATTTGTTTGAATTTCTTCCAAAAGATAAGTCGCTTCCAGGTCTGCAAGATGGAGCATCGCCGCAAGAGGCGCCATTTCGTAAGCTTTGCTGATACCGAAATCTCCTCCTTTTACGGCAGCATCGAACGAACCCATATGATAACGGATCGCAAGCAATTCATGAATTTCCAATTTTCCGAAAAACCATTGCAAAATGATACAACTCTTTTCGCCGTGTCCGATCGGGAACTTTTCATTGATTTCATAAATTTCTTTCTTTACCCATTTTCCATTGTCATCTTTGACGTTGCGGTAGCCTTTCTGATAGAAATTCACTTTGCAAACATCATGGAACAAAGCAACGATGGCAATGGATTCCGCAGAAATATTTTTATCTTCGTAATGGGAAGCAATCCGCTTCAAACAATCGTAAACATTCAAGGAATGTTTCAGCAATCCGCCCGCATAATTTCCGTGATATTTCGTGCTTGCGGGTGCCTCATAAAAATCACTTCTTTCCAGCCAATCCAAAAGCTTGGATAAGCCTTCTCTTTTGATTTCAGTATTACATATTTCCAAAAAACGCTGTTTTTCCGTCATAAAATAAAACCCTTTCTCTTATATTTGATATGTATAAAAAATATTTCCTTCAAAATCTTTCCAAAGAAAAAGCCCGTTTTCCATAGTCATATAAGCGTGCGGAGTATTTTCCTTGGGAATTGAAACGGAACCCGGATTCATGTATACATAATCCTCATATTCACGGCAAGCGCTGATATGTGTGTGTCCGTTTAGCAAAATATCGCCTTTATGAAGCGGCGGCAATTGCTTTTCATGAAAACGGTGTCCGTGCGTGGCAAAAATCATTTTTTCTTTTTCCGTCAGAATAGCATAATCCGCAAGAATCGGAAATTCCAGAACCATCTGGTCTACCTCCGTATCGCAATTGCCCCTCACGCACAGAATATCGTTTTTATAGGAATTCAAAAGAGCAATCACTTCTTTCGGTGCATATTCATCGGGAAGTGCATTCCTCGGTCCGTGATATAAAATGTCGCCCAAAAGCAACATTCTGTCTGCCTTTTCTTCATGAAATGCGCGAAGCATCTCCCTGCAATACTTCAAAGAACCGTGAATATCAGAAGCAATAAACCATTTCATATCCGTTTTAGTCCCTCTTTTCCTCCGAATAATACAGAGCGTAATCAATATTTGTTTTCATTATAACAAATTATTTTGATTTTGTCAAACTTTTTCAGGACGACTTGACAAAGCTTTTTTTTTCGTGTATCATATAAGTGGAAGTTTTTGTTGAAAAAAATCGAATTTTATAAAATTAAAGGAGTTCTGTTCTTTACTATGAAAAAAGTCCGAATCGTTGCCGACAGTACATGTGATCTTTCTGAGGAACTGATTGCCAAATATGATATTTCCATCATCCCTCTTTGTATTATCATGGATGAAAAAAGTTATTTCGACGGTATTGACGTAACACCGGAAGAAATCTTTGCGTGGGCAAACAAAAACAAAACCACTCCCAAAACATCTGCGATTTCCATCGAAAAAACCCAACAGGTCATGAGCCCCATTATGGAAAATGGCGATGACATTATTTTCTTTGGAATTTCCAGCAAAATGAGTGGTACTTGCGGTATCGCCAAAATGGTCGGCGCACAAAATGAATATGACCGTCTTTTCGTCGTTGACTCTCAAAACCTTTCCACAGGTATCGGTCTTCAGGTCATTCGCGCCGCAGAACTTGCAGAGCAAGGCTTGAGCGCAGAAGAAATTCTCGCCGATATAGAAAAAAATAAAGCGAATGTCCGAGCAAGCTTCGTTATCGATACGCTTACGTTCCTTGCCCGCGGCGGAAGATGCACAGCGCTTACCGCTTTAATGGCAAACACACTCCGTCTTCACCCGATGATTGTCGTTCACGACGGTGCAATGGGTGTTACGAAAAAGTTTACCGGAAAAATGGAAGTTGCTTTGAATAAATATTTCGAAAGCTTGAAAAAAGATTTGTCAAATGCCGATCCCAAACGTGTATTCATTACCCATTCCGGTTGCAGTGAAAAAATCATTCAAGACATTTACAATAAAGTTTCCGGTCTCAATTATTTCGAAGAAATTCTGATCACGCAAGCCGGCGGTGTCATTTCCAGCCATTGCGGTCCCAATACCTTGGGCATACTCTTCTATGTCAAACCCGAAGAATCTTCGGAAAACACCAATTGAGAAAAAGGAATACATCATACACTTCATTGTTTTTCATAACATATTTCTCCAAAATACCCCCGTTCTTTTTGAGCGGAGGTATTTTCCTTTTCGTGAACCGAATCAAATACCCACGTTCCCAAAATATATCGAAAGGAAAATACGTTACTTTCTCCAAACAAATAAATTTGAAGAGAATCGCCCAAAACGACAGCTTTCGAAAGAAAAGAGGCCAGCATTTTTTCATCGCTTGTTTGAATGCCCCATTTTCGAACCGCAAGCTCGGAAAGCACACGAATCATATCTTCGCTATGTAATGTTCTTTTATTTGCGTGAGGCGCGGAATTACAGCGCCAGAAACGGTATTGAAATCCGCTTTTCGACGTTTGGAACCGCGCGGTATATTTTTTTCCGCAAACACCGCATATGATTTTTCCCGAAAACGGATATTTCCCATCGGCTTGCAATGAATTTTTCCCTCTTGAAAGTATTTTTGCCGCTTTTTCAAAAATTTCTTCCGTAACGATCGGTTCATGATGATCATAGATCCAAACAAACGATTCTTCTCCTCTGTTGATTTTTTTATCATGAGAAAGATAATCTGGCGTATACGTTTTTTTTTGCTTCAGGTCTCCCTTATATTTTTCGTTTTTCAAAATGCGCAAAACTACGGAAGGATTCCATTTTTTTGCGTACATCGGCAAAATTCCGCATTCATCCAGATTTCTCGCAATTTGCGTAACGGATAAATTTTCTTCCGTAAACTGATAAAAAATTTTTTTGACGATTTCCGCGCCCTTGGGATTAACGGTCATTTTTCCGTTTTTCACATCATATCCAAGCATATTCCTACCAAAGACCACACCTTTTTTCATGCGTTGCATTTGTCCCCATTTCACGCGCTCCGAAGTTTTTCGGCTTTCTTCCTGCGCAATCGAGGCAAGAATTGCCAAGCGAAGCTCCGCATCGCTGTCTAACGTAAAAATATTGTCATTTAAAAAGAAGACGCCGATTCCCAATTGTTTCAACATTCTCGTATAATATACACTGTCCAAAATATTGCGTGCAAAGCGAGAAATCTCTTTGGTAATCAACAAATCAAAACAATGATTTTCGGCATCTTCTATCATTTTCAAAAAGCCTTTGCGTTTTTTGGTATTGGTTCCGGTAATTCCTTCGTCCGTATAAATTTCATAAAGAATCCATTCCGAATGATTCTGAACATATTTTTTAAAATATTCTTTTTGACTTTCAAATGAATTTTTTTGATCCGTTCGATCCGTGGATACCCTGCAATACGCCGCCACACGCTTGAATGTGCCATTACATGAAAACATTTCCCTTCACACCTCTCTTTGACAAAACTATATGCAAAAAAAGGCAGTTTATGAAAATTTCTTTTTTCTCAAACGGAAAGCCACTGCGGGAAATGTTTTTTGATACAAAAATACAATTCGTTTCTTTTCTTTATGAAAAACAAAAAAAGCTCTTTGTTTTCTTCCAGAAATTTCAGATGCGAACGTTCCGAAACGGGAGAATAAACCATCTTCAAAAATTCCGTCGCATAAGCATATCCGAATACGGACATAATGCGGTAAAATTCAGGAAATTCGGAAATATTGGCCTTGGGAGCAATGATATTAAAATTTTCACATGCAATCAAAGCATCTTTTTCAATGACTGTATTTTCTCCGAAAATAAAAATATTTTCCAATGTTTCACAATGAGAAAATGCAAATTCTTCTATCCGCTCCACCCCTTCGGGAATTTCGATTTCCTGTAACGCTGAGCAATATTCAAAAGCTTTCCATGAAATTTTCCGTAAAGAGGACGGGAACATGATTTTTTGTATTTCTTCGCAGCGCGCAAACGCTTCTTCTCCGATTTCAGTAATCCCATCGGGAATATTGATAAACTCATCTTTACCGATATATTTTTTCAAAACCGTTTTTTCCGTTATAAAATCCGACATACTTTATCTTCCTTTCAAAACAATTAAAGCATTTTGATAAAACGGCGGCTTGCTGTGGCAAGCCGCCGAAATGGTGCAAAAATCAAATGAATAATCAATATTTTTTGCGTTTTTTGATGATTATAGCAGTGATTGCAATCCCAATCAAAAGAGCTGCGCCTACAATCGAAATCGGAATCCAAAGGGGTGCTTCGGAAGCAATACCGATAATGGCGTAAATGCTGAAATGATCGGTTATAAAAGTAACGGAACCATCTGCATTAACCGCAGTTTCACAGTTTGTCACGGAACCGTCATCCGCAATATAGACAACCTGCACACGCTCGTAATCTCTCATCCCGTCCGGCGCAGGCAACGTAACGGCAACTTTACCGCCCGGTTGTACGGAAACACCGTCAAGAAGCAACGAAATATCATAGGCAACAAGAACCGTGGCTTTTTTACCAAAAGATTCCGTCAGATTTTCCTTTGCCGTGCCGTACAGATCAGGTCCTGTCTGCTCCGCTTTCAAAACCGTGTTGGCATCGAGAATTGCAGAACCGTTATTCTGAACCTCTACCTTGATCTTATTATCATCAGAAACAACTTCCGATGTTTTGGGGAGAACGGGAAGCACTTCTGTTCTTTCCGAACCGCAAATAGCACATACAAAAGATTTGAGTCCTTCTTCTCTGTAAGTAGGCGCTTTAACCACAACGCCCTTGTTCCATTCACAAGCATTCATTTCCGTTTCTCCGCAAATGCAGGAATGGGAATGTTTTCCATTGCCTACAGAAACCCATTGACCAAAGGTATGTTCGGGCATTTTTTCGATGATTTCGGTTTTTATTGCGCCGCAATCCTTACAGGAAATCAGTTTTTCTCCCGTTTCCATATGCGTTGCTTTTTTGGTAACGACCGCGGAATTTTCATCCCAACTGTGATTGAGATAAATAAATGAACCGCATTCACAAATTGCTTTGTGTTGAATATCGTTCAGTTTTTCAAAGGTTACATAGGTATGTGCTTCTGTCTTTGCAATGATTTCGGTTTGAATCGCACCGCAATCCTTGCAGGGAATCTGTTTCTCGCCTTCTGCAAGATGTGTGGGTGCTTTGACCGTAATTGCATGTTCAGAATCCCAATCATGAACTTGTAAAATATATGCGCCGCACTCACAAATTGCCTTATGCTGAACAGCGTTGTACGGCTCATAACTATGGTCATAACAGTGTGCAGTCAGTGTTGGAATTTCTTCGAGCTTGGTTTCACTGCAATGTTCGCAAGGAATTGATTTTTCACCCTTCTCCAGATGAGTTGCGGGCTTAATTTCTACCGCTTGATCATAATCCCAAATATGAGCTTTCAGAATATAAGCACCGCATTCGCAAACCACTTTATGCTTGGTTTCGTTATATTCTTCATAAAACTCATATGTATGCGCAGCAAGTTTCGGAATATCCTCTGTTTTTTTATGACCGCAGACCTTACAAGTAAAAAGCTTTTCTCCTTTTTCGGTATGCGTTGCCTCCTTGATGATTTCTTCATCAAAATCATGCGGTTCTGTCAAAATCTCATCGCACTCACATTCTGTTTTGTGCTTCATATCATCAATAGATTCATAACCTTCCCATTTATGTTCATGTCCCTGCTTTTTGGAATCTTCCAAAATGCAAAGTCTCTGACCGCAATCCGTACAAATAACGTCTTCATTCAAAACATCCTCGGAAGAATCCACGATATCAATGTTCTCATGAAAACAAACGACTTCCACCTCGAAAGATGTTTTCATACCGTTCCATTCCACTTCAACCGTTTTGGTTCCGTAAGAGGACATATCACAGAAGGAAACCGTATAGCCTTCCGTAATATACGCTCCCTTTTCGGTTTGCAAGACCAAACCGGAAGGGTTCAAAACAGAATTCTTTGCATATGCCAAAACGTTCGGAAGCTTATAAACGGAAAATCCGCTGATGCCTTTCATATCGAAATAGGGATCCTCTCCCCATACCCAACCTGCCTTTGTCATCTGAGAAATCAAATCTTGGGAGGTTTCTGTATTGGAAAGGCAAAGACCGGCTTCGCCGCGCTCGTAGCCGACAAAATCATTCTTGTAAACTTCTTCTTTCTGAATATATTTTTTGCTATTGAAAATATCTACATCGTTTTTTGTGTCGTATGACCAATCTTTTGAAAATGAATTGTCATATGCAACGGAGCGAGTCAATACGCCGTAGTCTTCTCCGACAAGTCCGCCCATACGGAAAGATGCAACACAAAGATGTACGATTGCATCCGCCCAAAGATTTTTTGCGTAACCGGAAACGCTCTTGATATACGTATACTCCGTATTACCGGTTGACAGACAATCTTCAATTACGCCGTTTTTGGTATTCGTACCTGCGATTGCTCCCATATTCACATAACTAATGTCGGGAGCGCCAACCTCTGCAATGCCCAAAATGGACACTGTGTGTGTACCGTTTCTCTGATATGCAGAAAAATCAGAATTTTTAACCGTGCATTTACGGATAACACCTTCGTTCTCGCCTGCAATACCTCCAATATGCGTAGCCACAGAAGTATAAATTCGATTATCCCCAGCATGAATAGTATCGGAATAGTTTTTACTGTAAACCGTTCCGGCAATAAAATGTACGTTTTCAATCAAACCGGCATTGCCATCGCAAATACCGCCTCTGGTATTGGAAAGCGACTCTCGGAATCCCGCGGAAATATACGCGCCGGAAACCGTCATATTTTTGATGGTTCCGTAGTTAACACCGAAAAGAGCTTTTTCGCTTTGATTGGCGCCGGAAACCGTATATCCGTTACCATCGAAAACACCGTAAAACGGTTTTGCTTTCGAACCAATCTGAGGAACGTTCGAAATATGAATATTCCGAATCATTTTGAAATGATATCCCTTTTTCCAATAATCCGAATTATTTGCAAGTGCAATCAGATCGCTTTCGGAAGAAATCAGATACGGAGAGCTTGCAGAACCGGAGCCTCCCGAAAATTTATCATACGAAATAAAATACATCGTATAAACAACGGAATCCCCGTATTTCAAGGTAATGGAAAAATCACCTTTGGCTTTGACTGTAACCACTCCGTCTGCAGTAACCTCAGCAACAGAAGGCGCATTGCTGACAAAAGCATACTTTCCAATAAAGGAAGATGTCAAAATCATGGGAACAGGATTCAGGTAAAGCACATCTCCGACACAAACGCGGTTGTTGCATACGATAAAACGTTCCAAAGCGCCCTCTTTTGTTACGGAAATACCATGACCCGGATTCTCATCCGTCAGTTCATTGTAAACCACGCGATTCATTTGACCGTTAGAAAAAGAATCGTAACTTTCACACAAATTCAAAACAATGGAATAGTAACGGGAAAGTTCGGTTTCTGCATCTTCAAGATTTTTGAAACCTTTTTCAATAAAAGGCTTAATCGCAGAATGATAAGAAATACGGCGGTCTTGGGAATTGACCGTTTCGGAAAGATAATAACTCTTAGTTGTCAGATCGTTGCCGTATTCTTTTTTCATGTATTCCACCTGATATTGATAGCAAAGATTCATGCAAATCTGAGAGAATACATAGGAAGCATACAAATCCTGCGAAAAAACCACGCAACTGTTTACGGTTTCCGCAAGATCCACGCGTTCGCCGTGAATCGCATTTTTCAGCAAATAATAATTGAAAAGAGCTTCCTGTACGGAGTAATCTTCGGGATACTGATTGCCGATCATAGCGTTATAGAGAACGGAAGATTTTTCGGCAGCCACATAGAGTGCATCAAAAGCCTCTTTCATATCTTCATCTGCAACGGAAGCGCTGTTCTGATAAAGCAAAACCTCATCATAGGCGGTAAAAAGTTTTTCTTTCCATTGGTAATATCCGCCAAAAGAAGCAAAATCATTTTTATTAAAAGCAATCAAAGCGTCAACGTATTTTTCAATATCCACTTTGTTTTCCAAGGATTCCAGCCCATTCAGAATTTCTCTTGTCTGATTATCCAGATTGCTGACCAACGCATCGTAAAGGTCATCCATTTGCGTTCCGAGTTCATTCAATCTTTTGGGGATTTCGGAAAAAGTATGGAACGCCGTTTCTCTTTGGATCCATGAAACGCCTGCTTTGAAAGTTTCTTTCAAAAGAGGCCCCAGCTTGGGAATCAATCCCGTTACAAGTCCCGCGATATTCAATGCCATCGTCGCATCTTTATACAGACCCACCAATTTTTCATTATCCGTCAGTTCCTTAAATTCAAAATCCGCTTTTTCGTAATCAAAAAGTAAATCGTCAAACTCAAGTACGTTATTGGCATAAAGCAAACGGTAATATTCTTCCGGCGAAAGTGCGCCTGCCGGAATCGAAGTGACACCGTCCGAAGATAAAGCGCAAAGTTCGGTCGTTGGCAATGCCGCAGCAAACATCAAAGCTGCGAGAAGCATTGCAAATAAACGAGTAATTTTCCTGTTTTTCATTCAAACATCTCCTTTTTCTTAATTATAAATATATATTTTAACATTTTAGGAATCGACTGTCAATATATGCGATTTACTTTTTTGCAAATATGATACAATGATTTTTTCTGAATCTCGTTCAATTCTTTCCCTTGTCCTTCTTTTATGCATATTTCCGTTGTAGGTACAGAAGAATTGGCGCATATGGAAATGATTGCCGCCATTCTTTATCAGTTAACTAAGAATATGACAATGGAAGAAATCAAAAAATCCGGTTTTGACACCT
>SVRL01000054.1 GCA_015064845.1 Oscillospiraceae bacterium | reverse complement strand
CATTTCATTGGTTATGATTTTCGTTTCGCCCGTTTTCATATCGTAGGATTTGATGCCAAGATATTTGCCGTTTTTGGAATCAATTCGCTCGTACGCAAAATTGAAAAATACGCTTCCGTAAAACTGATTGGATATCTGCAACTCTTCAATCTCTTCCATATTTTTCATTTCCAAATCAGCTTTATACCAACCTTGATACCGTTCTCCTCTTCCGTAAATTTCCCCGTTATAGAAGAGAGACGGATACATATGATTTCCTGTTTTTTCGGTTAGATCTTCCATTTCTTTCGTCTTGGTGTTAAAACGCAACAGATGAGGATTTCCGCTTTCATCTTTTTCCAAAGTAATATAAATATATTCATCATATGCACTGTATGTTTGAGCCCAGAGATAATTATTAATATTTCCAAACTTACAGGTTTCGTCTTCATATTCTATTTGCAAATCACTTCCGTCAAATGCAAAAGAAAAAATTTTGCCAATACAGGTAACGGCATAAAAACGGTTATTAATAAAAAATGTACTGCTTAATAAAAAAACAAAAGGACTTCCGGCGGCATCCGGATTAGCTAAGCAGGTTCCGTTGCTATGGTCGCAAAGCGGGTCAAAACAGTAAACGTAGGCTTTGCCGTCTGCCTTACTGTAATAGAAAACATAACCGGAGTCTTCAAAGAGTATACGCGAAGGTAAATCCATAAAATCGATGCAACTGTTTCGAATAATGGTATCTTTCAATTCAGAATCCTTTGGTCTTTCTTGAAGTTGGGGATTACCTGATGTTGTTTCATTCGGCGGTGTTTGGTTGCAGGCTGTCAAAAACAGCATCATGCACGCGAGTAATAAGGAAAATAATTTTTTCATACATATTTCTCCTTGTTTCTTCGATTTTTATTTATTGTACCATATTTTCGGGAAAAAGTAAAGTGGATTTTCGGGGGCATAAGATTTAGGTTATTCGATTCAATTTGACCTATTGATCAATAAAAACCGTTCTATAATATATACTTATTTGGAGGGCAAAAAGTTTCAACTTTTTTGAAATGTTTACAAATTGTTCACAATTTCGGCGAATAATTTTTGATTTTGATTCATTTAAACACAAAATTCCGATGGAATATCCCATCGGAATTTTTATCAATATTTATTCGGAAACCATACCCATACGATCCATCCAGTAAACAACGTGGGAAGCAAAGCCGTGATTACAGCTTGCCGTTGTGGAATCGTTTTCCCACAGCGTTCCCGTCAGATCTGCCATCTTGGTAAAGAAACCGCGAATGTTTTCAATCAATTTATCATGCTCGCCGTAACGGAAAAGCAATTCCAAACGCAAGTAATTACCGATAAAGGCGTTGGAAGGGTAAATATTTTTCCATTTCGCTTCGTATGTGAAGTTCGGCCACTGATTCGGAATGATACGTTCGGGACCGAAATCATGAAGCATTCTCTGCCAAAGCTCGGGCTTTTCTTCGGGTGTCGCAATATCACAGAAAAATGCATAATACTGACAGGTTTCCGTACATTCTCCGGAAAGTTTTGCAAGACCGTCCTCTCCATAAACGGCGTTATCGCAATAAAAGCCATTTTCTGTAAACGCTTTTTCATTAATGACCTTTTTCAGCGCATCCGCTTTTTGAGCAAAAGCAGGTTCGTCATACAAATTCGCCGCCGCGCGGAGTGTTTTTGCGTAAAGCATATTGGTTGGGAAATTGATATCCTGCGTCAGCTCATTACATTTGGACCATTCGACAAATACCCATTTTTCAAGTTTTTCCAAAAGTCCGTCTTTATTTTCAAACATTTTGAAATAATTCAACAACGCAAAGATTCTTTCTTTTGCGGAATCAATGAAATCACGGTCGCCCGTTCTTTCCAGATATTCTTCCAATTCCAAAACCAGCCACATCGCCCAGTTCGGAATAAAATTGCCGCCGTAATGATCTGCGGGATAGCACATCGGGAACATTCCTTTCGGAAGCCCATAAAAAGATTCAGGTAAAAAGAAGTTTTCCAGGAAACAGCGTTCAATCTCACTCTTTCCCGTCAACGTTTTTTCAACACGGGATGTAAAGAAGCTATCGCAAAGCCAACCTGCGCGTTCTCTGGAGGGGCAGTCCATATAAATGGTAAAGGTATTCTGACGGTAAGTTTCCACAGCCGCATCAAAAATTTTACGAAGATTTTCATCTTCTCCGCAATATTTCTTTCCGATTTCGGAAGCGCCGAAGTAAACCATATGAACGTCTGAAAGGAATGCCTTTCCTTTCAATGCGTGGAAGGTCATAACACTCAACGTATAGGGTTCAAACGTAGAAACGCGGTACGTACCTTTTTTGAATTTCCACATTGCCGTATTGATCGTATTCATACGGCGGTATTTGATCAATCCGTCATCACCGAGAATCTCGTCAAACGTAACGAGAATTTCCGCATCTTCCGCGCAGGCAATCTCAAAAGCAATTTTACCTGTGGTATTATATGCCATACGGTAAGTAACCGCTTCTCCTTCGCGCAAGCTCTGTGTGCTCGGAATTTCATCCGTTTTTTTCAAGCATTTCACTTCAATATTTCTTGCATTCAGAAAAATATCGGTTTCGGCTTCTCCCACCGTGTAAGATTTTTTGGAGGCTCCCGTATTTTCGCCTCTCGGAACAACAAACGCCGGATATAAAACGCGTTTTTTATAATCTTCCATAAGAAATTCCGAACGGGAAATGATCGCTTGCGCGGGAATCTTGTCATATACATTATATTCTGAGCCGCGCGGAATGAATCTTTTTTCCTCCGTGGGAAAAAGTCTTGCAAGAGAAAATTGTTTTTTCTCAATTTCAACCGCACTTTCCCATACCGAAATCATGGAAGAAATTCGATAAACCTCCGTAAACGTCCTCTGACCGGAATAACGCTGCGCCTTTTGCTCATGCTCAGTCATTACGCGGCACAGAAAACCGTCTGCGCCTGTTGCAGCGGTAATTTCACCGTCTTCAATCAATTCCGCGCAAATAAAAGAACTTTGATCCAAATGATAAAAAGAATCGGCATTATATCCTGCGACATTGACCGTAATAACCGCCTGTTCCGAAACAGCCTCTGTCAGATCAATTTCATCCACTCTGTAAAAGCCATGCGCGCATCTCGCGGGACCAAAAGCAATAAACGTTCCGTTGACACGAATATCGTAAGCGGACGATCCCGTCAGTCTGAGAACTGTCTTTTTCGCACCGCTTGCAACTGCGCGCAGAGAAATCCACAGGTTCATTTCTTTTTCACGTCCCAAAAGCCAAACCGGCAATGCTTTTTCAAAGCGAGCATTTTGTACTTTAAATTTTTCGTTTTGCATATTTTTTCCCCATCAAGGACGAAATCGCCGCAACCTTCGGCTTTCCGCCCCAAAATCCATGTTTTTTACTTAAAAACAAAGCCAAGGTTAAACCTTGGCTTTGCATAAATACGTCTTAAACTTTGAATTAAAGTTCTGCGAAGTATTTGATGGTGCGTACCATCTGAGATGTGTAGGAGTTTTCGTTGTCGTACCAAGAAACAACCTGTACCTGGTAGGTGTCGTCGTCGATCTTAGCAACCATTGTCTGAGTTGCATCGAAGAGAGAACCGTAGGTCATACCGATAACGTCAGAAGAAACGAGTTCTTCAGTGGTGTAACCGAAGGATTCGTTGGAAGCAGCCTTCATAGCAGCGTTGATGCCGTCTTTGGTGATGTTAGCGCCCTTAACAACGGCAATAAGAATGGTTGTGGAACCTGTGCAGGTAGGAACACGCTGAGCAGAACCGATGAGCTTGCCGTTGAGTTCGGGAATTACGAGACCGATAGCCTTAGCAGCGCCGGTGGAGTTGGGAACGATGTTCTGAGCACCTGCGCGAGCACGGCGGAGGTCACCTTTTCTCTGGGGACCGTCGAGAATCATCTGGTCGCCGGTGTAAGCGTGTACGGTTGTCATGATACCGCTCTGGATGGGAGCGTAGTCATTGAGAGCCTTAGCCATGGGAGCAAGGCAGTTGGTGGTGCAGGATGCAGCGGAGATGATCTTGTCATCAGCGGAAAGGGTTTCGTTGTTTACGTTGTAAACGATGGTGGGAAGATCGTTGCCTGCGGGAGCAGAGATAACAACTTTCTTAGCACCTGCTTCGATGTGAGCCATAGATTTTTCTTTGGAAGTATAGAAACCTGTGCATTCGAGAACAACGTCTACGTCGAGAGCACCCCAGGGGCATTCTTTTGCATCTTTGCAAGCGTAGATTTTGATTTCTTTGCCGTCAACGATGATAGAATCTTCGGTAGCTTCAACAGTGTGAGCTTCGTTACCGAGTTTGCCAAGGAAAGAACCCTGAGCAGTATCGTATTTGAGAAGGTGAGCGAGCATCTTGGGGCTGGTGAGGTCGTTGATAGCAACAACTTCGTAACCTTCAGCAACGAACATCTGACGGAATGCGAGACGGCCGATACGACCGAAACCATTAATAGCAACTTTAACCATGGGAATAATCCTCCGTATGTTATAAATTTGATTTAGAAACATTGCGGTGGGCAATGTTCTGTACCTACCTATATTTTAACGCAAAATTTAAAAATATACAATAGTTTTATGAAAAATATTTTTACTTATTTAGGATTTTTTTCATAACAAAAGCGTATTTTTTACAAATCCGTATAAAAATTCCCGATTTGGGCAATTCTTTTGGAAACGGTATTCCCCGAAAATCGGATTTTCGGTGCTTCGGGAGTCGTATTCGGAGTCGCGCTTGCGCGACAGAATGGAGAGTTTTATGGAAAAGAAAAAAGAAAATCCCGACATTCTGCTTTTGCAGGATATTTACAAAAGCATCTCCTTGCGTTCGGATGTGCTGATCGCTCTTTTGGAAAAAACGGAAAATCGGGAACTGAAAGAATTGCTTAGCGCCGCCATTGACACCTGTGAAGGTTTTGCGGGACGGGCGGGGCAACGGTTGGAATTACTTTCGACGCAGGCGAAAGCACCCGGCATGCTGGAAAAAATTCCTTCCGAAATCTCAGTGAAAGCTTCCATGCTGACAGACAGCGGAACATCAAAAATTGCGGAACTTGTGATTGAAGGCGCCGTTTCAAGCGTCAGCGAATACAAGGAGAGAATCCGCGATGCGGACCAAGCGGGTGCCTCCCTTGACAATATCCGTCTGGCAGGCGATATCCTTTCTTTTCACGAAGAGATCATCAACAAGATGCGTCCGTATCTTTAAGTTTTGACCAAATGCTCTGAATCATATTTTCAATATTCTCTGAAATCGGCAAACCGCCGTCATCCACGCTTTGAAAACTTTGCAAAACGGGTTCAAGATAAGAAAATCTGTATGTAACGCTCATCGCTCCGACACGATCGATGTAAACAGAAAAATCACTATTTTCCATCAAGCCCGTCCGATTGAGAAGTTCCAGTTCCACCGCGCATTCCGGCATAAGTTTTTCCAAAAGCAACACATTGTTTCCATCCGTTTGCGGAAGCTCTTTTAAATTGGTTTTCGTCATCAGGCGTAAAACCTGACGGGAATAGGCAAGTTCAGAAAACAGTACGATTTCTATCCGGTGCGTCTCCGAAACCTTCATGACGAAATAAATCAATTTGCCAAGCAAGAAAAACAACTCACTGATTGAAATGCGTAAAGGCAGATATGTCGGAACGGTATTTTCAATTTTTGCCGAGAAGTAATAGCCCAGCGGATTGAAAAACTCGTTCAGTCTCTCTAAAACAGGAGATAACGCCTCAGTAAGCGAAGTTGTCCGATATTTCCCAAAGCCGAATTCTTCATCCGCAAGTGTCAGGAGCGCTTCATCGGAAAAGCGGAAATCGAAAGAATTGTGCGCGGATGGTGACATCGGTTTTTTGAATTCACTCAAAAAACCGAGAAGATCTTTCCCAAAAACCTGCAAAAGCTGATTTGCAACCAAAATACCATCCGTATATTGTAAACGTGTAAAGCAGAGAAAAACAATATTTTCTCCGTCCCGCAAAGCAAGGCCAACCGAATATGCCAAGCTGCCAAAAAAGCGCACGGGCGCACTTTCTTTCGGAATTTCGGGTAAAATTTTGTTGGTTATCTTTCTGCTTTTGTAAATTTGCGGTAAATATTTTGCGCACGCCAGATTTTTATAAATCACAAATCCGTTTTCTGAGATAGCAAAAACAGGAAACGTTACGCAATGAAAAATTTCTTGATATGTCTCAGTATTCATTGATCATAAAAAGCAATCTCTGTCCTCAGACAGTTTTTGCCATACCTTTCATCAGTTGGTTATTACAGTTGAAAAGCGAAGCCTTACGACTTCGCTTTTCCTTTTACATGATTATACGTTATGCACTTTGTTGACGGAATCGGAATTTTCCGCATCCAAGCCGTACATCTTTGCTTTTCTGCTTTCAAAGAATTTAACGGCAACCTGATCGAAGAGCGCATAGGAAAGAACGTCTTCATCCTGAATTGCCCACGGTTTGACTTCTTCACGGAGTTTATCCAATTCGGGAGCAATGGAATCTGCGGGGCGGGAGGTAATCGGTTTTTCCTTGCCGATGATCTTTTTGCGGAATTCGGGAGAAATTTCAACGGGAGTCTTACCGTATTCACCGCGAACCACACCCTTGAATTCCTTGGTAACCATTTTGTAACGTTCTCCGCCGATGATATTGAACACAGCCTGTGTGCCGACGATCTGGGAAGAAGGTGTTACGAGAGGCGGATAACCTGCATCTGCACGTACGCGCGGAACTTCTTCAAGAACTTCAAGAAGTTTATCCGACTGACCTGCCTGTTTGAGCTGGGAAACGAGGTTGGAAAGCATACCACCCGGAACCTGATACAGAAGTGCGTTTACGTCAACCTTCAATACCTTGGGATCAAGCAAACCGTTTGCAAGATATTTTTCACGCAAAGGCATGAAATATTTGCTGATCTTATCGAGTTCGGTAAGATCGAGACCCGTATCGTACTGTGTACCCGCAAGGGTTGCAACGAGGGGTTCTGTAGGCGGCTGGCTGGTACCCATTGCGAAAGGAGACATTGCCGTATCGACAATATCCACACCCGCTTCAATCGCTTTAAGGATGGTCATGGAAGCCAGACCGGACGTATAGTGCGTGTGGAGCTGAACGGGAACGCTGGTTTCTTCTTTGATGAGCTTAACAAGTTCATAAGCATCGTAAGGTTTCAAAAGACCTGCCATATCTTTGATACAGATGGAATCTGCACCCATTTCTTCGAGCTGTTTTGCAAATTTAGCAAAACTTTCGTTTGTGTGAACAGGGCTGGTCGTATAGCAGATCGCCGCCTGAACATGACCGCCTTCTTTCTTGGTTGCGTTGATTGCGGTCTTGAGGTTGCGCGCATCGTTGAGCGCGTCGAAAATACGAAGAATATCAATACCGTTTGCGATGGATTTCTGAACGAAATATTCAACGACGTCATCGGAATAGTGACGGTAGCCGAGAATGTTCTGTCCTCTGAAAAGCATCTGAAGTTTGGTATTTTTTACCTTATCTCTGATTTTGCGAAGTCTGTCCCAGGGATCTTCATCCAGGAAGCGGAGACAGGAGTCAAATGTTGCACCGCCCCATGCTTCAAGGGCATGATAACCGATTTTATCCATCTGTTCGAGAATGGGGAGCATTTCCTCCGTTGTCATTCTCGTTGCGATAAGGGACTGGTGAGAGTCACGAAGGACTGTCTCACAAATTTTTACTTTTGCCATAGGATTTTTGGCCTCCCTTTCTTTCGTAAATTATTTAAAGAGCGCGAGGAATACACCCGCACAAATTGCCGAACCGATAACGCCGGCAACGTTGGGGCCCATAGCGTGCATGAGCAGGAAGTTGGAAGGGTCTTCCTGTTGTCCCACCTTCTGCGCCACGCGGGCTGCCATCGGAACGGCGGAAACGCCCGCAGAACCGATAAGGGGATTGATTTTGCCTTTTGTCAGCTTGCACATAAGCTTGCCACCGAGCAAACCGCCGATGGTAGAAAGTATAAATGCGGTAAGACCGAGAACAATTATGAATATCGTTTTCATATCAAGGAAAGATTCCGCGGTTGCTGTCGCGCCGACGGAAATGCCGAGAAAGATGGTAACGACGTTGATCAGTCCGTTCTGCGCCGTCTGGGAAAGTCTGTCCGTAACGCCGCAAACGTTGAGCAGGTTACCGAACATCAGACAGCCGACAAGCTGTGTTGCTTCAGGAAGAATGATGGCAACGATAAAGAGAACGATCAGAGGGAAGAGCACCTTTTCCAGTTTGGAAACCGTGCCGAGTGCTTCCATTTTGATCTTGCGTTCTTCTTTAGTCGTAATCAACTTCATAAACGGCGGCTGAATCAAAGGAATCAGTGCCATATAGGAATAAGCAGCGATAGCAATCGCACCGAGCAAATGAGGCGCCAATTCTTTGGTGGTATTGATGGCTGTCGGGCCGTCCGCACCGCCGATGATACCGATCGCCGCAGCTTCCATTTCATTGAAATCAATACCGGGAATCGCGCCGAGAAGCAATGCGCCTGCAAAAGCGGCAAATACACCGAGCTGTGCCGCGCCGCCGAGGAAAATGCTTTTCGGATTGGAGATAAGCGGAGAAAAGTCCGTCATCGCACCGATACCGATAAAGATAAGAGAAGGATATACACCGAATTTAACGCCGAGATAAAGAATATCAATCAAGCCGCCTTTTGCAAAAACATCCTGAATGACAACCTTGGCATTCGGATCATCCATATTGATAAAGAGATCCATATGGAAAAGCTCTGCACCGGGCAAGTTTGTCAAAAACATACCGACGGCAATCGGCAAAAGCAAAAGAGGTTCGAATTGCTTTTTGATTGCGAGATAAACGAGTACGCCGACAATGACGTACATAATAAGAGTTTTTATCCAAATATCGGTAGGTCCGCTGAACAAATTATAAATACCGGTACTTTTCCAAAGAGTTAATAAGGAATCAAGCATAATAAAATTTCCTTTCCGGAAAAACAGATTTTATGCAAGCGTTACGAGAACTTCTCCTGCCTGAACAGTGGAACCCTTGGAAACCGTAACAGACGAAACAGTTCCGGCTTCGGGAGCCATAACTTCGTTTTCCATTTTCATTGCTTCAAGAATGCAAAGTACTGCGCCTTTTTCCACTTTATCGCCAACTTTCACGTTAACTGCGAGAATATTACCGGGCATAGGAGCGGTAACGGAGCATTTTGCATCGCCTGCGGGAGCAGCGGGTTTTGCTGCAGGAGCAGGTTTTGCTGCGGGAGCGGGTGCTGCCGCAACAGGTGCGGGAGCTGCTGCAACGGGAGCGGGCGCTGCGCCGCCTGTAACTTCTTCAACAACAACATCGTAAACAACGCCGTTTACGGTTACATTATATCTTTTCATGATAATATTTTCCTCCAATAATTATATATTTTATCTTCTTTTTTTGAAAGAAACAACACGGAAGCCTTCGGGAGCCTTACCCGTGTATGCGGAAATTGCTGCAACAATGGCAGCAACGATCGCACTGTCATCAGCAGGTGCTTCGGAATCGGAAATCGATGAGGGTTCTTCTGCCTTTACAGCAGTTTTCTGCTCCGTCGCGCGTGCGGCTTCTGCGGCTTTTCTTGCTTTCTTTGCCTGAACCGCTTGCTTTGTGAAAACAGCACGCATGATCTGAAGCGCAACGAAGATGATGCCCAAAACCGCAAAAACAAGTGCCATACCGAGCAACAGTGTGGAACCGCCAAGAGACAGGCGATCAAGAAAAGAAGATTCTGGCGTAATCTGAGGGCCTCCTGTAAGAAGCGTCATGTTCATATCAAAACCTCCTTTTGATCAAAGGAGCATTGCAAGTGCCGCGCCGATTCTCTGACGAAGCTCTGCGGAATCGATAATATCGTCGATATGACCGCTCTTTGCGGCTTCCAGAGGAGAAGCGTAACGGTCAGCCCAGCTCTTTGCTTCTTCTTTATGTTTGGATTCGTCTTTTACTTCGCCGAGGAACGCAATCGCGCTATCGGGATTCATCGCGGAAATTCTTGCTCTGTCAAGAGCGAGAGCAATACCGCCGGTCAAAGCTTTGGAGCCCATTACGGCATATGCGGTTCCGAAGGAATCTCCGAGGGTAACGGTAACTGTGGGTCTGTCGAAGTAAGTGCGCTTTGCATACTCGGAAGCAAGTCTTGCAAGAACACGGGAAAAACCTTTTTCTTCAAAGTTCTTGCTGTCGCCAATACCGTTTCCGTCAACAAGCGTAACGACGGGAAGTTCCGCAATATCTGCGGTTTCCAAAGCAAAAATTGCTTTCTTTGCCGCACCGGTGCAAAGGAATCCGTCTTTGTAGGAAGGATTATTTGCAATAACAACGACGGGAGCACCGTTCATGGTTGCAAGACCGGTAATCATGCTCTTTGCGTTTTCGCCGCAAAGTTCCGTGAAGGAGCCTGCGTCGAACGTTACGTTGATAATATCGTGCATGTCATATTTTTCGTTGGCAAGAATATCTTCAATGTCAAGCACACGGTTGATATCATCTGCGCAAACGTCAACACCCGCGAAATATTTTACGAGATCGCGCGCCTTTGTAACGGCGGCAGTGTCATCTTCGCAAACGATATCGATCTGGGAAGGATCTGCAGAGACGGCATTTTCAAGTTTACCCGAAAGACCTGCATAAAGCTTACCTGTTTTCTTTGCGCCGACAACGATATCAAACATTTCCGCAAGAACGGAGGTAGCGCCGCCGCAAATACCTGCAACAACCGCAATTTTCGGAGAATCCGTGGTTTCCAACGCATTCATGATGCTTGCATATCCTGCAAGTGCATCCACACCTTCCAGAATTTTTGCGCCCGCGCTGTCAAACACACCGATAACGGGTGCGCTGCTTCTGTTCGCCATTGCAAGAATGTTCACGATTTTCTTTGCATGCATTTCACCGAGTGCGCCGTGCAGACGGGAAAAGTCCTGAGAAAATGCGTAAACCAAGGTTCCGTTCACAGCGCCGTAACCTGTAATTACAGGTTCAAAGCTGTCATCGGTTTCTTTGTCGAGCTCGGTTCTCTTACGACCGATATATGCGCCGACTTCAACGAAGGTTCCTTCGTCAAAAATCAACGCCATGCGGTCTCTTGCGCAAAGACGGCCTTCTTTTGCGAGCGCTTTCTGCTCAGCAGTCTGACCTTCTTTCAAAAGAGTACGAAGCTCGGCTGTTTTTTTGATTACTGTTTCAGCCATGATGATTTCATCCCTTCTTATTTATGATTTGCTTTTTAAAACAGAGAAAAAATAAAAATCACTTTTCTCCCATTTTATATTGTTATTTTTATCATATCATATAATCGAAAAAAACACAACAATTTTCGATAAATTTATTTTGAATAAATTCAAAATTTTTCATAAAAAGCTTACTTGGCAAAAGGAAATGTCTTTCACTTTTTATGTTTTTCAATAAATTCCAGAAAATATTTCCAACCGTGTCTGGAAAGAAAATGCAAAGAATGGATCAGAAAATAGCCGACGTTTCCGTCTGTAAGCGCTTCGCCCGGATTGAGATACCGCCGGGAACCGACCAATCCGGGAAGTCCCACAGCTTCCCAAGCCTCTCCCGCCGCCAACGCGCAAAGCTGCTGAGAGCACGGATCCGCCCAAAAATCCAGATTGCAAGAGCCCACCAAAACGCAACGCGGCGCAATAGTTGCAAGCAAAAAATGTTGATCGAAGGATTCCGAAACGTTGGCGTGGGCATATTTTGCGTAATTTTTGCAAAACCAATACGGAAAATTTTCAACGATATCACAAATCAACTCTCCCAATTCGGGCGTCCGTTTTTCCCTGCCGTGTCCGCTGTTGCCATGCGCCAGTGAATCGCCCGCACAGCCTGCGGCATTTGAAAAAACAAAACGGAACCGTTCATCCATCATTGCCGTATACAGCGCGGTTTTGCCGAGACGTGAATGCCCCGCAATGCCGATATTATCGGCATCCGTACCTTTCAAAGTCAATCCGTAGTCAAGGACACGCATGGCTGCCCATGCCCAAACACCGATCTTACCGCAGGTTTCATTCGTTTTTTGCCCCTCGGGCAAAAGAAGTCTTGCAAGTCCGTTTGAAAAATCGCCGTCATCAGACGAAATATCTTTATAGCAAAATACGAGAAAATCCATTTCGGATTCCGAAAGTTCTTCAATCGGAAAATAAGGCGTACTTCCCATGGGATGAAAATTATTCAAAAGGATCAGCGGTCTTTTCTTTCCATCGTTATGCAACAAGCGATCCACACGGAAAGTATGCGAACCGTTTTCAAGAGTAACCGTCAGATTGACAAAAGAATGTATAACGTTCCCGCAAGCAAACCGTTTTTCCACCGTTTTCGGTTCGTCCGCAAAAACGCGGTATCTTACGTTCGGTAAATATCCGTATACTTCCCTTTGCAAAATTTCCATCATCTCTTCCCGCGTTTTCAATGCGGGAAGATTTCTTTTTATAAGTTCCGCTTTTAACATATTTTCGTTCTCCCTATTATAATAACGCGAGTTCGATGGAAAGATCAAAGATTGTTTACGGTAATAAAGAATTTGCAAAACATTCTGTCTGTTGAGGAACTGCCCTCTTTGCTGTCATTCTGGAGGGCAATGCTTTGCCCGATAGAATCTCTTAGCAAAAGATAAGATTCTTTTGAAAGTTAGTTGAAAGTTGCGATGAGATTCTATCGTGTCGCCTCCGATTTCTGAATCGGAATCGCCACTCCAGA
>SVRL01000053.1 GCA_015064845.1 Oscillospiraceae bacterium | reverse complement strand
TTCCACTCGCCGTCAGGCGAATATCACTCTTTCAGAATATCACTGTGCGAAAGCACAATATCACTTGCCGTAGGCAAATATCACTGCGTATTTCCTTTCGAGGAAATACGCTAAATTCCCATTTATCGTTGCAAGATTCAAAAAAATCGGCAGTCGAAACTGCCGATTTTCATATTATGCAATTATTTCAAACCGAGTTCTTCTTTGGTAACGGGCGCAATACCGTTTTTCGCAAGCAGATTATTCAGTTTTTCATCATCGGTAACACGGAATACCATATATGCTTTTCCCTTTACGTGGGTAAAGAGTGCGTACATATATTCGATATCAATGCCGCCTTCCGTGAAAATATCAAGAAGATTTGCAAGACTTGCGGGTTTGTCCAAAAGTCCAACGACCGTAACGGGAGTCATATTCAAAATGCAGCCGTGTGTCAGAAGAATGTTAGCGGTTTTTTCGGCATCGTCAACGATCATACGGAGAACACCGTAGTCTGCGGTTTCTGCAATGTTGATGGCGCGAATATCAATGCCTTGATTTGCCAAAAGACGTGTGGTTTCGGCAAGCTGACCGGTGCGGTTTTCCAAGAATACGGAAATCTGGTTAACGTTCATGTGTTTTTACCGAGCCTTTCTTTTAGATTTTACGTTTATCAATAATACGTACAGCTTTACCTTCGCTGCGTGTGATGGATTTCGGTGCAACGAGAGTAACCTTTGCGTAAATGCCGAGCATATTTTTGAGCGCTTCCACGAGTTTCTTTTCCATATCGGAGATCTTTGCAAGAGAGTCGGAGAAGGTAACCGCGTTCATTTCAACCTGAACTTCAAGCGTATCGGAGTGGTTGACACGGTCTACGATGAGCTGATAGTTTGCCGCATAACCCTGTTCGAGAAGCACCTGTTCGATCTGAGAGGGGAATACGTTGACACCCTTGATGATCAACATATCGTCGGAACGTCCCATCGGTTTGGACATTTTGACGTGTGTTCTTCCGCAGGGGCAAGGTTCACGGGTAAGAATGCAGATATCTTTCGTGCGGTAACGGAGAAGGGGGAATGCTTCTTTGGTAATGCAGGTGAATACCAATTCGCCTTTAGAGCCTTCGGGAAGAACTTCCAACGTTTCGGGGTCGATGATTTCCGCAATGAAGTGGTCTTCGTTGATGTGCATACCTGTCTGCGCTTCGCATTCAAATGCAACGCCGGGACCGGAAATTTCGGTCAGACCGTAAATGTCGTACGCTTTGATTCCAAGTCCGTTTTCGATATCGCGGCGCATATTTTCACTCCATGCTTCCGCGCCGAAGATGCCCGCTTTGAGCTTGATCTGATCGCGCAAGCCTTTTTCGTGAATGGTTTCGGAAAGATAAGCGGCGTAAGAGGGTGTGCAGCAGAGAATGGTGGAACCGAGGTCGGTCATGAACTGAAGCTGACGCTCGGTGTTACCGGAGGACATGGGGAGCGTGAGACAGCCGACTTTATGAGAGCCGCCGTGCATTCCCGCGCCGCCTGTGAAAAGACCGTAACCGTAAGCAACGTGAACGACGTCTTCGTTGCTTGCGCCTGCAGCGGTAAGCGCGCGGGCGCAACAATCTTCCCAGAGGTCAACGTCGTGCTGTGTATAAAATGCAACGACACGTTTGCCCGTTGTTCCGGAAGTGGATTGGATTCTGACACAATCGGAAAGCGGTTTTCCCATCAGTCCGTAAGGATAAGCTTCGCGGAGGTCATCTTTTGTCAGAAAAGGAAGTTTGTGAAGATCTGCCGTGGATTGGATATCGTCCGGAGTCAGTCCTTTTTCTTCCATCTTTTTACGGTAGTAAGGGACATTATCCCAGACGTGTTTGACCTGTTTGACAAGTCTTTCGTCCTGCCATGCGCGGATCTGTTCACGTGAGGCAGTTTCGATTTCGGGTTGATAATAACGTTTCATGAGTGATGAATCTCCTTAGGATTTTCCGGTTTGGAATTTCAGTTTTTTGCGCCCAGACGGAACGCTTTTTTATTAAGTTCGAGGAATTTGGCGGGAACGCTTTTTTCAATGGCTTCCATCCATTCATCTTCGGAAAAGTCGAAATATTTGGAAAGTCTGCCGAGAAGCACGAGGTTAACGGCTTTTGCGGAGCCTGCTTCTTCCGCAAGTGCAAGCGCATCGATGGCATCGATGGAGATTTCCGCGTTTTGCATTTTTTCAACCAATGCTTCGGGGTAAGTTGCCGCGCCTGTGATGACGGGCATGGGGTTGATCTGCTGTGTGTTGGTAATGATTCTGCCTTCGGGACGGAGATATTCCGTATAACGAGCGGCTTCGAGAAGTTCGAAAGAAACGATGAAGTCTGCTTCTCCGCGGTCGATGATGGGGGAATATACTTTATCGCCGAAGCGGACGTAAGTAACGACGCTTCCTCCGCGCTGGCTCATGCCGTGCACTTCGGATACCTTGATGTCATAACCCTTTGTTAAAAGGAGTCTGCCGAGAAGTTTGGAAGCGAGCAAGCTTCCCTGACCGCCGACACCGACGATCATAATATTTTTAGTCTGCATGATTAGTGATCTCCTTTCTGAAAAGCATCGAATTTGCAAAGCTGAGCGCAAACGCCGCAACCCGTGCAGAGCGTATTGTCGATCTTTGCTTTGCCGCCGACCATGCTGATGGCGGGACAGCCGATCTTCATGCACATCTTGCAGCTTCTGCACTTATCGGAATCAACGGAAAGGGGTTTATTGTGTTTTACGTATTTCAGGAGAGCGCAGGGACGGCGCGAGATGATAACGGAAGGTTCGTTTGCGGCGAGTTCTTCTTTAACGGCGGCATCGCAAGCGGCAAGGTCATAAGGATCGACCACGCGTACACGGCGGATACCGACGGCGCGGCAGAGGGTTTCCAAATCGATCTTTGCGGCGGGATCGCCTTTGAGGTTCATACCCGTGGTGGGGTTCTGCTGATGTCCCGTCATACCCGTAATGGAGTTATCCACGATGATGACGGTGGAGTTGGAATCGTTGTAAGCAATATTCACAAGACCTGTGATACCGGAGTGCATGAAGGTGGAGTCACCGATGACGGCAACGGTTTTTCTCTTTTCGTCAACGACGGAGCCTTCGAGCGCGCTTGCTTTATTGAAGCCGTGTAAGCCCGAAACGGAAGCACCCATACAGATAGTGGTATCGAGCGCGCCGAGCGGAGGAACTGCGCCGAGGGTATAACAGCCGATATCGCCCATAACGGTAACTTTATTGCGTACCAAGGTGTAGAACAGACCTCTGTGGGGACAGCCTGCGCACATGACGGGAGGACGAGCGGGAATATCGGCATCGATCTTTTTGCCTGTGATGACGAGATCCTGCATTTGTTCGCGGATGACGTTCTGGCTGAATTCGCCGATGCAGGAGAATTTGCTTTTACCGATGCAGGAAATGCCGAGGCTGTTTACATGCGCTTCGATAAAGCTGTCAAGTTCTTCGACAACGACGAGGGTACGGACACTGTGCGCGAAATCAATGATCTTCTTTTCGGGCATGGGCCAGATCATACCGAGCTTCATGATGGGATATGTATCGCCGAATACTTCCTTTACATACTGATAGGAGGTGGAAGAGGTAATGATACCGATGGAATTGTCCGCGCCGTTTTCAACGGTATTGAGGGGGGTGGTTTCCGCAAATGCGATGAGCGCTTCGGTACGCGCTTCCACGATGGGGTGGCGGCGTTTTGCGTTGCCGGGCATCATGATATATTTCGCTGCGTCCTTTGCATATGCTTTTGCAACTTCGGTGCGTTCGCCCGGTTCCACTACACTTTGAGAGTGCGCTACGCGAGTGCACATCTTGAGGAGGACGGGAGTATCGAATTTTTCGGAGATTTCATACGCTTCTTTTGTGAAAGCGATGGCTTCGGCAGAGTCTGCGGGTTCGAGCATGGGGATTTTGGATGCGCGCGCATAATGGCGGGAATCCTGTTCGTTCTGAGAACTGTGCATACCGGGATCATCGGCAACGGCAATGACAAGCCCTGCGTTTACACCCGTATACGCAATGGTAAAGAGCGGGTCTGCCGCTACGTTCAGACCGACGTGTTTCATACCGCAGAAGCTGCGGCGGCCGGAGAGGGAAGCACCGAATGCGGATTCCAGCGCAACCTTTTCGTTGGGTGCCCATTCAGCGTAAATTTCTTTATATACGGCTGCGGCTTCCGTGATTTCTGTACTGGGCGTACCGGGGTAGCTGGATACGAAAGCGCATCCTGCTTCAAAAAGTCCGCGGGCAACGGCTTCGTTGCCAAGCATGAGTGTTTTCATAGTGTGAGTTTCCTTTTTGATTGTATTTGATATTTTCAATGATTCTTTTTTGTTTTTCGGGGGGATTGGGTTTTCGTCTGCTGATCAGATAAATGGGAATTTATGACCTCTTCCGTCTTGCTTCGCAATCCACCTTCCCCAAAGGGGAAGGCTCTTAAATATCTTTGTTTTCAGATAAAAAGTCTTACAAAACCTGACAAAAGATCAGATTCTCAAAGCCTTCCCCTTTGGGGAAGGTGGCGGCGTAGCCGACGGAAGAGGTTACATAAACCATCATTTATCTTCGCGGTAAATCCAATGGATTTACTTATTTATGTGTTTCTTCGCCGATGGAATCTGTAACCTTGACCTGAACGGTACGTTCATAGCAGGAAAAGACGTGATCGAGATGTTCCTTTGCGGGCGCTTTGGTAAAGAGGCTGACAACGGGAACGATGAGAAGTCCCGCAAGCATACAGAACGCGCCTGCGTTGATGGGAGATTGCAGAATGACGGGAAAATACGATTTTGCGACGATATTTGCAAGCATAAAGGCAGTGGAGAAAATGAAGTTTGTCCAAACGGCGGCTTTCGTTACGCGCTTCCAATACAGACCGTAAAGGAAAGGAGCGAGGAACGCGCCTGCCAAAGCGCCCCACGAAACGCCCATTAACTGCGCGATGAAGGTTACGCTGGATTTATACTGAACGATGGCAAGCACCACCGAGATGGCGATGAATAAGACGATCAGAAGGCGCATGATGAGGAGTTGTTTTTTCTCTTGCATGTTCTTTGCGATTTTTCCCTTGATGAAGTCCAGCGTCAGTGTGGAGGCGGACGTGAGAACGAGGGAAGAAAGCGTGGACATGGAAGCGGAAAGTACGAGAATGATAACGATGGCGATCAGCACGGTGGGTAATTCGGAAAGCATGGTGGGAATGATGGAGTCGTATCCGTTCTGGGCAACGTCGATTTTATCCGAGAAAAGTCTGCCGAAGCCGCCGAGGAAGTAACAGCCTCCCGCAACGATGGCGGCGAAAATGGTGGAAATGACCATTCCTTTCGTGATTGCTTTTTCACTTTTGATGGCATAGAATTTCTGTACCATCTGAGGAAGTCCCCAAGTGCCGAGCGAAGTCAGCAGAACGACGCCGAGCAATCCGATCGGATCGGGTCCGAAAAGGGAAGCGAATACGCCGGGGGTTTCGGAAACGGTAGGATCGGATACCTGTCCGAGTTTATCGAGCGCTTCCATGAAACCGCCTTGGCTGTTCAGAACGGCGACGATAACGGCAATGATACCGAAAATCATGATCAAGCCTTGAATGAAATCGTTGATTGCCGTTGCCATATAACCGCCTGCAATGACGTAAACACCCGTCAGCACCGCCATGACGATGACACAGACGGAATAGTCGATATTGAACGCCATGCCGAACAAACGGGAAAGTCCGTTATAAAGAGAAGCGGTATAAGGAATCAAAAAGATAAAAATGATTGCGGAAGCCGCCAGTTTCAGGGCTTCGCTTTTGAAGCGCGCTTCAAAGAATTGCGGCATGGTTGCGCTGTTCAAATGCTGAGTGATCACACGGGTTCTTCTGCCGAGAATTGCCCATGCGAGCAAAGAACCGAGCAGGGCGTTACCGATGCCCGCCCAAGTTGCGGCAATGCCGTATTTCCAACCGAACTGGCCTGCATAGCCGACGAAAACGACGGCGGAAAAATAGGACGTTCCGTAAGCAAAAGCCGTCAGCCAGGGACCGACGTTTCTTCCGCCGAGAACGAAGCCGTTGACGTCGGTGGAATGCTTGCGGCAATAAAGACCAATGCCGATCATGATACCGAAGAAAACGACAAGCATAGAAATTTTAATAAACATATCCATGATAGAAAGTTTCCTTTGCTTTATGTCTTGATTTAAAAGAGATTAACCTGTGATCTGCGCTTCGACCAATCTGCCATGGCAATATTTTTCGCGGAGAACGGGTTTTTCGATTTTACCTGTGGGATTACGCGGAACTTTTTCAAAGATGATCTTTTTGGGACGTTTGTAGCGGGGAAGTTCCAGACAGAATTCGTTGATCTCTTCTTCCGTGCAAACCGTACCTTCTTTGATTTCAATGACAGCGGCGGCAATTTCGCCGAGTCTGGCGTGAGGCAGACCGATGACCGCAACGTCTTTGATCTTTTCATGCGCGCGCAGGAAATCTTCAATCTGAACGGGATAGAGATTTTCGCCGCCCGTGATGATGACGTCCTTTTTACGGTCTACGAGATAGATGAAGCCGTCTTCGTCTTCTTTTGCCATATCGCCCGTATAGAGCCATTCGCCGTGAATGGTTTCTGCGGTGGCTTCGGGGTTTTTATAATAGCAGGTCATAACACCCGGACCTTTGACGATGAGTTCGCCGACTTCACCCTGCGCGACGTCAACGCCGTGTTCGTCAACGATTCTGGTTCTCCAGAGATATCCCGCTTTACCGATGGCGCCGACTTTATGTACGTTTTCCACGCCGAGATGAACGCAACCGGGACCGATGGATTCGGAAAGTCCGTAATTGGTGTCGTACTGATGGTTCGGGAAGATTTTCAGCCAGCGTTGAATCAGGCTCGGAGGAACGGGTTGCGCGCCGATATGCATAAGGCGGAGTTGATCCAAGCGGTATTTGGACATATCGATTTTACCGGATTCGATGGCATCCAAAATATCCTGCGCCCACGGAACGAGCAACCACAAAATGGTGCAGCGTTCTTCGGAAACCGCACGGAGAATCCACTCGGGCTTGACACCGCGCAAAAGAACCGCGCGGCTTCCCGAAAAGAGAGAACCGAACCAGTGCATTTTCGCGCCCGTATGATAGAGCGGAGGGATACAAAGAAAGATATCGTTTTCCGTTTGTCCGTGATGTTTTTGTTCAATCATGGCGGAGTTGATCAAGGAACGGTGTTTATGAAGAATGGCTTTGGGAAAGCCTGTTGTACCGGAAGAAAAATAGATGGCGGCATCGTCATTTTCCCAAAGATCGACGGGGGGCGGTTCGATGGAAGCGTAAGACATCAGTTTCAGGCAGTCTTCCGTATACGAAGGACCGTCTTTTCCGACATAAAACAACATTTTTACGTTTGGAATATCGTTTGCAATGGTATCCATACGACTGACAAATTCGGGACCGAAAACCAAAACGTCTACGTCTGCCAATTCCAGACAGTATTTGATTTCATCGGCGGAATAACGGAAGTTCATCGGTACGGCAAGACATCCTGCTTTGAGTATGCCGAAATAGATGGGAAGCCATTCCAGCGAGTTCATCATCAGAATGGCAACGCGATTGCCTTTTTTTAATCCTCTGCAAAGAAGAAGATTGGCAAAACGGTTAGCGCGTCTTTCGAATTCGCGCCAGGAAAGTTCGCGCCGATACGGCGCTTCGGGATGCGCGCTTTCAATGAGATTCAATTCCTGCCATGAGCGCGCACGATCGCGTTCTTCGGATGGATTGATCTCGACAAGACAAATATTATTGCCTTGAAAACGAGCATTTCGTTCAAGTAAATCAGTGATAACCATAAAATACCTCATGCCGCAAAACGGCATTTTTTCATAATTTTTTTTAACAATAAATTATTTTACCACTTTTATATAATGAAGTCAATGTTTTTTTCTGCAAATTTTATCCTTTATATATACAAATTACAGTTTGTTTTTTTGTGTGTTTTACATAGTTCGTTTATCCGTGTTGCTATGGCGCCGACTCTGATGACAGTGAGTGGCTTTGCACGCGCAGAAAGCCTTCGATGTTTTGTTAAAAAACGGCTTAACAAAAATTTCACTCTGCATTCTCATAAACTTCATCGAACTCACGTTAAATACTTTGCCGCGTTTTTCAGCAGGGCTCACGCATGAAAAATTTTTTATTGAAATTTTATTTTTATTTTCTCTTGTTCTCAAGGAAACAAAACTTTTTTCTTTGTTTGAAAGAAAAAAGTTACAAAAAAGAAGCAAACAACCTTAGGCAGGTTGATCGCCTGTGCAGATTTTTCGCTTTCAGCAGAGATGAACTTGTAAAAATCGAGACGCAGGTATGCTTAATTCTCTCTTAAACGTTCGAATTAAGCAAGATATCCTGCTATTTTTACAAATTCATCTTGGAAATTTTGTACAATTCTTTTGGATGTTCCGATTTCGTTTATCAGTTCTCTGACAAAATGAATTGAAATTTTTTCATGCGTGAGCCCTGCGTCTTTCAGCGGTTCTGATTGACAAAAAGGGATAGATATGTTATGATAAAATCAACAAAAAATTTTTATAAGCGGAGGGTGTTATGAACGGTTATCAAAGACAGGTGGATTTTTTGAATTGGGAATTCGGGGTATTTTTCCATTTCGGCATACGTTCCTTTTATCCCGGACATCGAGATTGGGATGGAATTGAGATGCCTGCGGAGGGCTTTAATCCCGAATCCCTGGATTGCGGTCAATGGATTTGTCTTGCCAAAGAAGCGGGCGCAACGTATGCGATCATGACTTGCAAACATCACGACGGCTTTGCGCTTTGGCCGTCGGCACATTCCCGTTACAGCGTTGCCAACACACCTTGGAAAGACGGAAAGGGCGACGTTGTGCGTGAATTTACCGATGCTTGCCGTCAATACGGTTTGAAAGTTGGACTTTATTATTCTCCCGCGCAATGGGGAAGCCATGCGATTCCTTTTTCCAATGCAAAGGAATATGACGATTATTTCATTGCGCAGATCACGGAGCTTCTTTCCAATTACGGTAAGATTGATTATCTTTGGTTTGACGGTTGCGGTTCCGAGGGGCATGAATACGATAAAAAACGCATTGTCGCCGAAATGGAACGCTTACAGCCCGATATGCTGACCTTTGGCGATCCCGAATGGACGCAGGGAATCCGTTGGGTTGGCAATGAGGATGGTTACGCTTCGCTGAATAATCCTCTCGTCGTTTCGGCAACGGACTATTCCGAGCTTTCCAAAGAAGAACAGAAATTATCCAACGCGCTCTTTTTACCGAGTGAATGCGATTGCAAAATCAGAGCAACGTGGTTTTACGATCTGAATGAAGAAACGCTCAAAAGCGTGGACGAGCTTTTCGGTATGTATGAAATGTCTGTTGGACACGGTTCGAATTTCCTTTTGAATATCGGTCCCGATAACCGCGGTCTTTTGCCCGATGCCGACGCGCAAAGATTGCTTGCGCTTGGTGAGAGAATACGCAATTCCTACGGAAAACCGCTTCCTTATACCGAACCTGTCAGAGAAGGAAATATTTATACGATGTCACATACGGAACTTTCGGAAAAATGGATCATTCCCAAAGAAGAAAGACTTTCCAACTGTTTAATGCTGAAAGAAGATCTGACCGAGGGACAATCCATTCGTTCTTTCCGTATTTACGGATATTTACCGCATTATAAACATAAAAAAATCCTTCTTTTTGAAGGACGTACGGTTGGACATAAAGTGTATTGCCGTTTCGGTGCCATCCGTTGCTCCAAATATGAAGTGGAGATTACCGATTCTGACGGCGCGTATGCATTGACCGATATCAAGGCTTTTTATGTTCGGTAAGTTTTGAATTTAGGGATTTTTAGTGAAATCGTTCGCTTAAGCGAATGGCTTTTTTCCGGTGCAGTTAATAAAGATAAATCCGAACCCCACCGTTGTGTAATGAGGTTCGGATTTTTGCTATCGACACCCGATATTTGGGTGCCGACACTGTCGGCTGGTGCGAGTGTTCATAACGCACTTCAAATAAGCGCGTGCGTTGAAGTTTGAAAAAACAAAAACCTCGAGCGCGCAAATGCGTGTCGAGGCTCTCGACTGGTGCGGGCGACAGGACTTGAACCTGCACGGTGTTCCACCGGTTCCTAAGACCGGCGCGTCTACCATTCCGCCACGCCCGCGTATAACATTTTGTATTATATCACACGGAAAAGGGATTTGTCAAGTTTTACATTGAATTTTTTTTGAAAAAACAAACCCCTTTCGCAAAGCGAAAGGGGAAATAGTTCTTAAAATAACTATATTACTGTTGTTTCATTTCAGCATAGCAGTCGCTGCAATAAACAGGTCTGTCATTGCTGGGCTGGAAAGGAACTTTTGCTTCCTTGCCGCAACGAGCGCATGTGGTAGAGAAGAGTTCTCTTGCGGGTTTGCCGGAATTTTTCTTAGCGGCACGGCAGGATTTGCATCTCAGGGGTTCGTGCTGAAAACCTTTTTCTGCGTAAAATTCCTGTTCGCCTGCGGTGAATACGAATTCATTACCGCAATCCTTGCATACCAATGTCTTGTCCTGATACATTTGTGTTTACCTCGCTTTGAATATAGGTTTAATAAAATATTTCGCCCTAAGCCGGATTCCGACCGACACCTTTGAAAACAACGCTCTGTGATTTAAGCTATTTGGGCATATCAAAACAAACTTAACGGATTAAATTTGCTTTCTATATCTATCCCCACAGGGAAAATACAGCAATTTGATGATCAATACGGAGGAAGTACCGTTCAATCGGATTTGATGGCTTTTGCCATCTTTTTATAAAAGTTTCCGTAACTTTGCTTTGATTCTGTGAATGGCGTTGTCAATGGATTTTGTTGGCTTTTCAAGCTTTTTTGCTATGTCCGCATAGGACATATCGCCGATATAAAGGGCGAATACCGATTTTTCAAAATCTGTTAAAGTTTCGTCAATTCTGCGATTCAGACTGCAAAGAGATTCTTTACTGATGACAATTTGTTCCGGTGTTTCGAAATAGGGTTCTTCAAAATCAATTTCTATTTCTTCAAGAGAAAGCGGAACATCGTTTTCAAGAAAACAGCGTATATAGGAAATGATTTTATTGCGCATACAGATTTTCGCATACATACCAAACGTAACTTCCTCGTTCGGAACATAAGTCAGCACTGCATGATAGAGCGCAATGAGGGCTTCCTGCTTGATATCGTCCAATTCCGCTTCGGAAACGGAGAATTGTTTGCCGTATTTTAGTGTCAGGCTTTCAATCAAGGGGGTATAAAGAGAATAGATGGCATTGAAAGAAAACGGCTTACCGCTTTTTACGTTTTCAAGCAAAATATCAAGTTTGGAATGCACGGGATCACAACTTTCAAAAAAATTAACACTGTTCAGATACGAAACTATTATACCATAAAAAATGAAAATGTCAAGGTAATTTTGCAAGAAAATATAAAAAATTACGAATTTTTATAAATGTATCAATAAATTCTTGTTAGGTTTCAACAAAAATCACAATGATATAGGATAATGTATATAAAATAAAAGATGTGAAATATACTAAAAGGAGAGAGCGGATCAAAAAATACACAACTGTCTTTATGCCTGAGGTCTTGTAAACAGCGCAAACTGTGGACAGGCAAGGAAGATACAGCATGGAAAAAGCGGTAAAAGATACACGCGCAGGGAAAGAGAGCAAGGCTGCAAGCTCTTTGGGAGAAAGCATTTCCAACGCGAACATCAGATTTTCTTTTGCAAAAAATCCCGCAAAAAGAGAAGCGGTAAACGGCGCTTTTCCGAATCCGAGAGGAACAAAGAAAAAAGAAAAAATTTTTCCGAACAAAAAGAGGAGACTTTCCGTTTCTTCTTCCGTAAAATGAAACCAAGGTGTCAGTGAAGCGGCGGTATGAAAGCAGACTGCGCAAAGAAAAATCACGGTCAATGTTCGATTCAGATAATCTGCCGATTTGCTTTTTACTTCCCGAAAAAGCGAGGTAACGTTTGGCATTTTATAATCGGGGAATTTTACGATCAAGGGCGGTGCTTTTTTTCCTTTGGATGAAATCAGGGAAGAAAGAAAAAACGTGAAAACGGAGAGCGCATAAAAAGACAGCGCGGCAAGCGCTTTATATTTTGGAAAAAAGGCATCAGTCAAAAAGAAAAGCACGGGAAAACGCGCGTTACACAGCAAAAACGGCACGGAAAAAAGCAATGTCTTCCGTTCGTTCGATTCTGTGTTTTGAGAGGCCGATACTGCAGAAACGGTGCATCCGCACCCGATGATTGCAGGAATGACGGCATTCCCCGAAAGCCCGAAACGGCGGAACAGCGTATCCGTAACGAAAACGGCGCGCGCCATATATCCGCATTCTTCGAGCAATTGAAGCAAAAAGAAAAAAATTGCCGTTTGCGGTAAAAATGAAAGCACGGAAGTAACATCCTTGAAAATGCCGACGAACAAATTAACGGCGGTTTCATTCACACTTATTTCCGAAAGAAGCACTTGCAAAATTTCCGCAAGACGGAAAAAGAACGTTTCCGCAATTTCGGTCAGCCATGCGCCAATGCCTGAAAACGATATGGAAAATACGGCGTACATGATCAGAAAAAAGAGTGGGATTCCGATGATCGGTCGGCAAATATAAAAATCCGTACGGTCTTGCAAGCGGTTCATTTTTTTGCTCCGTTTCTTTCATTTGCGTAAATTCGTGGGTAAGATAAACGGGAATTTATAAGCCTTCCCCAGCGGGGGAAGGTGCCTCCCGATTCTTGAATCGGAAGTAAATAATCTCCCCAGTCGCATAGTCGTTTCACGCGCAAAAGTATTTGCTTCTGAAACTCTTTGCTTTG